>JAKFES010000116.1:0-11656 GCA_036675585.1 Burkholderiaceae bacterium
TCCGCGCGCTCCGCGCCGGCTCGCGCTCGATGCCGCGCAGGCGGTCGATCGGCTGGCGCGCAGCGACTGGATCGAACTCGTCGCGCGCACCGGCGAATCGGGCCATTCGAAAGTCGCGTGGATCAACCGGCGACGCACGGTCGTGCTGCTGGTGCGCCGCGACGACCGACGCGCGATGTCGCTGCGCATGGACGAGTTGCGCGAACGTTTCTCGCGCCGCCGCGCATTCCTGCTCGAGCGCTGATCGCGGCCTCCCGAGCGGCGTCGAAGCTGCACTATAATGCTTGACACTGTTGCGACGAGGAAGTACTTTGCGTGCGCCGCAACGGCTGGCCGGAGCGGGAGCGGGGCATCCGTGCTCGGGGTAAGCCACGGGTCGCATGCCGTGCAGTCCGGCTCGATAATGCCGGGTGATCGACACATGAGGAGGAGGTTCGATGAACGGTAAACAGGGATTGAAGCTCGCCGTCGCAGCCGCATTCGCCGCGCTGTCGGTGGGCGCGTCGGCGGCGGACTCGGTCAAGGTCGGCTTCATGCTGCCGTACTCGGGCACGTACACGGCGCTGGGCAACGCGATCGAGAACGGATTCAAGCTGTACGTCGACGAGCAAGGCGGCAAGCTCGGCGGCCTGAACGTCGAGTACGTGCGGGTCGACGACGAGAGCGATCCGGCGAAAGCGACCGACAACGTCAACAAGCTGATCAAGCGCGACCAGGTCGACGTCATCGTCGGCACGGTCCACTCGGGCGTGGCGATGGCGATGGCCAAGGCCGCCAAGGACAGCGGCACGCTGCTGATCGTTCCGAACGCCGGCGCCGATGCGGTCACCGGGCCGATGTGCGCGCCGAACATCTTCCGCAGCTCGTTCTCGAACTGGCAGCCGGCCTATGCGATGGGCGAGGTCGCCGCGAAGGAGGGTTACAAGCGCGCGGTGACGATCACCTGGAAGTACGCCGCCGGCGAGGAGAGCGTCAACGGCTTCAAGGAGGCGTTCACGAAGGGCGGCGGCAAGGTCGAGAAGGAGTTGACGCTGCCGTTCCCGCGCGAGGAGTTCCAGGCGCTGCTCACCGAGATCGCCTCGATCAAGCCCGACGTCGTCTACACGTTCTTCGCCGGCGCCGGTGCCGTGAAGTTCGTCAAGGACTACCACGCGGCGGGCCTGAACAAGACGATTCCGCTGGTGGGCGCGGGCTTTCTCACCGACGGCACGCTCGAAGCGCAGGGCGAAGCCGCTCAAGGCCTGCTCACGACGCTGCACTACGCCGACGGGTTGAACACGCCGAAGGACAACGCGTTCCGCCTCGGCTATGCGAAGACCTACAAGATGCAGCCCGACGTGTACGCGGTGCAGGGCTACGATGCGGCGCAACTGCTCGGCATCGGGCTGAGCGCCAACAAGGGCGACAAGACCAAACGGGACTCGCTGGTCGCGGCGATCGAGAAGGCGCGCGTCGACAGCCCGCGTGGCGCGTTCACGCTGTCGAAAGCGCACAATCCGGTGCAGGACATCTATCTGCGCAAGGTCGACGGCAAGGTCAACCAGGTGCAGGGCGTCGCGGTGAAGGCGCTCGCCGACCCGGCACGCGGCTGCCGCATGTAACCCACCGGCCCGCGTCGGGCGGCCGTCGGACCGAAAGCGGTCCGGCGGCCGGTTTTTTTTGATTCGCCGGGCTCGACAGCGCCCGACGCCCGTTTCGACAACCGCGGCTTCCCCACGCTTCACACGGCGCACGCATGGATCCCGTCGTCTTTCTCGTCCAGTGCCTGAACGCGATCCAGTACGGACTGCTGCTGTTCCTGGTCGCCAGCGGCCTGACGCTGATCTTCGGGATCATGGGCGTCATCAATCTCGCGCACGGCAGCTTCTACATGATCGGCGCATACATGGCGTTCGCGCTGGCGCCGTTCGTCGAGCAGGCGGTCGGCGGCGGGTTCTTCGTCACGCTGGCGCTCGTCGTCGCGGTCGCGGTCGTGCTCGGCTACGTGCTCGAGTGGGTGTTCTTCAGCTACCTGTACGAGCGCGAGCACCTGCAGCAGGTGCTGATGACCTACGCGCTGATCCTCGTCTTCGAGGAGTTGCGCAGCCTGCTGGTCGGCGACGACGTGCACGGCGTCTCGACGCCCGACTGGCTTGCCGGCACGATCCCGCTCGGCGAGCTGATGACGTATCCGGTCTACCGGCTGTTCGTCTCCGGCGTGTGCGTGCTGGTCGCGCTCGGCCTGTTCTGGGTGATCACGCGCACGCGGCTCGGGATGACGGTTCGCGCCGGCGCCTCGAACCGCGAGATGGTCCAGGCGATGGGCATCGACATCAAGTTCCTGTATCGCGTGGTGTTCGCCGCCGGCGTCGCGCTGGCGGCACTCGCCGGGGCGATCGCCGCGCCGGTCTCCTCGGTCTACCCGGGGATGGGCAACCAGGTGCTGATCATCTGCTTCGTCGTCGTCGTGATCGGCGGCATCGGCTCGATCCGCGGCGCGCTGCTCGCGGCGATGCTGGTCGGTTTCGTCGAGACCTTCGGCACCGTATTCTTTCCGCAGGCGGCCGGCCTGCTCGTGTACGTGCTGATGGCCGCGATCCTGCTTTGGCGCCCCGAAGGGCTGTTCCGGAGTGCCTGAAACCGTGATGTCGGCATCGTCGTCCTCCCGCGTCGTCGTCGCGCTCGTCGCGATCGCTGCGCTTGCCTTCTTTCCGCTGACCGGCGGCACGTTCGCGATCGATCTCGTCACGAAGATGATGATCCTCGCCATCTTCGCGCTCAGCCTGGAGCTGCTCGTCGGCCAGACCGGGCTCGTCTCGTTCGGTCACGCGGCGTTCCTCGGCATCGCCGCCTACGTCGTCGCGCTGATGACGCCGCAGAGCGGGCCGGCCTCGCTCTGGGTGGTGCTGCCCGCCGCGATGCTCGCCGCCGGCCTGTACGCGCTCGCGGTCGGCGCGCTGTCGCTGCGCACGCGCGGGATCTACTTCATCATGGTCACGCTCGCGTTCGCGCAGATGGCGTATTACGTGTTCCACGACACCGAGCTCGGCCAGGGCAGCGACGGCATCTACCTCTATTTCCGCCCCGAGTTCTCGATCGGCGGCTGGCGACCCTTCGATCTCGACGCCGGGCACACGTTCTATTACTTCGTGCTCGCGTCGCTCGCCTTCACCTTCGGGCTGCTCTCGCTGCTCGTGCGCAGCCGCTTCGGCCGTGCGCTCGCCGGCATCCGCGTCAACGAGCAGCGCATGCGCGCCGCCGGCTTTCCGACGTATCCGTACAAGCTCGCCGCGTTCGTCGTGGCGGCGATGCTCGCCGGGCTGGCGGGTTTCCTGTCGGCGCTCAAGGACGGGTTCGTCAACCCGGAACTGCTTTCGTGGCACCAGTCGGGCGCCGTGCTGATCATGATCATCCTCGGCGGCATCGGCAGCCTGTGGGGAGCGGTGCTCGGCGCCTTCGCCTTCGTGCTGCTGCAGGAGCTGTTCCAGTCCGACGCGCTGTTCGGCGAGTTCTCGCGCCACTGGCAGCTCACGCTCGGGCTGGCGATCATCGCGTGCGTGGCGTTGATGCCCCACGGATTGATCGGCATCGGGCGCCAGATCGGGCGGCGCGTTTCGCTGCGCCGGAGATTGCGTCATGCGTGATCCGACTCCCGCAACACCCGGCGACGCCGACGATGAAGTGCTGCTGCGCGCGCACGACGTGTCGCGCAGCTTCGGCGGGCTGCGCGCGGTCGATCGCGTTTCGCTGTCGGTGCGACGCGGCACCGTGCACGCGGTCATCGGAACCAACGGCGCCGGCAAGTCGACGCTGATCAACGTGCTGTGCGGCGAGATTCCCGCGAGCGAGGGCCGCGTCGAGCTGCTCGGGCGCGACGTCTCGCGCTGGACCCAACCGCGACGCGCGCAGGCCGGGCTCGGGCGCAGCTACCAGCGCAACACGATCTACGGCCCGTTCAGCGTGTTCGAGAACTGCCGGCTCAGCGCGCAGGCGCGGTTGCAGCGCCCGTGGGACTGGCTCTCGCCCGCGGCGCGCTGCGAGACGAGCGTCGCCGCGGCGCGGCGCGCGCTCGAGAAGGCCGGGCTCGCCGCGCACGCCGAGCGCGAGGCGGGCACGCTCTCGCACGGGCAGAAGCGCCAGCTCGAGATCGCGATGTGCCTGGCGACCGCCCCGCGCGTGCTCGTCCTCGACGAGCCGCTCGCCGGCATGGGCGCCGAGGAATCGGAGCGCATGCTCGCGCTGCTCGAAGGCCTGAAGGCCGAGCATGCGATCCTGCTCGTCGAGCACGACATGGACGCCGTTTTCCGCGTGTCCGACGAGATCACCGTGATGGTCAACGGACGCGTCATTGCCAGCGGGGCGCCCGAAGCGATCCGCACCAGCCCCGAGGTGCAGGAAGCGTATCTCGGCGAGGAGGTCGTGCATTGAGCGCGCCGGTGTCCGCCGCCGAATCCCTCGCAACGCCGCCGCAGGCCGCTGCCGCGCGCGGCGAAGCCCTCGTCGACATCGCGAACCTGCACGCGTATTACGGGCAGAGCCACGTGCTGCAGGGGGTGAGCCTGCGCATCGCGCCCGGCGAGGCCGTCGGCCTGCTCGGGCGCAACGGAATGGGCAAGACCACGCTGATCCGCAGCATGCTGCGGCTGATGCGATCGACCACCGGACGCATCACGATCGGCGGGCGCGATCGCTCGGGCGATCGGCCCGACCGCGTCGCGCGGCTCGGCATCGGCTACGTTCCCGAGGGGCGCGGCATCTTCCCGAACCTGTCGGTGCGCGAGAACCTCGTCATGGCCGCGCGGCCCGGGGTGCGCGGGCAACTCGACTGGACGCTCGAGCGCGTCCTCGAGACGTTCCCGCGGCTCGCCGAGCGGATTCATCATGGCGGCAACCAGCTCTCGGGCGGCGAGCAGCAGATGCTCGCGATCGGGCGCGCGCTGATGACGAACCCCGACCTCATCGTGCTCGACGAGGCGACCGAAGGGCTCGCGCCGCTGATCGTGCGCGAGATCTGGCGCATCGTCGCGAGCATCCGCCAGAGCGGCATCGCGTCGCTGGTCGTCGATCGCAATTATCGCGCCGTGCTCGCGCACACCGATCGCTGCGTCGTGCTCGAACGCGGCCGCGTCGTGCTCGAAGGCAGCTCGCAGTCGCTCGCCGTCGACGAGCGCGCGCTGCAGACGTACCTCGGTGTCTGACCCGAAGGCGTGCTCGGCGCTTGCGGCCCTGGCCGCCGGAGGCCGTGCGCGCGCGCGGTGATCAGTGCAGCGTCTCGTTCGCGTCGAACGTGACGACGTGATCGGCGTCGAAGCGAATCCCGATGTGTTCGCCGAGCGCGTGGTCGTGGTGGCTGGGCACGAGCGCGAGCAGCGTCGTGCCGCTTTCGAGCCGAAGCGTGTACAGGAACTGCGCGCCGCGAAAGGCCTTGCGCACGACCTCGGCGCGCAGCGGGCTCGCATCGTCGTGGATCACGTCGTCGGGGCGCAGCAGTACGAGCACTTCGCCGCGTTCGTTCGCGGTGGCACCGGCGATCGCCTGGTCGGTGCGCGCGCGGATCGGCAGCGTGCCGAGTTCGATGTGCACGAACGACTCGCCGTCGCGATGCTCGACCACGCCGGGCAGGAACGCGCCGAGTCCGACGAAGTCGGCCACCAGTCGGGTCGCCGGCTGGTGATAGAGCCGGTATGGCGTGTCCCACTGCTCGATGCGTCCCGCCTGCATCACGCCGACCCGATCGGCGAGCGCGAACGCTTCGTACTGGTCGTGCGTGACCAGCAGCGCCGTGGTGCCGGCGCGCTTCAGGATGTCGCGCAGGTCGAGCGCGAGCCGCTCGCGCAGGTCGGGATCGAGGTTCGAGAACGGCTCGTCGAGCAGCAGGATCGACGGCGCGGGCGCGAGCGCGCGCGCCAGCGCGACGCGCTGCTGCTGCCCGCCCGAGAGCTCGTGCGGGAAGCGGCTGCCGGCGCCCGGCAGTCCGACCAGATCGAGCATCTGTGCGACCCGCGCCGCGCGCTCTTCGGGCGAGCGCCGGCGAAGCCCGAAGCCGACGTTGGCGGCGACGTCGAGATGCGGAAACAGCGCGTAGTCCTGGAACACGACGCCGACGCCGCGCCGCTCGGGTTCGGTCCACTTGACCCGCGAAGCGACGCAGTGCGTGTCGATGTGCACGCAGCCGCTCTCGGGGCGCACGAAGCCGGCGATGGTGCGCAGCGCGGTCGTCTTGCCGCAGCCCGAGGCGCCGAGCAGGCAGCCGATCTCGCCCGGGCGCAGCCGGAACGTCAGGCAGTCGAGCACCCGCGTGCGCGCGCCGGCCGTGCCGAAGGAGACGCACAGATCCTCGACCTGCAAGGCGCAGGCGATGCCGTCGGGTGGCATCTCGTGGCCGCAGAGGGCGAGGTCGAAGACCGGGGCGCGGGCGCTCATTGCAAATGCCTATAATTCGCAACTGGGAATTCTATCAACCGTGACGCCGAACAGCACGTTGCCGTCGAGCGCGCCGCCGGCCGGAGTCTTTTCCGCGCAACTGCTCGGCGTCGGATCGGTGCTCGGGTCGCTGGTCGTCGCCGCGCCGATTCTCGCGGTCGTCTGGCTCGCATTGTCGCCCGTGCCGGCCGACCCGCAGGTCGACGGCGTGCTCGCGCACCTGTTCGGCACCGTGCTGCCGCGCTACGCGCTGACCACCGCGCAACTGGCGGCGATGGTGCTCGCCATCGTGCTGTGGATCGGCGTGAGCACCGGATGGCTGGTCGCCGCCTACGAGTTCCCCGGCCGGCGCGCGCTGGCGTGGATGCTGGTGCTGCCGCTGTCGACGCCCGCGTTCGTGATGGCCTATGCGTACACCGATTTTCTCGCGAGCTACGGGCCGCTGCAGCGAGCGTTTCGCGCGCTGACCGGCTGGGAGGTCGGCGAGTACTGGTTCCCCGACATCTATTCGTGGCCGGCCGCCGGGCTGTTTCTCGGGCTCGCGCTCTATCCGTACGTCTATCTGCTCGCGCGCGCCGCGTTCGCCGACCGCAGCGCGTCGCTGGCCGAAGCGGCGCGTTCGCTCGGTCTGAGCCGGCGCCGCGTCTGGTGGCGGATCACCTGGCCGGTCGCGCGTCCGGCCGTCGTCGCCGGCTGCGCACTCGCGCTGATGGAGACGCTCGCCGATTTCGGCACCGTCGCCTATTTCTCGGTCGACTCGTTCACGGCTGGGATCTACCGCGCGTGGCAAGCGATGGGCGACCGCACCGGCGCCGCCCGGCTGGCCGTGATGCTGCTCGTTCTCGTGGTCGCCTTGCTGCTGCTCGAACGCGGCCAGCGCGGGCGCATGCAGTTCCACGTGCGCAGCTCGCGGCCGGCGGCGCGCACCGTGCTGCGCGGCGCCGCCGCCTGGCGCGCGACGCTGGTCTGCTCGTTTCCGATCGTGCTCGGCTTCGCGCTGCCCGCGGCGCTGCTCGCGAGCGAGTGGATCGATGGCGGGGCCGTGCTCGACCCGCGGCTTTTCGACTGGGTGCGCAACACCGCCGTGCTGGCCGGCGGCGGCGTGCTCGTCGTGCTTCCGGGCGCGCTGTTCGCGACCTATGCCGCGCGGCTCGGCGGGACACCCGCGCTGCGTGCCGCGCTGCTGCTGGCCAACACCGGCTACGCGCTGCCCGGCGTCGTCCTCGGGGTGGGGCTGCTGATCCTGTCCGGGGCGCTCGATCGCGCGCTCGGACCGCTCACGCAAGCGCTCGGCGTCCCGGCGCTGTTTGCCGGCGGCAGTGCGGTCGCCTGTGTCTACGCGTACGCCGTGCGCTTCTTTCCGGTCGCCTACCAGAGCATCGAATCGGGACTCACCCGGATCAGTCCTTCGATGGACCAGACCGCGCGCAGCCTGGGCCGTCGGCCGCTGCAGGTGCTGCGCGAGATCCACTGGCCGTTGATGCGGCGCAGCGTGGGCGCGGCGTCGCTGCTCGTCTTCATCGACTGCCTCAAGGAGCTGCCGGCCACGCTCGTGCTGCGCCCCTTCGACTTCGACACGCTCGCCGTCGTCACGTTCCAGTTCGCGTCCGACGAGCGGCTGGCCGAAGCCGCGCTGCCGGCGCTGCTGATCGTCGTCGTCGGGGTGATCCCGGTGCTGTGGCTGTCGCGCGTCGCGCTGTCCGAAAAGCGCTGAAGCGCGGGCGCTGTGCGTGCTGTATACTCGTGCGCTTTCAGGCGCGTAGCTCAGCTGGTTAGAGCACCACCTTGACATGGTGGGGGTCGGTGGTTCGAGTCCACTCGCGCCTACCAGCTCGCGTCGATCGTTACAGACCGCACCCGCGTCCCGCGTGTCGGGGCGCCTCGGGCGGCAAGTGGAAACAGTGCGGCGCGGCCGCACTTTTTCTTTTGTGCCGTGCACAAAACGGCTGCCCCGAGACCCGACATGGTTCAGATCACGCTTCCGGATGGCTCGCAACGCCGCTTCGACGAGCCGCCGACGGTCGCCGACGTCGCGGCGTCGATCGGCAGCGGTCTGGCGCGTGCGGCGCTCGCCGGCCAGGTCGACGGCAAGCTGGTCGACACCGCGTACCGCATCGAGCACGATGCTGCGGTCGCCATCGTCACCGAGCGCGATGCCGAAGGGCTCGAAGTACTGCGCCACTCGACCGCGCACCTGCTCGCCTACGCCGTCAAGTCGCTGTTCCCCGAGGCACAGGTCACGATCGGGCCAGTCATAGAAAACGGCTTCTATTACGACTTCTCATATAAACGGCCGTTCACGCCCGAGGACCTGCAGGCGATCGAGGCGAAGATGGGCGAGCTCGCGCGCCGCGACGAACCCGTCGTGCGCGAAGTGTGGGACCGCGACGAAGCCGTCCGGTTCTTCGAGTCGATCGGCGAGCGCTACAAGGCGGAGATCATCGCGTCGATTCCCGCCGGCGAGCCGATCACGCTGTACCGGGAAGGCGATTTCGTCGATCTGTGCCGCGGACCGCACGTGCCGTCGACCGGCCGGCTGAAGGTCTTCAAGCTGATGAAGCTCGCCGGGGCCTACTGGCGCGGCGATTCGAACAACGAGATGCTCCAGCGCATCTACGGCACCGCCTGGGCGAGGAAGGACGAGCAGGACGCCTACCTGCACATGCTCGAGGAAGCCGAAAAGCGCGACCACCGCAAGCTCGGCCGCGAGCTCGACCTGTTCCACATGCAGGACGAGGCGCCCGGACTCGTGTTCTGGCACCCGCGGGGGTGGGCGCTGTGGCAGCAGGTCGAGCAGTACCTGCGCGGCGTGTACGCAGCGTGCGGCTACCGGGAAGTGAAGGGCCCGCAGATCCTCGATCGCAGCCTGTGGGAACGCACCGGGCATTGGCAGAACTATCGCGAGAACATGTTCACGACCGAGTCGGAGAACCGTTCGTACGCGCTCAAGCCGATGAACTGTCCGGGCCACGTGCAGATCTTCAAGTCCGATCTGCGTTCCTATCGCGACCTGCCGCTGCGCTACGGCGAGTTCGGCCAGTGCCACCGCAACGAGCCGTCGGGTGCGCTGCACGGCATCATGCGCGTGCGCGGGTTCACCCAGGACGACGGCCACGTGTTCTGCACCGAGGACCAGATCCTCGACGAGTGCGTCGCGTTCACCGCGCAGCTGCAGCGCGTATACCGCGATTTCGGCTTCGAGCACATTCTCTACCGGGTGGCCACGCGTCCCGAAAAGCGCGTCGGCGCCGATGCGCTGTGGGACAAGGCCGAGGAGGCGCTCGCCGAGAGCCTGCGGCGCGCGGGGTGCGATTTCGAGGTCACGCCGGGCGAGGGCGCGTTCTATGGCCCGAAGATCGAGTACACGCTCAAGGATGCGATCGGCCGTCCGTGGCAATGCGGGACGATCCAGGTCGACTTCAACATGGCCGGACTGCTCGGCGCCGAATACGTCGCCGAGGACAATACCCGGCGCGTGCCGGTCATGCTGCACCGGGCGATCGTCGGATCGATGGAGCGCTTCATCGGCATTCTCATCGAGAACCACGCCGGAGCGATGCCGATGTGGCTGGCGCCGGTGCAGGCCGTCGTCGCGACGATCACCGACGCGCAGGCGCAGTACGCGAGAAGTGTTGCAGAAAGCCTCGTAAAACAAGGATTTAGGGTCGAATTCGATTTGCGGAACGAAAAAATCAACTATAAAATCCGCGAGCACAGCCTGCAGAAGGTTCCGTACATCCTGGTGGTCGGCGAGAAGGAACGGCAGGCTGGCAAGGTGGCCGTGCGTGCGCGCGGGGGAGTCGATCTCGGCGCCCTCGATGTCGAGGCGTTCGCGGCGCGGCTGTCCGAAGACGTCGCGCAGAAGCGATCCCAACCGCAGTGACCCGTCTTTGCTCCATGCGGGAGCGAGTCGCGTCGTTGCGCTTGTCGTCGCTTCAGGGTCCTCACGACGGATGAATCCAAGGAGAACGCAGCATCGCTACTGAACGCCCGCATCGCATCAACGGCGAAATCAACGTCCCCGAGCTGAGGCTGGTCGGCATCGACAACGAACCGATCGGCATCGTCAGCCTGCGCGAGGCGATGAAGATGGCCGAGGATGCGGAAGTCGACCTGGTCGAGATCGCCCCGCAGGCACAACCGCCGGTGTGCCGGCTCATGGACTACGGCAAGTTCAAGTACCAGGAGCAGAAGCGCCAGCACGAGGCTCGGGCCAAGCAGAAGGTCATCCAGGTCAAGGAAGTGAAGTTCCGCCCCGGCACCGACGAAGGCGATTACCAGGTCAAGCTGCGCAACCTGCGCCGGTTCCTCGAGGAGGGCGACAAGGCGAAGATCACGCTGCGTTTTCGCGGCCGCGAGATGGCGCACCAGGAATTCGGCGTGCGCCTGCTCGAGCGGGTCCGCAACGACGTCGAGGATCTCGCGCAGGTCGAGCAGATGCCCCGGCTCGAGGGGCGGCAGATGATCATGGTCATCGCGCCGAAGCGGAAGAAGTAACGAGCGATGCGGTGCCCGCAAGGCGCCGCATCGAGGAAAGTTTGCTGCGCGCACGACCCCGTTGCGGGGTCGCGCGGCGCGAAGATCGGCGCGGGAACGCGCCGCACAAGCCGAGCGGGTTCCCGAAGCTCCGGCACGTTGCCGGACACCCGACGAGGCATTCGAAGAAGGCAAGGGGTCGTCATGCCCAAGATGAAGACGAAGAAGGGCGCCGCGAAGCGATTTCGCGTGCGTGCCTCGGGGAGCGTGAAGCGGGCGCAGGCGTTCAAGCGCCACATCCTCACCAAGAAGACCACGAAGAACAAGCGACAGCTGCGCGGCACGACGAACGTGCACGCGGCCGACGTGGCGGCCGTCAAGGCGCTGCTGCCGTACGCATAAGGAGAGCGCGATGCCTCGAGTCAAACGTGGAGTCACGGCGCGCGCGCGCCACAAGAAAGTCCTTGCCGCCGCGCGCGGCTTTCGCGGCCGCCGCGGCAACGTCTATCGGATCGCCAAACAGGCGGTGATGAAGGCGGGCCAGTATGCGTATCGCGATCGCCGCACGAAGAAACGCGTGTTCCGCGCCCTGTGGATCACGCGGATCAATGCGGCGGTACGCGAGCATGGGATGAACTACAGCACGTTCATCGCCGGATTGAACAAGGCCTCGATCGGCCTCGACCGCAAGGTGCTCGCCGACCTCGCCGTGGCCGACAAGCCGGCGTTCGCCGCGATCGTCGCGCAGGTGAAGTCCTCGCTCGGCACGGCCTGAGGC
>JAKFES010000293.1:0-11600 GCA_036675585.1 Burkholderiaceae bacterium
GATCGGAAGCGTAGCGGAAAACGCGCGCCGCCACTGCGCGCTCGTCAATCCGCGTCCGCGCTGACCAGTCGCGTCGAGCGTTCCGGTCGGAGAGGACAAGAGCTTCCTGTGCGACGGCCTCTACGATCGATCGAGCCATCGGCACAGAGCGGCAGCGCGTGCGCTTCGTCAGGCAAGTACGATGTCGAACGACGCTGCGAATGCGTCCTTCTCCAGCCGCTCCGCGCGCTCGAGCCGGACGATTACGCTATCGCGCTGGCGCGGATCGCGAATCGAGTTGAGCACGCCGTCGCGCACGTTGCGCGGCTCCCCGAATACGTACATCTGCGTGACCAGCGCGTCGCGCCCGCGCGGTTCCACCCGGAAATGGATATGCGGCGTGCGCCCGCTGTACGGCACCGGTCGGATCGTGCGGAACCGGTAACGGCCGCCGGCGTCGGTGATCGTTCGCCCGCGACCCTGAAACGCCGGATCGCGTCGTCGATCGCCACGTTCGTCGCGCGGGTGCCGATAGATGCCGCGCGCGTCGCATTGCCAGATTTCAACCGTCGCGCCGGCGAGCGGCTGCCCGGCGAGGTCGAGCACACGCCCCTGGAGAAGCAGCACTTCGCCCATCGCCTTCGCGGCTTCGCCCTCGACCTTCACGAGGTCGTTGTCGATGTCGCCGCCCCAGTCGCGCGGGTAGAACGGACCTTCGGTTTGCGGCGGCGACGCGGTGAGGCGTGCCCCATCGGCACCGGCCTCGGCGCGCTGGTCAGCTTGCGCCGCCGTGCGCACGTTGGGCAGCGCCAGCGCAGCCGGCACGGCGAGGGCGATGGGCACCGCGGTGACGACGCGCCGCCGTTCCAGCGACGGAGTCGGGATTCGCATGGCGTCAGGCTCCTGGCGCACGGCCACCCGTGCGACTCTCGCTCGGTTCGGGCACTCCGTAGAGCGTGGATCGTCGGGGGAAGCGTGTCAACGGTTCGCTCTCGCTGGTGGTCGCCCGCGACCGTTTCGCCGACGTACTGCTGCAGCGTCATCATCCCCTTGCGGGATAGTGCACTTGTTACCGGAGATCCAACCGTGCGCATTCTGGACATTCGTGAAAAAACCGTCTCGATCGCCTCGCCCATCGCGAACGCCTACATCGATTTCTCGAAGATGACGTGCTCGGTCGTCGCCGTCGTCACCGACGTCGTGCGCGACGGAAAGCCGGTCGTCGGATACGGGTTCAACTCGAACGGCCGCTATGGTCAGGGCGCGCTGATGCGCGAGCGTTTCATCGACCGGGTGCTCTCCGCGTCGCCCGAATCGCTGATCGATCAGGAGCGCCAGAACCTCGATCCTTTCGCGATCTGGAAGGCGCTGATGACCAACGAGAAGCCCGGCGGACACGGCGAGCGTTCGGTGGCGGTCGGCACGATCGACATGGCGGTCTGGGACGCCGTCGCGAAGATCGAAGGCAAGCCGCTGTACCGGTTGCTCGCCGACCGCTACCGCAACGGTGTGGCCGACGAGAAGGTGTGGGTCTACGCCGCTGGCGGCTACTACTACCCGGGAAAGGATCACACGCAGCTGCAGGACGAGATGCGCGGATACCGCGATCGGGGCTACAAGGTCGTGAAGATGAAGATCGGCGGGGCGAGCCGCGACGAGGACCTGCGCCGGATCGATGCGGTGCTCGAGGTCGTGGGCGAGGGCCGGTATCTCGCCGTCGACGCGAACGGACGCTTCGACGTCGAGACCGCCATCGCGTACGCGAAGGCGCTGCGGCCATACGACCTCTTCTGGTACGAGGAAGCGGGCGATCCGCTGGATTACGCACTGCAGGCCAAACTGGCGCAGCATTATTCCGCGCCGCTCGCCACCGGCGAGAACCTGTTCAGTCACCAGGACGCGCGCAACCTGCTGCGCTATGGCGGCATGCGTCCCGACCGCGACTGGCTCCAGTTCGATTGCGCGTTGTCGTACGGGCTCGTCGAATACCTGCGAACGCTCGACGTGATGAAGGCGCTCGGCTGGTCCTCGAGACGCGTAGTGCCGCACGGCGGACACCAGATGTCGCTGAACATCGCCGCGGGCCTGCATCTGGGCGGCAATGAGTCGTATCCCGACGTGTTCCAGCCCTTCGGCGGCTTCGCCGACGGAATTCGCGTGGAGGACGGCTTCGTCGGCTTGCCCGACATTCCCGGGGTCGGGTTCGAGGCGAAGGCGGCGCTGTACGACGTGATGCGACCGCTGGCGTCCGGTTGAGCGCGGGCGTCACGGTTCGAGTTTGCCCAAGTACGCCCCGAGCGCTTCCACTATCGAGTCGTCCAGTTTTTCGCCGGCTGCAGAAAGGACCGGGTGCTGCTGCACGCCCCGCTTGAACTCGCCCATTTGATGCACCAGGTACGTCGGAACTTGACCGGCGAGCCTCGGGATGTCCTCTCGCCCGCGATAATCTTCCGAATGGCAATTCGCGCATTCCAGCTCCTTCGCGTTCGCTGCGCCCATTGCGATCGTCTTCGGATCGGGCTCGATGGCAAACCGCGCCGGCCTGGCCCGTTGGGCAGAGAAGTAATCAGAAATGTCCTGAATGTCCGTCGCAGACAACCTTGCGACGTTGGTCTGCATCTCGGGCTGGACCCTTTTTCCGGATTTGAACGCGTTGATCTGAGCGATCAGGTATCTGGATGGTTGCTGCTCGAGCGTTGGCGCACCGACGGCAGACTCGACCCGGTGACACAGCAAACAGAACTGCGCTTTGTTCTCGCCTGCCCGCACGTCGGCCCACGTATCGGACAAAGGAAAAGCGAAGGCGAGCGGCGCGAAGGCGATCGTGAATGGCCGAGCAAGGCGGTAATGCCGCATCGGATGGGCCCTCCAGCGCAAACGAGCCGCGTCGCGGGGCATGCCGATTCGGGTCGGCAGAACGCGGACATCCATCCTAGACGGAGCCGGCACGTTCTCCGAAATGACCAGTCCTTCAGCAATGGTCTGCTTCAGTGCTGTTCGAGCGCGCAACCGCCGGCGGGACGATCCGCAACCGCGGCCGCGCGCGTTCCAGCTCACCAAGGGCTTCGCCCCAGACGTAATCGGGCGTGACGGGGACGACGATGCGTCTCGGAACGGGATGCGCAAAGAGCGCGAATGCGACATCGAGTAAAGCAAGGTCAGCTATGCGCTGAAGACCTCATGACCCCGACAATGCTCGCTCGTTGACCTACCGTGTGCTTGCCGGAGCCGACCACGGTCTTACTCAGGAGGCTCCTCAACGCTCTTACTCGACCCTTCTCCTGAATTGGATTACAGAGATGGCGTTTTCGTCCGAGCAAACGGCAGTTCCGCGCGCCGCAGCACAGGGCGGTGAAATGCCCGAAGCGCCGCGCGGATTGGGCTGAGTGCCGAGGAACCGGCGGACTCCCGTTGACGGCCGCCGTTTCAGTGCCACTCGAGAAGCAAGCATCGTACGGATGATGCGCGGGGCAGCCCTTTTGCTCTGCTTGGAGGTTGGCCTCGCATCCGCTACCGAGCGTGTGCGAGAGCCGTTATCCGCGGGCTGGCCCGTCCTCGGCGCGGCGCGCGTCGACTCAGTTATCTGGGTCGACAAGCGCGTGCGGGTCGCCCAGCTCCTCGGAGGGTTCGATTCGAGGCCGGAGGACATCTCCCGACCCGGAAAACAGGGCGACTTCGATCGGGGGGCGGCACGGGAAGCACGTTGCGAGGCCGCGCTCGGCCTGCCTTGGGGACCAATTGATCGCTGCAGCGAGGCCGTGATCGCGGGCGCGGTCGGCGCAACTGCAGCCATAAGCCTCCTCTCCTGGTGGGGGCAGGGCTTCGAAGCCGAGTTCAACGTCGCCGACGAGGGCTGGTTCGGGCCTAGCGCCTATGCCGGGGGCATCGACAAGCTCGGTCACGCGTACTCGTTCTACCTCGGCACCCGTCTCGGCACGCGGGCTCTGGGCTGGGCAGGTGTGCCGCCCGCGGACGCACTGCGGATCTCCGCCGGTGTGAGCTTCGGCGTAGGCCTCGGCATTGAGGTGCTCGACGGTTTGTCGCGTTCGGGCCGCTATGGCTTCAGCTGGGGCGACCTGGCGATGAACGCAGTCGGCATTGGCGCTGGCATGCTGATGGAGTCCAATCGCGAGCTCGACAAGCGCTTCGCGTTTCGCTGGCTGTATAGCCCTGGCGGGAGCGAGTGGTACGACAGGCAGATCTACCTCGTTGCATTGCGCTTGTCCGGGATCTCCGAGATCGGTCCGAACAACCCGCTTCGGTATATCGAGCTGTTGGCCGGATACGGGGCGAAGGGGTTTCGCAGCGACTTCGACTTCAGCGCGGGCGACACGCGCCGCCGCAGCTTCTACGTTGGAATCGGGCTCAACCTGACCGAGCTGCTTCAGCGCGGAGGCGCTCGACGCACAAGGGCGTGGCCGATCGTGAAGGAGACTCTGCGCTACGTGCAGGTGCCGGGCACGGCGGTCGCAAGAGGATGGCATCGCCAACCTTGATGCGGGAGTCGGGTCGACCTCCTCCAACCATGCGAGATCCGGCGCGTGATGCGAAGGCACCGGCTCCGCGGCGGCGCCGCCTGATGCCGACGAAGGCGATCGAGGGGCGCCGGGCGCGTCGCTCGCTTGAGGCGCGGGCAGCGACACCGGAGGAACCGTGGTGCAGAGCTCGACCCAATCCGGCCGGATTCGCATCGGAATCTCGGGCTGGACCTACGCGCCGTGGCGCGGCGTGTTCTATCCGCCGAAGCTTCCGCAGCGCGAAGAGCTTTCGTACGCGTCACGCCACCTGTCATCGATCGAGATCAACGGAACGTTCTATCGACTGCAGCAGCCCGGGAGCTTCGCGCGCTGGCACGACGAGACGCCCGACGATTTCGTGTTCTCGGTGAAGGGGCCACGCTACATCACGCACGTGCGCCGGCTGCAGGACGTCGAGACGCCGGTCGCCAACTTCCTCGCCTCGGGCGTGCTCCTGCTCGGCGCCAAGCTGGGGCCGCTGCTGTGGCAGTTTCCCCCGTCGCTGAAGTTCGATGCCGAGCGCTTCGAATCGTTCTGCGCGCTGCTGCCGCACGACACCGAGCATGGGGCCGCGCTCGCCCGCAAACACGATGAGCGTGTCGCCGGTGGCGACGCGATCGTCACCGGCGACGTGCGGGCGTTGCGGCACGCGATCGAGATCCGCAACGAGTCGTTCCGTACGCCGGCTTTCGTCGAGATGCTGCGGCGTCACCACGTTGCGCTCGTCTGCGCCGACACGGTGAGCTGGCCCCGGCTGATGGACCTCACCGCCGACTTCGTCTATTGCCGGCTGCACGGCTCCGAGGAGTTGTATGCCAGCGGGTACGACGACGAATCGCTGGACCGATGGGCCGATCGAGTGCGCGCGTGGACCCGCGGCGACGAGCCCGAAGACGCCGAACGTGCAGGGCCGCCGGCCGCACCGATGCCGCAGGGACGCGACGTGTTCGTCTACTTCGACAACGACGCGAAGGTGCGCGCGCCGGTCGACGCCGCATCGCTCGCGTCGCGCCTGGGTGTCGTGCCCGCAACGGCAGCCGCCGAAGCCGCCGGCTGACGTGCGGCGACCCGGCAGGAACGCACGCACGACCGGTCGTTGCGGGTACGCGAATTGCTGGCGCTCAGAGGGTTGCGCCTCGCGGAGATCGCTCTTGGACGCCTTGCTGTTGTCCCGGTTGCAGTTCACGTGGGTCGTCGCATTCCACATCCTTCTTCCGGCGTTCACGGTCGGTCTGTCGTGCTACATCGCGTTCCTCGAAACGCTGTGGTGGCTGAGGAAGGACGATCTCTACCTGCGCCTCTCGGCGTTCTGGCTGAAGATCTTCGCCGTCTCCTTCGGGATGGGCGTCGTCTCGGGCATCGTGATGCCGTTCCAGTTCGGGACGAACTGGAGCCGGTACATCGACGTGACCGGCAACATCATCGGTCCGCTGCTCGCGTACGAAGTGCTGATCGCCTTCTTCCTGGAAGCGGCGTTCCTCGGCGTGCTGCTGTTCGGCCGCAAGCTCGTCCCGCAATGGGTGCACGTGATGTCGGCGTACCTGGTCGCCATCGGGACGCTGCTGTCGTCGTTCTGGATCCTCGCGGCCAACAGCTGGATGCAGACGCCCGCCGGACACGATTTCGTCGACGGCCGCTTCGTCGCGGTCGACCTGGTGAAGGTCATCTTCTCGCCGTCGTTTCCCTATCGGTTCACGCACACGGTGATCGCCTTTCTGGTGACGACGGCGCTCGTCGTCCTCGGCGTCGGCGCGCATTACCTGCTGCGCGGTCGGCACCTCGCCGAAGGCCGCAGCATGGTGAAGACGGCGCTCGTGTTCCTGAGCGTGATGGTGCCGCTGCAGGTCGTCGTCGGCGATCTGCACGGGGTGAACACGCTGCACCATCAGCCGGCCAAGCTCGCGGCGATGGAAGGCTTGTGGGAAAGCACGACGCACGTCCCGGTGTCGCTGTTCGCGATCCCCGACGAGGAGGCCGAGCGCAACCGCTTCGAGATCGCGATTCCGGCGATCGGAAGCCTCTACCTCACGCACGGCTTCACCGAGGTCGTCCAGGGACTCAAGGCGTTCCCGCGCGCCGATCGCCCGCCGGTCGCGATCCCGTATTTCGCATTTCGCGTGATGGTCGGGATGGGGCTGCTGATGCTCGCTCTCGTCGTCACCGGCTGGGTCCAGCATCGTCGCGGCCGGCTGTACGAATCGAGGGGGTTCCTGAACTTCGCCCGCTGGAGCATGCCGCTGGGCTTCATCGCCGTGATCGCCGGCTGGGTGGTCACGGAGGTGGGGCGGCAGCCCTGGGTCGTCTACGGCCTGATGCGCACCGCCGACGCCGTCACGCCGTCGCTGGTCGCGAGCGACGTCGCGCTTTCGCTCGCCGCCTATGTCGTCGCGTATCTGGTGATGTTCGGCGGCGGCTTCGTGCTGCTGCGCCGGATGGTCCTGATCGGCCCCGCGGTCGCGGCGGCCGAGGAGGGCGAAGCGGCCGGGGAGCCGCAGAAGCGATCGGCACGTCCGCTCTCGGCCGTCCGCGAAGACCGGAGCGCGGCCGGAGCCGCAGCGCGTGGCGCGCCGCGGCCGGCCGGTGCGACGAGCGGTCCACAACGGGAGCTCGGCGATGGAGCTTGACCTCGTTCCGTTGTGGGCGGGCATTCTCGGGCTCGCCGTGTTCATGTACGTGCTGCTCGACGGCTTCGACCTCGGCGTGGGCATGCTGTTTCCCTTGCGCCGTGACGCGCTCGACCGCGACCGCATGGTCGCTTCGGTCGCGCCGGTGTGGGACTTCAACGAGACCTGGCTCGTGCTCGGCGGCGGTGCGATGCTCGCGGTCTTTCCGCTCGCGTTCGCGATCGTGATTCCCGCGATGTATTTCCCGATTCTCGTGATGCTGCTCGGGCTGGTGTTTCGCGGCGTCGCCTTCGAGTTCCGCGAGATCCCCGGTGCCCGCCGCTGGTTCTGGGATACGGGTTTCGTTCTCGGTTCGCTCGCGGCGACGCTCGCGCAGGGCATCGTGCTGGGCAACTTCATCCAGGGCTTCGCGGTCGAGGGCCGTCAGTACGTCGGGACGAGTTGGGATTGGGTCTCGCCGTTTCCGCTGCTCACCGGCGTCGGACTCGTATTCGGCTACCTGCTGCTCGGTGCGACCTGGCTCGTGCTCAAGACCGAGGGCGCGCTGCAGCAATGGTCGCGGGAGATGGCGCGCCGCACGTTGTGGGGCGTGCTCGCGTTCATCGCGCTGATGAGCATCTGGACGCCGCTCACCGACGCACGGATCGCCGACCGCTGGTTCAGCTGGCCCAACATCGTCTGGTTCGCGCCGGTTCCGGTGTTGACGATCGGCATCGCTGCCGCGCTGCTGCGTTCGCTGCGGCGCGGCGACGAGGTCCTGCCGTTCCTGTGCGCGTTCGGGCTGTTCCTGCTCGCGTTCACCGGGCTCGTCATCAGCCTGTGGCCGTATATCGCGCCGCCGTCGATCACGTTGTGGGACGCCGCCGCCGCGCCCAAGTCATTGCAGTTCATGATGCTCGGGACGATGTTCCTGCTCCCGATCCTGCTGCTCTACGTCGTCTGGTCGTACTGGGTGTTCCGCGGAAAGGTTCGCAGCGACATCGGCTACCACGGATAGCCCGTGCCGGCGAGCCGTGGTACGCCTGCCCGAACGCGCGATACACGCTGATACACTTCGCGCTCCATGCGCACGGCCCCCCGCACGCGTTTGCCCGCCGCCGCCGTAGGCGCGCTCGGCGTCGTCTTCGGCGACATCGGGACGAGCCCGCTCTACGCGTTCAAGGTCGCCTTCGACCCGCAGCGCGGTCTTGCGCTCACCCCCGAGAACGTGTTCGCCGTGCTGTCGATGATCTTCTGGTCGGTGATGATCGTCGTGTCGCTGAAGTACGTGATGATCATGCTGCGCTTCGACAACCGCGGCGAAGGCGGCGTGCTCGCGCTGCTCTCGCACTGCGTGCAGGCGCTGCGCGGCCGCCCGCGCCTCACGTGGGTCGTCACCGTGCTCGGCATCTTCGCCGTGTCGCTGTTCTACGGCGATGCCGTCATCACGCCGGCGATCTCGGTGCTGTCGGCCGTCGAAGGCCTCGCCGTCGTCGAGCCCGAACTGCATTTCCTCGTGCTGCCGTTCGCGATCGCGATTCTCGCCGCGCTTTTCGCTTTCCAGCGCCGCGGCAGCGGCGCGGTCGGATCGCGCTTCGGCCCGGTGATGGCGCTCTGGTTTCTCGCGCTGGCGGCAGCGGGTATCCACAACATCGTCCGCAACCCGCAGGTGTTGCTCGCGCTCGACCCGCGCTTTGCGTGGAACTTCGTCATCGATGCGCCCGGGCTCGCGTTCGTCGCCGCCGGCGCGGTATTCCTGTGCGTGACCGGTGCCGAGGCGCTGTACGCCGACATGGGGCATTTCGGTGCGCGTCCGATCCGCACGGCGTGGTTCGTTCTCGTGCTTCCGTCGCTGATGTTGAATTACTTCGGCCAGGGTGCGCTGGTCTTGCTCGATCCGCAGGCGATCCGCAACCCGTTCTTCCTGCTCGCGCCCGAGAGCCTGTTGCTTCCGATGGTCGCCCTGGCGACGGTCGCGACGGTGATCGCGTCGCAGGCGACGATTTCCGGCGCGTTCTCGGCGACGCAGCAGGCGTCGCGGCTCAATCTCCTGCCCCGGCTGCGCGTGCTGCACACGTCCGACGCCGAGCAGGGGCAGGTCTATCTGCCCGCGGTCAACTGGCTGCTGCTTGCGCTGGTGCTCGCGCTGGTCCTCGGGTTCCGCAGCTCGGACGCGCTCGCGTCGGCCTACGGCATCGCGGTGTCCGGCGATCTCGCGCTCACCAGCGTGATGATGCTGATCGCGTTGCCCGCGTTCGCCGATCGTCGCCTGCGTCTGCTATGGCCGCTGTTCGCCGCGTTCGCTGCGCTCGAACTGAGTTTCTTCGCGGCCAACGCGGCCAAGCTGTCTTCCGGCGGCTGGTTTCCGCTCGCGCTCGCGGTCGTCGTGTTCACCGTCCTGTCGACCTGGCGGCGCGGCCTCGAGATCATGCGCCTGGGCAAGGACGCCCGGCCGAAGGCGACGCGCGACGGTTACCGGATCGACCTCTCGGGGATCCCGCGCGTTCCCGGTTCGGCGGTCTTCTTCTCGTCGAGCCCCACCGGGTGGCCGAGCGCCTTCCTGCACAACCTGAAGCACAACAAGGTGATGCACGAGCAGACGCTGTTCCTCACCGTCGAGTTCGACGACGCGCCGCGCGTGCTCGACGACGAGCGTGTCGAGGTGATGCGCACCGGCGACGGAATCGTTCGCGTGATCGCGCATTTCGGGTTTCGGGAGAATCCGCGGATCGACCGCGTGCTGCGGCTGATCGCTCGCAAGGGCGTGATCTGCACGCTGCACGACACGTCGTTCTTCACGAGCAAGCCCACGCTCGTCTCGGTGAGCCGGCGCGGCCCGTTCGGCTGGCGGCGCTCGGTGTTCGGCTGGCTGCTGCGAAACAGCACCAGCGTGGCGAACTACTTCGGATTGCCGCCCGATCGCGTCGTCGAGCTCGGCACGCAGGTGGGGATCTAGTCAGCAGCGCAGTCAGCGCAGCGCCTGCTCCAGGTCGGCGACGAGATCGTCGCCCGCTTCGATGCCGCACGCCAGCCGCACGAGGTTCGGTGCGATTCCGGCGGCGCGCATCTGTTCGTCGTCGAGCGTTCCGGCGACCATCGCCGCGGCGTGGACCGCGAGCGATTCGATACCGCCCAGGCTCACCGCCTGCGTGAAGCGAGCGAGCTTCGAGACGAAGCGCGCGGTGCGCGCGTAGTCGCCGGCGATGCGCACCGACAGCACGCCGCCGAAGCCGCGCATCTGCTGGCGCGCGAGCGCATGCTGCGGATGGCTTTCCAGCCCGGGGTAATGCACGGCTTCGACCGCCGGGTGCGATTCGAGGTAGCGCGCGACCGTCAGAGCGTTCTCGTTGGCGCGTGCGACGCGCAGCGCCAGCGTGCGCATGCCGCGCAGCAGGAGCCAGGCGTCGAAGGCGCCGAGCGTCGCGCCGAGCGCGATCGTGTTGCGCCAGATCGGCTCGAGGATGTCCTCGCGCGACACGACGACGCCGGCGATCAGGTCGTGGTGTCCGCCGAGGTACTTGGTCGCGCTGTGCACGACGACGTCGATGCCCAGTGCGAGCGGCTGCTGGTTGAGCGGCGTCGCGAAGGTGTTGTCGGCGACCGTGATCGCGCCGGCCGCGCGGGCCGCCTCGGCGACCGCCCGCAGGTCGGTGAGCGCCATCGTCGGGTTCGACGGCGTTTCGAACATCGCGAGCTTCGCCCCCCGCTGCAACGCACGAACGATCGCCTGCGTGTCGGCCTGCTCGACGCGCTCGACTTCGACGCCGAAGCGCGGCAGCAGCTCGGTGAAGAGCTGCGTCGTGCCCATGTAGTGGCTGGTCTGCGCGACAACGCGATCGCCCGCACCGAGCAGCGCGAGCAGCACCGCCGACACCGCGCCCATGCCGCTCGCGGTCATCAGGGCGCTCTCGCCGCCTTCGAGTTGCGCGATCAGCCGGGCGACGCGTTCGAGCGTGGGGTTGCCGTACCGCGTGTAGAACCGCTGCGGGCGAACGCCGGTGGCCATGGCGGCGAACTCGCCCGCGTCGCGCGCCGACCACGTGACCGATGCGTGAATCGGCGGAGCGAGTTCGGCGTCGAAGACGTCGGGGTCGCGATCACCGTGGATGAGCAGCGTATCGGAGCCTGGAGCGGAGCGTCGGTTCGACATCGGCCACGGGGGCCTGCGGCCACCCAGTAGAATGAGGGGAATGGTCGATCATCGCACGAACCGGATTACCCGCATCGCGCTCGCCGTCGGCGGCGCGGCGGCGCTCGGCTTCGTGCTCACGTGGTCGTTTCTCGCGTACCGCGACCCCAACCTGGTCGCGAGTTTCGCCGCGCTGCTGCAATCGTGCGGCATCTCGCTCGGGCGCTGAACCGTTCGCGCCCCACTTCATCTCCGCACTTCCCGCAGCATGGCGAACCGAAGGAACGAATACAGCGAAGCGTCGATCCGCGTACTCAAGGGTCTCGAGCCGGTGCGACAGCGCCCCGGCATGTACACGCGCACCGAGAATCC
>JAKFES010000220.1:0-11510 GCA_036675585.1 Burkholderiaceae bacterium
CGCCCGCGGCAGACGGCCTGCGCTTTTGCAGGTGACGTCGTCTGTTCCCGTAGCGACAGGTCCCCTGCTGATAGTCCTCGTCGTGATTCGCACACCGCGAGCGTCGCTCGAGCGGCAGGCGGCCGCGGGCCGGTTGCGGCGCCCGGGGCCCGTTGGGGTGGGCTGCGCCGCCCGGGCGATTTCTGCGGCGCCGAGCAGCGCAGCCTCGGGGTCGGCGCGCGCAGCGCGCTTCGTTCCTCTGACTCGCGGCGACTGTTCGAGCGGAGCGAGCGTAGCTCGCGCAGCGAGTTTCGCCGCGCGACCCCGAGGCGAGCAGCGCAGGGCAGTCGGTGCGCAGCACCGACTGCCGCAGCCATCGCCCGGGGGGCGCAGCCCACCCCAACGGGCCCCGGGCGCCGCAACCGGCCCGCGGCCGCCTGCCGCGAACGCGCCGAAGCTGGAAGAAGGACGGGCGTCACTCCGGGCGCTCGCGGCCGGCGCGCGCGACGCGTACGAGGCGCTGCATCGCGCGCACGGCGATCAGCAGCGACAGCGCCGGGAGCCAGAACGTGTACCACCATTGCGGAACGCCGATTCCCGGCGACGTCACGTCGTACCGGTAGTCGTCCCACAGCAACCGCAACCCCAGCCCGAAGAGCATCAGGAACGCGAGCGTCGTCGCGGCGTCCGACAGCAGCGCGAGCGCGCGTCGGCGCCGGGGCGAACCCGAGTCGAAGACGAACTCGATCCGGATGTGCCGATTGCGCACGACCGCCGCGCTCGCCGAGACCATCGTCAGCACGACCATCAGCGAGATCGAGATCTCCTCGGTCCAGGCAAACGATTCGTTGGTGAAATAGCGTGCGATGACGTTGGCGAACGTGATCAGCGCGAGCGTGGCCATCGCGAGCGCGCCGATCCAGTCTTCGGGCTGGCGGCGGGCGTAGGGCGCGATGCGCGGGTCGTCGCGGACGGACGGCGGGGCGGGGCGATCGGTCATGGGCGTAACAAACGAAAGGGCCGGCCGGCAGCGGAACTTCGATCCGCCTCCGGACGGCCCGATGCGGGCGCGCAGTCGCCGATCAGCTCGTCTTGCGCGACTGGACCGCCGCTTCGGCGCTGCGAACGAGATCGGCGCCGATCTGTTTCGTCCACTTCTCGTATACCGGGCGAACGGCCTTCTCGAACGCGTTCTTCTCGGCGTCGGTCAGCTGCGTGACCTTGACGCCCAGGCCTTCGACTTCCCCGATCATCGAACGGTCGGTGCCCGACAGGCCCTTGCGCGCGATCGCGATCTCCTGCTTGCCGGCCTCCAGCGCGGCGGCGCGCACGATTTCGCGGTCGGCCGGCGTCCACGTGTTCCAGACGTCGCGGTTCACGACGTAGATCAGCGGGTCGGCGACGTAATCCCACATCGTCACGTATTTCTGCCCGAGCGTGTGCAGCTTGGCCGCGGTGAAGATGTGCAGCGGGTTCTCCTGGCCTTCGACCGCGCCCGAGGCGAGTGCCGGCTGCGCGTCGGCCCAGCTCATCTGCGTCGGGTTGGCGCCGAACGCGGTGAACGTGTCGTTGAAGATCGGCGAGCCGACGACGCGGAACTTCAGGCCCTTCATGTCGGCCGGCGTGCGGATCTCGTGCTTGGAGTTGGTGAGCTCGCGGAAACCGTTCTCGCCCCAGGCCAGCGGAACGACGCCGGCCTTCTCGACGATCTGCAGGATCCGCTTGCCGACGTCGCCCTGCGTCATGGCGTCGAGCCCGGCGTGGTCGCGCGCGAGAAACGGCAGCGAGAACAGGTTCAGCTCCTTGACCTGCGGCGACCAGTTGATCGTCGAGCCGACCGCCACGTCGATCACGCCCTGGCGGATCGCCGAGAATTCGCGCGTCTGGTCGCCGTTGATCAGCGAGACGTTCGGGTACAGCTTCATGTTGATCCGGCCCTGCGTGCGCTCGCGCACGAGGTCGATCCAGATCTGCGCGCCCTTGCCCCACGGGAACGCGGTGCCGACGACGGTCGACAGGCGGTATTCGCTGCGGTAGTTCTGCGCGTGCGCCGCGCGGGTGACGACGAACGGGGCGGCGAGCGCGGCCGAGCCGGCGGCTCCGGCCTTGAGCAGGGAACGGCGGTCCATCGGAGATCTCCTCGAGGTTCGGTCTGCGCTTCGTAGAGTCGGCGAAGGCCGCGCACGCAGGGACGCCATTCTAAACCCGCGCGCATCGGCTCGGAACCTCGCGCGCGGCACCGTGGCGCGCGTCAGGGGCGCGCGGGCAGGTAATGCACCGACAGCACGCCCTCGATCGCGCGGATCGACGCGATCGCTTCGCCCGAAACCGGGCTGTCGACGTCGACGATCGTGAACGCCATGTCGCCGCGCGACTTGTTCAGCATGTTGTTGATGTTCAGGTCGGCGCGCGCCATCGCCGTGGAGATCTGGCCGAGCATGTTCGGCACGTTCGCGTTGGCGATGACGATGCGGAAATCGGATTCGCGCGGCGCCCACGTCTCGGGGAAGTTCACCGCGTTGCGCACGTTACCGTCCTCGAGATAGTCGCGCAACTGGTCGGCGACCATCCGTGCGCAGTTCTCCTCGGCTTCGCGCGTCGACGCACCGAGGTGCGGCAGCGCGGTCGCGCGCGGATGACCGTTGATCGCCGGGCTCGGAAAATCGCAGACGTAATGATGCAGCCGGCCTTCCTCGAGCGCGCCGAGCACGGCGGGCTCGTCGACCACGCCCTCGCGCGAGAAATTCAGCAGCACCGTTCCCGGATGCGCGTTGCGCAGGCTCTCGCTGCCGATCAGGTGGCGCGTCGCGTCGAGCAGCGGAACGTGCAGCGTGACGAAACGCGACGCGCGCAGCGTTTCGCCGACCGAATGCGCCTTGCGCACTTGCGCGGGCAGGCTCCACGCGGCGTCGACCGTGATGTCCGGGTCGTAGCCGATCACGTCCATCCCGAGCCGGATCGCCGCATCGGCGACGAGGCAGCCGATGCGCCCCAGCCCGATGACGCCGAGCGTCTGCCCCGACAGCTCGAACCCGGAGAACGCCTTCTTGCGCTGCTCGACGAGCGATTCCATGTCCTCGCACTCGGGGTCGATCGACTGCACGAAGCGCAGCGCGTCGGGGAGGTTGCGCGCGGCGAGCAGCATGCCGGCGAGAACGAGCTCCTTGACGGCGTTGGCGTTGGCGCCCGGCGCGTTGAACACCGGCACGCCGCGCGCGCTCATCTGCGCGATCGGGATGTTGTTGGTGCCGGCACCGGCGCGGGCGATCGCACGGACCGATTTCGGGATCTGCATCGAATGCAGGTTCGCCGAGCGCAGCAGGATCGCGTCGGGCGAATCGATCTCGGGTCCGACCCGGTAACGTTGCGCGGGCAGCCGCGCGAGTCCGCTGTCGGAGATCCGGTTCAGCACCAGCACGCGAATCGCTTCGCTCATGTCGCGCTCCCGCAGCGTTCAGCCGTTGTGTTGCTCGAATTCGCGCAGGTAGTCGACGAGCGCGCGAACGCCTTCGATCGGCATCGCGTTGTAGAGCGATGCCCGCATGCCGCCGACCGAACGATGGCCCTTGAGCTGAAGCAGCTTGCGCTCCCTGGCGCCCTTGAGGAACGGTTCGTCGAGCGCCGGATCGGGCAGCCGGAACGGGACGTTCATTCGCGAGCGGTCGGAGCGGTCGACCGGGTTGGTGTAGAAGGCGCTCGAGTCGAGATAGTCGTACAGCAGCGCCGCTTTGTGGATGTTCCGTTCCTCGATCGCGGCGACGCCGCCCTGGCGCTTGAGCCACTGAAAAACGAGCCCCGCGATGTAGACCGCCCAGGTCGGCGGTGTGTTGAGCATCGAATCGGCGTCGGCGTGGACCTTGTAGTCGAGCATCGTCGGCATGCCCGGTTTCACGCGTCCGAGCAGATCCTCGCGGACGACGACGATGGTCAGCCCCGCCGGACCGAGGTTCTTCTGCGCACCGCCGTACAGCAGCGCGTGACGCGAGACGTCGACCGGCCGCGACAGGAAATTCGACGAGACGTCGGCAACGAGCGCGACGTCGTCGACGTCGGGCGTGAAGCCGAATTCGACGCCGCCGATCGTCTCGTTGGCGCAATAGTGCAGGTAGGCGGCGTCGCGCGAGCGCTTCCAGCCGGCCTGCGCCGGAACGTAGGTGAACTGACGATCTTCGGACGAGGCGACGACGTTGACTTCGCCGAAGCGGCGCGCCTCCTTGATCGCTTTCTTCGACCATTCGCCGGTGTTCACGTAGTCGGCGCGCGCGCGCTCGCCGAGCAGGTTCAGCGGAACCATCGCGAACTGCAGCGTCGCGCCGCCCTGCAGGAAGAGCACCCGATAATTCGCGGGGATGCCCATCAGCTCGCGCAGGTCGCGTTCGGCCTGCTCGTGGATGCTCATGTATTCCTTGCCGCGATGGCTCATTTCCATCACCGACTGGCCGCTGCCGTGCCAATCGGACATCTCGGCGGCGGCCTGCGCGAGCACTTCCTCGGGCAGGACGGCCGGCCCGGCGCTGAAGTTGAACACCTGTCGCATCGTCTTCCCCGGTTCGCGAAACGCGGATGATAGCGCGCGCATCGGCCCCGAAGCGGCGGCATTTCGCGGTATCGTCGACCGATGCACGAAGAATCCTCGCGCGCCGGCCCGCCGGGATCCGGCGCGTCGATCGCCGCGCTGCGCAGCCGACTCGAAACCGCGCTGGGCCGGCCGGTGGCGCTCGTCGAGACGCACATCTCGTGGGTGCTGCTCGACGGCGAGCAGGCGTGGAAGGTGAAGAAACCGGTGCGACTCGGATTCCTCGACTTCGCCACGCTGGAGACGCGAAAGCGCTATTGCGAGGAGGAACTGAGGCTGAACCGGCGGCTCGCCCCCGGCCTGTACCGCGACGTGATCGCGATCCGCGCTCGCCCGCAGGCGCCGGAGATCGCGGACGCGAACGCCGGGATCGACGGCGCGGGTGCCGCGATCGAGGGCACGGGCGCCGTGATCGATTATGCGTTGCGGATGAAGCAGTTTGCGGCCGGCGCGCTGTTCAGCGAACGGATCGCGGCCGGAGCGCTTCACGCCGAGGACGTCGAGCGCTTCGCGCGCCGCCTGGCCGCGTTCCAGCGAAGCGCGCCGGTGGCCGCCGCGGACTGCGCATACGGCAGTGCCGAGCGGGTGCGCGCCGATGCGCTGCAGGTGCTCGACGGGATCGCGGCGCTCGCGCCCGCCTCGCCGTGGCTCGCGCCGCTGCGTGTGCGGATCGAGGCCGAGTCGGGCCGGCTGCACGACGCGTTCGAACGCCGCCGGCGCGAGGGATGGATCCGCGAAGGCCACGGCGACCTGCACCTGGCCAACGTCGTCGTTCTCGACGACGACGTGACGGCGTTCGACTGCCTGGAGTTCGATCCGGGCTTGCGCTGGATCGACGTGTGCAACGATGCGGCGTTTCTCGCGATGGACCTGCTCGCGAACGATCGGCGCGATCTCGCCTTCCGTTTCCTCGACACGTGGCTCGCCGAGCTCGGCGACTACGACGGCCTCGTCGTCGTGCGCTACTACCTCGTCTATCGCGCCCTGGTGCGCGAGCTGGTCGCGACGATCCGGCGAGGCCAGGGCAGGGCGCCGCCCGGCGGCGCGCGCTACGCGCAACTCGCCGGCGCGCTGATCGATGCGTCCGACCCCAGGCTGCTGATCACGCACGGCGTTTCGGGTTCGGGCAAGAGCTTCGTTTCGCAGCGCCTGCTCGAGCAGGTCGGCGCGATCCGGATTCGCTCGGACGTCGAACGCAAGCGGCTGCACGGACTCGACGCGCTGCAGCGCTCGCATTCGGGGCTCGACCACGGCCTGTACGCGCCCGACGCGTCGGCGCGCGCCTATGCCCGCCTGCTCGATCTGGCGGCGATCTCGCTCGATGCCGGATGGCCGACGATCGTCGACGCGACCTTCCTGCGCGCGGCCGATCGACAGCGCTTCCGCGCGCTGGCGGCGCAGCGCGGCGTTCCGTTTGCGATCCTCGACTGCGCAGCCGACGAGCACGTGCTGCGCGAGCGCATCGACGCCCGGCTCGCCCGCGGCGCGGACGCATCGGAAGCCGACAGGCGGGTGCTCGAGCGGCAGCTCGCGCACCGGGAACCCCTGCGAGACGACGAACGCGCGAGCGTGATCGCCGTCGACACGTCGCGCGAGGCGCTCGACGTCGATGCGATCGCCCGCGCCTGGCGCGGCGCGCCGGCCGCCTGAAGCGCAGCCCGTCGTCCTTCCGGCGCGGGCCCGTACGCGGCAGACGGACCGCGCCCTTGCACGCGGGTCGCTTTCAGTAGGCGGGCTCGGAGCCGGCTACGGGCGGTGCGGGCGGTGCGGGCGGATTCGCGATCATGCAATCGGTGGTCAATACGAGCCCGGCGATCGAAGCGGCGTTCTGTAGCGCGAGGCGCGTGACCTTCGCCGGGTCGATGACACCCATCTGCAGCAGGTCGCCCCAGGCGCCGGTGGCGGCGTTGTAGCCGAACGCGGCCTCGCTCGTGTCGTCGACCCGGTGCAGCACCACCGACGGCTCTTCGGCGGCATTGGCGACGATGCAGCGAAGCGGCTCCTCGAGCGCGAGCGCGACGATGGCGACGCCGCTGTCCTCGTCGAGCGAGCCCAGGCGCAGGTCGCGCAGCGCGCGTCGCGCACGCAGCAAGGCAACGCCACCGCCCGGAACGATGCCTTCCTCGACCGCCGCCCGCGTGGCGTGCAGCGCGTCCTCGACGCGCAGCTTGCGTTCCTTCATCTCGGTTTCGGTGGCCGCGCCGAGCTGGATCACCGCGACGCCGCCCGAGAGCTTGGCGATCCGCTCGTCGAGCTGCTTGCGTTCGTAGTCGGCGGTGGCTGCCTCGCGCTCGGCGCGAAGCGCGGCGATGCGCGCACGCACCGCGTTCTCGTCGCCGCTGCCGCCGATCAGCGTCGTGCTGTCGCGATCGACCTCGACGCGCCGCACGCGTCCGAGGTCGACGATCGTCGCTTTCGCGAGCGTGCGCCCGAGTTCCTCGGAGAGGACCGTTGCGCCGGTGAGCACCGCGATGTCCTGCAGCAGCGCCTTGCGCCGGTCGCCGAAACCGGGCGCCTTCACCGCGCAAGTCTTGAGCACGCCGCGAACGGTGTTGATGACGAGCATCGCCAGCGCGTCGGTCTCGATCTCCTCGGCGACGACCAGCAGCGGCTGTCCGGCCTTGGCGACCTCCTCGAGCAACGGCAGCAGATCGACGCTCGACGACAGGCGGCGATCGCACAGCAGGACGCGCGCGTCGTCGAGGATCGCCTTCTGACGCTCGACGTTGTTGACGAAATACGCCGACAGGTAGCCGCGATCGAACTGCATTCCCTCGACGATCTCGAGTTCGCTGGCCAGCCCGGAGCCCTCCTCGACGGTGATCGCGCCCTCGCGGCCGACCGCGTCCATCGCGCGCGCGATCAGCTCGCCGATCGAGCGGTCGTTGTTGGCGGAGATGCTGGCGACGTGCGCGATCTCCTGCGAGCTCGTGCAGGGCTGCGCCAGGCGTTTGAGCTCCTCGACGACGACCGCGACCGCGCGATCGACGCCGCGTTTCAGGCCCATCGGGTTCATGCCGGCCGAGACCTGCTTGATTCCCTCGTGGATCATCCGGTGCGCGAGCACCGTCGCGGTCGTCGTTCCGTCGCCGGCCATTTCGCTGGTGCGCGCCGCCACTTCGCGCAGCAGTTGCGCGCCCATGTTCTCGAAGCGGTCCTCGAGCTCGAAGGCGCGTGCGACGACGACGCCCGAATTGACGATCTGCGGTCCGCCGAACTCGCGATCGATGATCACCGTTCGCCCGCGCGGGCCGAGCGTGACGCGCACCGCCTCGGCGAGCGCATCGACCCCGCGGCGGATCTTCTCGCGCGCGTGTTCGCCGTAGAGAACGCGTTTCGCGGCCATGGATCGGACCTCCTGCGTGCGGTCAATTCGACTACGCTAGCGCGCGCCAGTGCAGCGTTTCCTGATCTGGCGCAAGGCGCGCGGCCGCGTCGCGCGCCGGATCGGCCAGCGCGGTCGCGAGCCAGGCGAGGGCCGAATCGTCGAGCGGGCCCAGGCGGAACCGCCGCAGCTGTCGGGGCACGACCCGCAGTTCGACGCAGCGCCGCGTCGCGACTTCGATCTCGACGAGATACAGGCAACCGAGGTCCGAGCGCAGGTCGGCGTGCGGGCCGATTCCTTCGTAATCGTTGACCAGGTCGCCGCAGCCGTACAGCACCAGCTTTCCGCGATGGATCTCGACCGGCAGCGGATGGTGCGACGAGTGCCCGTGGATCGCATCGACCATACCCGAGTCGATCAGGCGATGCGCGAACGCGCGGTGCTCGTCGGGCACCGCGCGAACCCAGTTCGCACCCCAGTGGATCGAGACGATCACGAAGTCGTCGTCGTGCCTTTGCGCTGCGATCCGCTCGGCCAGGAGCGCGGCCGCTTCGGGCCCGCAGTCGCGCAGCCACGCGACGCCCGCACGCGGCCCGCGCGCGGCCTGGTCCTCGGCAACGCCGCTGCTCGAGGTGGCGCACGCGAACACCAGCGTGCGGCCGCCGGAAAACGGCAGCACGGCCGGCGCGAGTGCCTCGTGCTCGTCGAGACCGGCGCCGGCGGTGCGCATCCCGGCGCGAGCGAGCGTCGCAAGCGTTTGCCGAAGGCCTTCGTCTCCCCAGTCGAGCACGTGGTTGTTGGCCAGCACGCAGCAGTCGGGTTTCGCAGCGCGCAGGCAATCGACGTTCTCCGGGTGCATCCGGTAGTGGATGCCCTTGCCGGGATGCGCTCGATCGCAGTCGGTGATCGCCGTCTCGAGGTTGACGATGCGCAGATGCGGCGCGAAAGTGTCGAGCGTGGCGAGCGCATCGCCCCAGACGTAGTCGGGCGCGAGCGGTGCGGGGATCGGACCGTTCGCACGCTCGGCCAGTCGAACGTATTCGCGTGCATCGCGCACCCACGGCTCGTGCAGCCCGGGCGACGAAGGGTGCGCGAGCGCCTGGTCGATGCCGCGACCGAGCATGACGTCGCCGGCGAGAAAGATTCGCCATCGGCCCGGGTCGGGGTTCGCGGCCGGCCCCCCGGGCTCGCGCGCGTCGAATGTCGCCGACGCGCTCATCGCTCGACCGCAAGCCCGAGTGCCTCCCACGCCTTCATGCCCCCGAGCATGTTGTGGACGCCGGTGTAGCCGTGACGGCGCAGGATGCTGGCTGCGATTCCCGAGCGGTGCCCGACGCTGCAATGCACGACGAGGCGCTCGTCTTTCGCGACGGCGGGCAGGTTGCGCTCGAGGTCGCCCACGTAGACGTGCATCGCGCCGGGAATCCGGGCCTCGTTGCGCTCGTGTTCGTCGCGCACGTCGAGGATCTTCGCAGTGCCCTCGCTGCGCCAGTGCGCGGCCTGCTGCGCGCTCGTCGTCGCGATCGTCGCGATCGGCAGCCCGTCTTCGCGCCACGCCTCGATGCCGCCGGCAAGCGCTGCCTGCACGGCGTCGACCCCGATCCGTGCGAGCGCCAGCGCAGCCGTGCGGATGTCGCGCGGCGCGTTGGCCACGAGGACGACGCGATCGCCGTCGTGCGCGAACCACCCGGCGAAGGACGAAAGTCCTTCGAGCCAGATGTTGTACGCGCCGGGAATGTGCGAGCCCGCGAAGGCGTCCGGCGCGCGCGTGTCGATGACGAGCGCATTCGCGGCGCGCTGGCGAAACGCCTTCGGCTGCAGGCTCGCGATACGCGACAGCGAAGGCATCGATTTCCCGGCTTCGAGATTGACCACTTCCATGTTCCGGAAGTACGGTGGACGCGGCAGCTTCTCCGAGAGCTTGTGCTCCACGAAGCGGTCACGATCCCGGGTGAAGACGGGATTCGTGTGCCGTTCGATTCCGAGCGTCGAGTCGTCGCGATCCGCAATGGCTCCGCCGCACGCCGATCCCGAACCGTGCGCCGCCAGCAGCAGTGCCTGGTCGCCGAGCGGCAGCAGCTTCTCGTGGATCGCGTCGTACAGGATTGCGGCGTTCTCGCCGGTTCGCGTCGCGTCGGTCAGGTCGGTGCGCCCGGTCTCGCCGACGAACAGGGCGTCTCCGGTGAACACGGCCCAGCACCTGCCGCCGGCGTTGCGCGGATACACCGCGTACGAGACGCTTTCCGGCGTATGCCCGGGCGTCTCGAACGCGACCACGCGCGTGGTCCCGATCTCGATCGGTTCGCCGTCGCGCAACCGCAGGTCGGCACGCCCGAAGAGCTCGTGCGTGCCCGCGACGATGGCGGCGCCGGTTGCCTGCGCGAGCGCAGCCGAGCCGTAGACGAAATCCTCCTGCCGGTGCGTCTCGAGCACGTGCGTGATCGTCAGGCCGTTTTCGCGCGCGAGCCGCAGGTACTCGTCGATGTCGCGGCGGGGGTCGACGATGAGTGCGAGGCCCTTGCCGCATTCGAGGAGGTACGAGTGCTGCGCGAGGCCCGGCGTCTTGATCCGGCGAAATAGCATTGGCTCGCTCTCGTTCCCACCGAACGCGCTCGATGTCCGGCGGACGATTCCGAGCTGCAACGAGCGTGCCCGATCGACGGAGGAATGACCCCTCGACGCGCTCGCGCCCGGCGGGCGTGCGCAACGCGATCGTCCGGGTACACGTCGGCATCGAGACGAATGTGCCGGCCGATGGCAGGACACCCTGCGACTTGGCGCGCCGCGCCGTTCGCGGCACGATGGCGCCATGAAGGACCGTGAAACGAAGGGCTCGGGTGCCGCGCGCTTCGACGTCTGCAATGGCGACGCCGACGGATTGTGCTCGGTCGTGCAGTGGCGCCTGCACGCGCCGGCGCCGTCGACGCTCGTCACCGGCCTGAAGCGCGAAATTGCGCTGCTCGATCGTGTCGATGCCGGCGCGGGCGACGAAGTGCTCGTCTGCGACCTGTCGATGCAGCGCAACCACGGCGCGCTGTTGCGCCTGCTCGAGCGCGGGGCGCGGGTGCGGTATTTCGACCATCACGCGGCGTCGGACATTCCCCGGCACCCGCGGCTCGACGCGCACATCGACCTGTCCGCCGGCGTGTGCACCAGTGCGATCGTCGATCGTTTCCTGGGCGGTGCATTCCGTGCATGGGCCGCGGTCGGCGCGTATGGCGACAACCTGCGTGCGCTCGGCGATCGCCTCGCCGCGCACGACGGAGTCGATGCAGCGGGTCGCGAGCGGCTGCGCCAGCTCGGCGAAGCGATCAACTACAACGCGTACGGCGAGCAGGAGTCCGACGTGCGGATCGCGCCGGCGCGACTCTACGCGCTGCTCGTGCAATACCGCCATCCGCTGCGCTTCGTCGACGACGAGCCGATCACGGGGGAGCTGATTGCGTCGCGCGCCGCCGATCTCGCGCATGCGCTCGCGATCCCTGCGTACTGGACCGGTGCGACGGGCAGCGTGCACGTGCTGCCCGATGCTCCGTGGAGCCGCCGCGTGATCGGAAGCGCGGCGAACGAATGCGCGCTCGCCGCGCCTTCCCGCGCGCACGCGGTGCTGCGGCGCCGCGCCGACGGGAC
>JAKFES010000008.1:0-1585 GCA_036675585.1 Burkholderiaceae bacterium
ATGTCGATTGCGAGGCGCGCTTTTGCGGGCCAGTCGACGCTGCCGACCCACTCGCGGATCGTGCCCTGCAGGTCGAAGCTGCGCGGGGCGTGGAGCAGCAAGCGGAAACGGTGGCGGCCGCGCAGCATCGCGAGCGGCGCGGGGGCGGGGCCGTATACGGCAAGACCTTCAGCGACCGGAGCCTTCGCCCCCAGCCGCTGCGCGACGCCGCGCGCGACCTCGATATCTTCGGACGAAATGACAAGCGCGGCGAAGCGGCCATAGGGGGGCGCGCCGGCGAATTTGCGCGCCGCGGCCTCGGCCGCATAAAATCCGTCGCGGTCGTTCGCGACGAGCGCCGCCATCACGGGCGCTTCGGGAACGCGCGTCTGGATCAGCACCTCGCCGGGCTTCACCCCGCGCCCGGCGCGCCCCGCGACCTGCGCGATCTGCTGGAAGGTGCGCTCGGAGGCGCGGAGGTCGCCGCCGTCGAGTCCCAAGTCGGCATCGACCACCCCGACGAGCGTGAGGTTCGGGAAATGATAGCCCTTGGTGACGAGCTGCGTCCCGATGATGATGTCGACCAGCCCGCCCTCGACATTGTCGACGAACTCGGCCGCCTTCGCGGGCGACCAGAGCGTATCCGAGGTGACGATCGCGACGCGCGCCTCGGGGAAGCGCAGCGCGACCTCGTCGGCGACGCGCTCGACGCCGGGGCCGCACGCGACGAGGCTGTCCTCGTCCTCGCATTCGGGGCAGAGCCGCGGCGGCGGCATGACATGGCCGCAATGGTGGCACGCGAGGCGGTGGACGAGGCGGTGCTCGACCATCCATGCGGTGCAGTTCGGGCACTGGATGCGGTGGCCGCAGGTGCGGCACAAAGTCAGCGGTGCGAAGCCGCGGCGGTTGAGGAAGAGCAGACTCTGCTCGCCCTTCTGGAGCCGGTCGGCGAGTGCGTCGACGAGCGGCGGCGCGAGCCAGCGGCCGCGGTCGGGCGGGTCCTGCCGCATGTCGATCGCCGCGAGGTCGGGCAGCGTCGCGCCGCCGAAGCGCGCCGGGAGGACGATATGGCGGTAGCGTCCCGCCTCGACCATCGCGAGGCTTTCGAGCGCGGGGGTCGCGCTCGCGAGGACGACGGGAAGCCCTTCGAAATGTCCGCGCATCACCGCGACGTCGCGCGCGTGATAATGGACGCCGTCCTCCTGCTTGAAGCTCGTCTCGTGCGCCTCGTCGACGACGATGACGCCGAGGTTCGCATAGGGCAGGAAGAGCGCCGAGCGTGCGCCGACGACGATCTTGGCCTCGCCTGCGGCGATGCTGTGCCAGGCGCGGCGGCGCTCGGTCGAGCGCAGGCCAGAGTGCCACGCGACGGGCTCGCAGCCGAAGCGCGCGGCAAAGCGCGTCAGCATCGGTTCGGTCAGCGCGATTTCGGGGAGCAGCACCAGCGCCTGCTTGCCCGCATCGATCGCGGCGGCGATCGCCTCCATATAGACTTCGGTCTTGCCCGACCCGGTGACGCCGTCGAGCAGCAGCGTGTCGAATTTCGCGGCGTGCACCGCGTCCTTGAGCTGCGCGGCGGCGGCGGTCTGTTCGTCGGAAAGGTCGG
>JAKFES010000076.1:0-11333 GCA_036675585.1 Burkholderiaceae bacterium
GGGGGGATGTGGGTGGCACCGGGAGCGCGAGCGGCGCGGGTGGCGCCGGCGCCGGCGCCTCCATCGCGCGCGATGCCGTCGGTGCCGAAGCCGGGGCGGCCATCGCGTGCTCGCGACTCGCCGCAACGTCGGCCGCGGGCGCCGGCGGCGCGATCAGCGCGACCTCGATCGGCCGGACCGTTTCGGGCGGCGACGGTGCGGAGAGGCCGAAAGCACCGGCGATCACGACCGCATGCAAGGCGACCGCGCCCGCCGCAGCCGTGAGCCTCGAGAGGTCCATGCGGGGGATTATAGAAGCGGGTGGCGGGCCGACCCGGGAGCGCGCGTCGCGTCATGGTGCTGCACGCCCCCCTTCGCACGCCCCCGTGCAGGCCGGTCGACGCACGAACAGCCCGAGGCCCTCGAGCGTTGCCCGCGGCCGGCCGGCTCGGTCGCACGATGCGAACCGGACCGGCCGGCGGTGGGCAACGCGTGGCGCTACGCGCGAACTTTCGTTCCCGGCGCCCCAGCACGGCTCGGATCGGACCACGTCCGCGAATCCAGAACATTCCAGTTCCGTCACGTCCGTCTTGCGGGGACCCAAAAGCAGCGTTCGAAAGCCCCGGCGGGCGACCGTGCAGGCGAATCCCCGTAAGCTCGGCCGATGCCGATTCGCGCACCGACGATCCGCCCGCGCCCGCGCTCATCGCGACGCCTGCGCGTCGCATGCCGTGCATCCGTTGCCGCCGCGACGCGCCTGCCCGCGCTCACACTGGCGCTCGCGCTCGCGCTCGGCGCGTGCGCCGCACCGGGTCTCCCGTCGTCGCAGCCACCGGCGCAGGCCGCCGCGATCGTCGATCGCGCGCCGCCCTTGCCGGCCGACGTGCGCGCCGCCGACATCGTGCTGCTCGGCGAGGTGCACGACAACGCGTTGCAACATCGGTTGCGCCTGCGCTGGCTCGAGGCGCTCGCCGACGCGCATCCGATCGCGATCGCGCTCGAGCAGTTCGATGCCGATCGCCAGGAGGCGCTCGATCGTGCGCTCTCGCTCGAGGCGCAGGCACGGCGCCCCGTCTCCGACGCGCCGGCGCGTGCGCGCCGGGTCGCCGAAGCGGCCGGTTTCGATTTCGATGGCTGGGACTGGGAACTGTACCGGCCGGTGATCGAACTCGCGCTGCGGCGCGGACTTCCGCTCGTCGCGGCGAACCTGTCGGCGGCCGAGACGGCTCGCGTCGCGCGCGGCGAGGTGCCGGCGGCGCCACTTGCGCCGGGCTGGAGCGCGGGCGACGCCGAAGCGATGCGCACGTCGATCCGCGAGGGGCATTGCGGCCTGCTGCCCGAGAACGCGGTCGGCGCGATGGCCGACGCGCAGCGCACGCGCGATGCGCGGCTCGCCCGCGCGGTGGCCGATGCGCGCGCCCGTACCGGCCTGCCGGTCGTGCTGCTGGCCGGCAACGGACACCTGCGCCGCGACATCGGCGTCCCGAGGTACCTCGAGGCGCTGCGCCCGAGCGATCGCATCGTCTCGGTGGCACTGCTCGAGAGCGAGGGTGCGCTTCAGCCCGAGCCCTTCGATCGCGTGCTGCGCACGCGCGCGCAGCCCAGGGAGGATCCGTGTGCCGCGCTGCGACGCGCGTGGAAGAACGGCACGCCGCGCTGATTCGTCAGTCGCGCAGGCCGAGCACGTCCTGCATGTCGAACAGGCCGCGTTCGCGACCGGCGAGGAAGCGGCACGCGCGCAGCGCGCCGTGCGCGTAGGTCACGCGACTCGCCGAGCGGTGCGTGATCTCGATGCGCTCGCCGGTGCCGGCGAACAGCACCGTGTGGTCGCCGACGATGTCGCCGCCGCGAACGGTGGCGAAGCCGATCGTCTTCGCGTCGCGCTCGCCGGTGAAGCCTTCGCGCCCGAAGACGGCGACCTCGCGCAGGTTGCGCCCGAGCGCCTGCGCGACCACCTCGCCCATCTTCAGTGCGGTGCCCGAGGGCGCATCGACCTTGTGCCGATGGTGCGCCTCGACGATTTCGACGTCGTATTCCGCGCCGAGGATCCGCGCGGCGACCTCGAGCAGCTTGAAGGTGACGTTCACGCCCACGCTCATGTTCGGCGCGAACACGATCGGGATGCGCGCGGCCGCGTTCGCGATCGCCTCGCGTCCGGCTTCGTCGAAGCCGGTCGTACCGATGACCAGCGCGGTGCCGCGCGCCGCGGCCGCGCGCACATGCTCGAGCGTGCCTTGCGGGCGCGTGAAGTCGATGAGGAACTGCGCGTCGGCGAGCCCCGCGCCGATGTCGTCGGTGATCGTCACCCCGCTCGCGCGGCCGAGGAAATCGGCCGCATCGCGCCCGAGCGCCGGGCTGGTCGCGACGTCGAGCGCGCCGACCAGCCGTGCATCGGGATCGTCGAGCACCGCTTCGATCAGCATCCGGCCCATTCGCCCCGAGGCGCCGGCGATCGCGATGCGCATCGTCATGGCTGCCGGGCCGCGGTGTCGGACGGGCGGTAGCCGGGGAGCGCCGGGTCCGACGGGTCCTCGCGCTCGGGCAGCGGATCGGCCTCGATCGACGTGACCCGGTCGTCGCGGAACCGCACCGTCACCTTGCGTTGCTCGACGTCGCCGCTCGGGAACTTGTAGCGGAAGACGTAATCCCAGCGGTCGGGATGGAACATGTCGCGCAGCAGCGGCGTACCGAGCAGGAAACGCACCTGGTCGCGCGTCATCCCTTCCTTCACGCGATCGACGGTTTCGCGCGTCAGGTAGTTGCCCTGCGGCAGGTCGATGCGGTAGGGCTGGAGCAGGCCGCTGCGGTTCGGGTCGTTGATCGAGCAGCCGGCGGCGAGCGAGGCGGCGGCGAGCACCGCGAGCACGGCGAGCGGGCGGCGGATTCGCGACGGGCCGCGGACGGCGGGTGCGCGCGGCGTTGCGGCGCACCGGGCAGAGGCGGGCGGAAAGACCTGGAACATGGCTTCGAACGGGCGCTGCGAGCGGTAGCAGACGCTATCATACGGGGACGTGCGGCCGCCCGGCGGCGCCTTCTTCCCGCTTTCGCGCCGCGTCGATTCCTTCCACGGCTTCCCCGCATCCCGCCATGTCGATCACCGCCGAACTGAAAAGCATGGGCCTGAAGGCGACCGCGCCTCGCCTGAAGATCCTCGAGATCTTCCAGAACGGCCGGCAGCGGCACATGAGCGCCGAAGACGTGTACCGGGAGCTGCTCGCCGAGAACCAGGAGATCGGGCTCGCCACCGTCTACCGCGTGCTCACGCAGTTCGAGCAGGCCGGCTTGCTCAAGCGCAGCAACTTCGAGGCGGGCAAGGCGGTGTTCGAGCTCGAGGAGGGCACGCACCACGACCACCTCGTGTGCGTCGATTGCGGGCGCGTCGAGGAGTTCTACGACGCCGAGATCGAGCGGCGGCAGCAGACGATCGCCGCCGAGCACGGGTTCAAGCTGCAGGATCATGCGCTGTCGTTGTACGGCAGCTGCACCAAGGAAGACTGCGAGCACCGTCGCCGCTGAGCGCGCGGCGAGGCGCGGGGCCGGGGGGCCTCGGGCTGCTCGTCGTGCAGGCGATCGGGTCGACGAGCGGGGCTGAATTGGTACGCAGGTTCGCGTGCCCGCGGAGGCACGCCTGGCGCTGCCGCCGCCGGCCGAATCGCGCCGATTCCCGGAAACCGGGTGCGTGGACAACGCGCGAAGCGCTTCGTGGCGTCCGCCGATTCGGGACCGGTTCGGTGATTTCCCGTCGGGTCAGCGGCCCTGCGCGAGCATTTCGCGCGCGTGCTTGCGGGTGGTGGGCGTGATGTCGGCGCCGCCGAGCATGCGGGCGATCTCGTCGACGCGGGCGTTGCGCTCGAGCGACTCGATGTTGCTCACGGTGGTCTGGCCGACGGTGTTCTTCGTGACGCGCCAGTGACGGTGCGCCTTGGCGGCGACTTGCGGCAGGTGGGTGACGCACAGCACCTGGCGCGTTTCGCCGAGCGTTCGCATCAGCTCGCCGACCGCATCGGCGACGGCGCCGCCGACGCCGGCGTCGGCTTCGTCGAAGACGAGCGTGGGCACCGGGTTCGCCTGCGCGGCGAGCGCCGCGATCGCCAGCCCGATGCGCGACAGCTCGCCGCCGGAGGCGACTTTCGATAGCGCGCGCGGTGTGGCGCCGGCGTGCGCGGCAACGCGGAACTCGATCGTGTCGACGCCCGAGGCGGCCGGCTCGGTCGGCTCGAAAGCGATCTCCAGCTTGCCGCCCGCCATGCCGAGCGCCGCGATGTGCCGGGTGACGCCGTCGGCGAGTCGGGTGGCCGCCTGGCGACGGCGCTTCGACAGGTCCGCGGCGAGCGTGTCGTAGGCGCTGCGCGCGTGCCCGACCGCTTCGCGCAGCGCATCGACGTCCTGCGCGGCCTGCAGCGCGCGAACCCGCTCGCGCAGGCGCGCGCGTTCGTCGACCAGCGCCTCGGGCGCGAGGCGCAGCTTGCGCGCCGCGGCGAACAGCGCGCCGACGCGCGCGTCGACCTCGGCGAGGCGCGCCGGATCGAGGTCGATCCGGTTCGCGTATTCGCGCAGCGCCGATGCCGCCTCGTCGATCTGGATGGCGGCGCTGTCGAGCATCGCGAGCGGCTCGTCGAGCGAGGTGTCGAACGCGGCGAGCGGACGCAGCCGCTGCACGCACTGGTGCAGGCTCGCGAGCAGCGCATCGTCGCGATCGACGAGCGCATCGGCGGCCGCGCCGGTACCTTCGATGAGCGAAGCCGCGTGCGCGAGGCGCTTCTGCTCGAGCTCGAGCGCTTCCCATTCGCCCGGTTCGATGCGCAGTGGCTCGAGCTCGCCGAGCTGCCACTCGAGCCGTTCGCGTTCCAGGGCGAGCTCGCGCGCGCCGTGCTCGGCGGCATCGAGCTCGCGCGTCGCTGCGCGCCAGTCGGCGAACGCGCGCGCGACCGACTGCGCGAGCGCATCGAGCCCGGCGAAGCCGTCGAGCAGCAGTCGTTGCCCGTCGGCCCGCAGCAGCGATTGCGACGCGTGCTGGCCGTGGATGTCGACGAGTCGCTCGCCGATCTCGCGCAGCACCGCCGCGGTCGCCGGGTGCCCGTTGACCAGCGCGCGCGACCGGCCGTCGGCGTCGACGACGCGACGCAGCAGGACGATTCCCGCGTCGCCCGGCAGCTCGCGTTCGGCGAGCCAGGCGTCGAGCGCCGCGTCGCAGCGGAACTCGGCGGCGATGTCGGCGCGCGCGCTCCCCTCGCGCACGAACGCCGCGTCGGCGCGCCCGCCGAGCGCGAGCATCAGCGCGTCGAGCAGGATCGACTTGCCGGCGCCGGTTTCCCCGGACAGTACGGTGAAGCCGGGGCCGAACACGAGCTCGGCCGCGTCGACGATGACGAAGTTCTCGAGTCGGAGGCTCAGCAGCATCGGAGGCGCGGAAAGGCGGAGGACGGACGTTCAGCGCTGGATCGCGCGCAGGCTCGGCAACTCGTGCCAGTTCAGCTTCCCGCGCAGCGTGGCGAAATAGCTGTAGTCGGGCGGATGCAGGAAGCGCGTGTGGAACGGCGCGCGCTGCACGACGATGTCGTCGCCCACGTGCAGGTCGTTGAACACCTGCATGTCGCCGGCCACGCGCGGCTCGCGCCCGTCGATGACGCGTACGGTGATCGTGACGTCGTCGGGCAGCGTGATCGGACGATTCGACAGCGACTGCGGCGCGACCGGGACCAGCACGATGCCCTTGAGCTGCGGATGCAGGATCGGGCCGCTGGCCGACAGCGCGTAGGCGGTCGAGCCGGTCGGCGTCGCGATGATCAGCCCGTCGGCGCGCTGGCTGTACATGTAGTGATCGTCGACGTGCACCTGGAGCTCGATCATCCCGGTGCGCGACGAGCGGTTGACGACGACGTCGTTCAGCGCGAGCTCGCTCCAGACGATTTCCTGTCCGCGCACGACGCGCGCGGTCAGCAGCGTGCGCTCCTCGGACTCGAAATGGCCTTCGAGAATCGACGTGAGCGCCTGCCGCCAGGCGCCGAGCCCGATGTCGGTGATGAAGCCCAGGCGCCCGGCATTGATGCCGACCAGCGGCACCTCGCGCGGCGCGAGCGCGCGCGCGGCGCCGAGCATGGTTCCGTCGCCGCCCAGCGCAATGGCCAGATCGGCTTCGTCGCCGATCCGCTCCATGCTGGCGACGTCGAAATCGCGCGACCCGCCGGCGGTGGCCGCGTGCTCCTCCATGAGCACCGATACCCCGCGCGTGCGCAGGAACGCGGCGATGCCGAACAGCGCCTCGGCGACCTCCTCGGATTCCCAGCGCCCGATCAGCGCCACCCGTTGGAACGCGTTCTTCATCCGGGGATTAGAGCATAGGCCACCGCATGCGCGGGCAGCGGGGCGGCGAATCGGCGTCGACCGCACGGGCGAGGCCGGGTGGGCACCGAGCTTGCACTGGCGCCGCCTGCCCATACAATGAAGGCATGCTCGACGATCGTGCCCGCATCCTGCTCAAGACGCTGATCGAGCGCTACATCGCCGACGGCCACCCGGTCGGTTCGCGCACGCTGTCGCGTCATTCGGGGCTGGACCTGTCTCCGGCCACCGTGCGCAACGTCATGGCCGACCTCGAAGACCTCGGCCTGATCACGAGCCCGCACACTTCGGCCGGACGCATTCCCACGCCGCGCGGCTACCGCTTCTTCGTCGACACGCTGCTCACGGTCGAGCCGCTGCAGGTCGACGAGGCCGAGGTCCTGCAGGGACGCATCCAGGCCGACGAGCCGCAACGCGTGCTCGCCGTCGCCGCATCTCTGCTGTCGAACCTGTCTCACTTCGCCGGCGTCGTGATGACGCCGCGCCGTGCGACGATGTTCCGCCAGGTCGAGTTCCTGCGCCTGTCCGACAAGCGGGTGCTGCTGATCATCGTCACGCCCGACGGCAGCGTGCAGAACCGCATTCTCGCCACCGTGCGCGAATACTCGCGCACCGAGCTGATCGAAGCGGCGAACTACATCAACGCGAATTTCGCCGGCGTCGATTTCGACGAGATCCGGCGGCGCCTGCAGTCGGAGCTCGCGTCGCTGCGCGACGACATCACGATGCTGATGCACCGGGCGGTCGAGGCGAGCACGCAGGCGCTCACCGAAAGCGACGACCCGCTGGTGATCTCCGGCGAGCGCAACCTGTTCGGCGTCACCGACCTCACCGACAACACCGCGCGGCTGCGCCGGCTGTTCGACCTGTTCGAGCAGAAGACCGGGCTGCTGCAGCTGCTCGACGCGTCGAGCCGCGCCGAGGGCGTGCAGATCTTCATCGGCGGCGAGTCGGAGCTGCTGCCGATGGATCAGTTGAGCGTCGTCGTCGCACCGTACGAGTCCGACGGCCGGATCGTCGGCACGCTGGGCGTCATCGGCCCGACGCGGATGGCCTACGAGCGCGTGATCCCGATCGTCGACATCACGGCCAGGCTGGTGTCCTCGGCGCTCAGCCATCACGATTAGCCGCACGTGATCGAACCCGGCGCGGCCGATCGCCCGGCTTGCCGAACCGCCTCGCGTGAAGCGTCCGCGCCGTCCTCGCCGCGACGCACCGGCGTGCTCGTCGTGCAGCTCGGCACGCCCGATGCACCCACCGCGCCGGCGCTGCGACGCTACCTGCGTGAGTTCCTGTCCGACCCGCGGGTCGTCGAGATCCCGCGGGCGGTGTGGAAACCGATCCTCTACGGCCTCGTGCTGCCGGTGCGACCGGCCCGCTCGGCGCGCAAGTACGCGGCGATCTGGACCGAGGAGGGGTCGCCGCTGCTCGTGTACACGCGCCGCCAGGCGACGCTGTTGCGCGGCGCGCTCGGCGAGCGCGGCCACTCGCTCGACGTCGCGTTCGCCATGCGCTACGGGTCGCCGTCGATCGGCTCGGTGCTGCGCGAGTTGCGCGCCCGCGGCGTCGCGAGGCTGCTCGTCGTTCCGCTGTACCCGCAGTACGCCGGCTCGACGACCGCGACGGCGATCGATGCGCTCGCCGCCGAGCTCGCGAAATGGCGCGACCAGCCCGAGCTGCGCACCGTGCGCGACTTCCACGACGACGACGGCTACCTCGACGCGCTGGTGCGGCGCGTGCGCGCATCGTGGGAGCGCGAGGGGCGCGGCGAGCGCCTCGTGATGAGCTTCCACGGCCTGCCCAAACGCACGGCCGCGCTCGGCGATCCCTACGAACGCGAGTGCCGTGCCACCGGCGCGCTGCTCGCGCAGCGCCTCGGGCTGTCCGACGGCGAATGGATGCTCACGTTCCAGTCGCGTTTCGGCCCGGCCGAGTGGCTGCAGCCCTACACCGCACAGACCCTCGTCGAACTCGCCCGCGCCGGCGTGCGCAGCGTCGACGTCGTCTGCCCCGGTTTCGTCGCCGACTGTCTCGAGACGCTCGAGGAAATCTCCCTCGAAGTGCGCGACTCGTTCCTCGCCGCCGGCGGCGAGCGCTTCCACTACATCGAAGCCCTCAACGATTCCCCCCCCTTCATCGCCGCCCTGGCCACCCTCGTCGAACGCCACCTCTGCGGCTGGCCCACCGCCCACCGACGCTGACCCGAGAGCGAGCCGAACGCGGCCGTCTCGCGAACCTCGATACTCCAGCGCCAGGCGACGGCGCGGCGCTTGCCGGCTCGGCCCCTTGGCAAGCCGAGCGCCACCGAAAGCACGCCCGCGGGACCCGTCGCCGCGGGGCGCGCAGCGCCCCTCGGCAGCGGGTGCGGGCGTGCGAGGTGGGCGAGGGAAGGCCCGCGCAGCGGGGCCGCAGCCACGGGGCCGAGCCGGCAAGCGCCGCGCCGTCGCCTGGCGCGGGCGCACACAGAAAAAGAAATCACCCTTTCGGCGGAATCCGCAGCACCTGCCCCGGATAGATCTTGTCCGGATCCTTCAGCATCGGCCGATTCGCCTCGAAGATCCCCCGGTACGCGTTCGCGTCGCCATAGAACGTCTTCGCGATCTTCGACAGCGTGTCGCCGCGGACCACCGTGTAGAACTGCGCCTCGGGCACCGGGTTGTTCACCGTCATCCGGTCGACGACCTTCTCGACCCCGGCGACGTTGCCGCAGCACAGAACGATCTTCTCGCGCGTTTCCTGGTCCGGGGCGACGCCCGAGACGGTGACCGTTTCGCTCGCGCCGTCGAACGCCACCTGCAGGTTCTCGGCGTCGAGCTTCATCGCGCGGATGTAGTCGGTGATCGCACGCGCGGCAGTTTCGTCGGCGCTCGCCCGGTCGGTCGCCGCCGGCGCCGTTCCCGTCGCCGCGGCGGCTTCGCCCTTCCCGAACAGTTTCTCGCCGGCTTCCCGAATGAAGGACATCACGCCCATTTCGCTCTCCCGTGATCGATGCGCCGCCCGAACCCGAACGGCTCGTACAGCGTACTCGGCGGGGCGACGCCCCCGTGCGATGCCCGACCCCGGCGGCCGGCGTTCCGCCGCGGCGCGAAGAGGCGCCGAAAAACGAGACGAATCGGCCCGTGCGCATCGCGCAACGGCCTTGAAATCGAAGCAGCGTGCCCCGAGATCCCTTTTTTGCCGTCCGGCGGGCCTCCCGGGCGGCGTGCCATTTCTTCCCGGAGAACCTGGAGTGACCCCCGAAAAGCCCGCCCAGTCCGACGAAGCCACGCCGACGCAGTTCGCATCGCGCACCGATTCCCCCGCCGCCGACGTCGGCGGCCCCGCCTTCGGAACCGTCCCGCAGTCCGAATCCGCCGGTCCGGTGGACGCCCGCGACGACGCCGGCGACTGGGCGCAGCGTCTCGCCGAAGCCGAGGCCCGGGCCGCCGAAGCGCAGGACCGCTATCTGCGGGCCGTCGCCGAAACCGAGAACGTGCGCCGCCGGGCGCAGGAGGAAGTCGCCCGCGCGCAGAAATTCGGCATCGAGACCTTCGCCGAGAGCCTGCTGCCGGTCAAGGACAGCCTCGAGCTGGCGCTGGCGGCCGATGCGCCGAGCGTCGAGAACATGCAGGAGGGCGTCGGCGCGACGCTGCGCCTGCTGGCGAGCGCCTTCGAGAAGAACAAGCTGGTCGAGATCGATCCGCGCGGCCAGAAATTCGACCCGAACCTGCACCAGGCGATCTCCACCGTGCCCGCGTCGGGGACGCAACCTCCGGTTGCGCCCGGGCACGTCGCGCACGTGCTGCAGAAAGGCTACCTGATCGCCGACCGCGTGCTGCGCCCGGCGCTCGTCACCGTCGTGCAGGACTGACTCCGCGCGGCGCGCGCACCCGTGCATCGGCCTGCGCCGGCTTGAATTCGGCTGCAGACAGTCGCATCTAGACCCCCAAGACAAACATCGCTCATCGAGGACAAAGGAAATGGCCAAGATCATCGGCATCGACCTGGGCACGACGAATTCGTGCGTCGCGATCATGGAAGGCAACAAGCCGAAGGTGATCGAGAATTCGGAAGGCGCCCGAACGACGCCGTCGATCGTCGCCTACATGGAAGACGGGGAAATCCTCGTCGGCGCGCCGGCCAAGCGGCAGGCGGTCACGAATCCGAAGAACACGCTGTACGCGATCAAGCGGCTGATCGGACGCAAGTTCGACGAGAAGGAAGTCCAGAAGGACATCCACCTGATGCCGTTCCAGATCATCAAGGCCGACAACGGCGACGCCTGGGTGCAGGTGCGCGACAAGAAGCTCGCACCGCCGCAGGTCTCGGCCGAGGTGCTGCGCAAGATGAAGAAGACCGCCGAGGACTATCTCGGCGAGCCGGTCACCGAGGCCGTGATCACGGTGCCCGCGTACTTCAACGACGCGCAGCGCCAGGCCACGAAGGACGCCGGCCGCATCGCCGGCCTCGACGTGAAGCGCATCATCAACGAGCCGACCGCGGCCGCGCTCGCTTTTGGCCTCGACAAGACCGACAAGGGCGACCGCAAGATCGCGGTGTATGACCTCGGCGGCGGCACCTTCGACGTGTCCATCATCGAGATCGCCGACGTCGACGGCGAGAAGCAGTTCGAGGTGCTGTCGACCAACGGCGACACCTTCCTCGGCGGCGAAGACTTCGACCAGCGCGTGATCGACTACATCATTGCCGAGTTCAAGAAGGAGCAAGGCGTCGACCTGTCGAAAGACGTGCTCGCACTGCAGCGCCTGAAGGAAGCGGCCGAGAAGGCCAAGATCGAGCTCTCCAACAGCGCACAGACCGACATCAACCTGCCCTACGTGACGGCCGATGCCTCGGGTCCGAAGCACCTGAACATCAAGCTCACGCGCGCCAAGCTCGAAGCCCTGGTCGAAGACCTGATCGAGCGCACCATCGCGCCCTGCCGCACGGCCATCAAGGACGCCGGCATCCAGGTCAGCCAGATCGACGACGTGATCCTCGTCGGCGGCCAGACGCGCATGCCCAAGGTGCAG
>JAKFES010000269.1:0-11093 GCA_036675585.1 Burkholderiaceae bacterium
ACGAGCGCACCGCTGCGCCCGTTGCGGGCGCGGACGTCGGCGATGCGCGAATCGCGCACGATCTCGTCGCCCACGCGCAGCGCGCGTTCGAAGTCGAGCCGGCCGCCCGCCCACATGCGGCGCGGCAGCGGCACCGGCGGCAGGAATCCGCCGCGTCGGGCATGTCCGTCGGGGCCGATCTCGCGCGCCGGGGCGAGCGGCGTGAAGAACGCCCAGTGCCACAGCGGCGGCACCTCGGTGCCGGCGGCCGGCGCCGGATCGTCACGATCGAGCGTCGCGGCGAGCTGGGCGATCGGCGTCGCGCAGATCCGCTCGCTGCGCCGCTCGCTGCGCCCGATCCATTGCTGCAGGTGTCCCAGGTCCATGCGAAAGCCCTCGAAAGGCCAAGGATGCGCGAAATGCCGCGCCGGGGACAATTCGCATTCGGGGAACGGGGGCTTCGGCGCACGCGAAGGCGACACCGGCACGGGTAGACTCTGCAGCAGCCGTCGTTGCCTGCCCGGCCATGCCCCTGCATTTCGATCTGGTCGACCTGCGCCTGCTGGTGCGGATCGCCGAAGCCAACAGCCTGACGCGCGGCGCCGCCGCGGCGCACCTGTCGCTGCCCGCGGCGAGCGCGCGCGTCAAGCACCTCGAGGAGCGCGTCGGCGCGAAGCTGCTGCATCGCTCGAGCCAGGGCGTCGAACTGACCCCGCCCGGAGTCGCGTTCGTGCAGCACGCGCGCGCCGTGCTCGCGCAGCTCGAGCACCTGCGCGGCGACCTGCAGGAATACGCGAAGGGCATCAAGGGGCATCTGCGGGTGTTCGCCAACACGACCGCGTCGAGCGAGTTCCTGCCACGGGTGCTGCGCGGGTACCTGCTGCGCCACCCGGACGTGAACGTCGATCTGCGCGAACGCCTCAGCGACGACATCGTGCGCGCGCTGCTCGACGGACAGGCCGACCTCGGCATCGTCGCCGGAACCGTGCGCACCGAGAGCCTGGACACGATTGCGTACCGGCAGGAGCGGCTCGTGCTGGCCGTGCCGGCCGGCCATCCGCTGGCCGACGAGCGCGCGATCGCGTTCGAGCGCACGCTCGATTTCGACCAGGTCGGCCTGCAGGAAGCGAGCGCGATCCACGGCTTCATCCGCCGGATCTGCGACGAGCTGCATCGGCCGCTGCGGCTTCGTATCCAGGTCGGCAACTTCGAGAGTGCGTGCCGGATGATCGAGGCCGGCGTCGGCGTCGGCGTGCTGCCCGCTTCGGCGGCCTATCGTCACGCGCGGACGATGGCGATCGGCATCGTGCCGCTGCGAGACGAATGGGCGCTGCGGGACTTGAAGATCTGTGCCCGCAGTCTCACGGCGCTGCCGGCATTCGCCGTCGACCTGGTCGAACTGCTGAAAGAGGACGCATTGCGCGCACGCGGCGACGGCAACGCCGAAGCCGATACCCGCGCCGACCCGCGGCCGCCGCTCGCGCCCGCTTTCCCGACCCGAGGGTCTCGCGAATGATCGACCATCTCGACCACCTCGTGCTCACCACGACCGTGCCCGATGCGTGCATCCGCTTCTATACCGGCGTCCTCGGCATGTCGCTCGAGCGCTTCGGCGAAGGACGGATCGCTTTTCGCTTCGGCGCGCAGAAGATCAACCTGCACGTCAAGGGCAGCGAGTTCGAGCCGCGCGCGCACCTGCCCGTGCCCGGCGCGCTCGACCTGTGCTTCCTCGCGAGTTGCCCGCTCGACCAGGTCGTCGCGCGCTTGCAGGCCGCCGGCGTGCCGATCGTCGAGGGACCGGTCGCGCGCACCGGCGCAACGTACCCGCTGCGGTCGATCTACGTACGCGATCCCGACCTGAACCTGATCGAGATCTCCGAACGCGCGCAGTGATGGCGCGCAGCGGGCGCGAACCGGACGCGCGGTGCGTGCCGCGCCGGGCAGGGCCCGCTCACCGGCCCTGCCCGAGCAGCCGCGGATCGACGCGAACGGGGATCGACAGCAGCATCTGCGCCATGCCCTTGCCGAGCGGGTCGTTACGCAGCGACGCCATCCCTCCACCGCCGAGCGCCCGCTCGCAGACGAAGTTGAAGGCATCGATGCCGGGCACTTCGTAGCGCACCACCGGCCCTTCGACGAGATGCGCCAGGTACGACGCGACGCGCGACGCGCTCAACTGCTCGCGCAGCACCGGCACCAGCGCGGGATCGCGCGCGACGACGCCGATGTTCGACGTGTCGCCCTTGTCGCCGCTGCGCGCCCACGCCAGGCGCAACAGCGGCACTTCGACGAGATCGGTCGCGCACGGTGCCGCCTCGTCGGTCGGCAGCGCGTTGGTCGGCGGCGCGTCACCGCGCGTCTCGCCGCGCGCGCTCGACGGCGTGCGCGCGTCGTCTTCGGCGAGGCCCGACAACGGAATCGACACCGGGATGCGCTCGCCGTCGAACACGACGCTCGGCGCGAGCCGGGCCTTGTCGACGAAGAATGCGATCTGCCGGATCGACGGGGAAACGGACGGACGCCCGGACGCGCCGGTGGTTCCGGGCGCCCACGAAGTCCCCGCCGGCGCGATCTCTCGTGCGAAGCGCTCGAGCGCCTCGCGCCGCGGATGGCGCGCGCAGACGCGCAGGACGGCTTCGCGTGAAGCGAGCAGCGCCGGATTCGCGTGCGGGCCGTAGCCCGATTCCGCCCCGAGCACCTCGATCCGCGAGGCGCTGTAGCCGGGCCAGCCGAGCCGCTCGAACATCGCGCCCGTCCGCGCCAGGATCGCTTCGCCCGTACGGCGAGCCTTCGCGACCGCGTCGATGCCGACGACGGTGAGCGTCGCGCTCGCCCGATAGCCGTCGACGCAGGTCGCGCTGACCTTGTAGCGCCCGTCGGGCGCGCGCCCGCGTGCGCCCTCGACCCGCACGCGATCGCGGCCTTCGGCGCGCAGCGCGACGCGCGTGAAATCGCAGACGACGTCGGGCAGCCGGTACGCGGCCGGATCGCCGATCTCGTAGAGCAGTTGCTCGGCGACGACCGGAGGCGTCACCTTGCCGCCGGTGCCCGGCGGCTTCGTCAGCACGAAGCTTCCGTCGGCCTCGCATTCGACGATCGGATAGCCGATGTTCGGCCAGTCGGGAACCGTGTCCCAGTCGGTGTGCAGACCGCCGGTGGCCTGGCAGCCGCACTCGATCAGGTGGCCCGCGAGGCTGCCCGCGGCGAGTCGGTCGTACTCGTCGTGCGACCAGCCGAAAGCGTGCATCAGCGCACCGAGCGTGACCGCCGAATCGACGCACCGTCCGGTGATCACGACCTGCGCGCCGGCGTCGAGCGCGGCACGGATCGGCAGCGCCCCGAGATACGCGTTGGCCGAAAGCAGCGCGCCGGGCAGCGGCTGCCGTTCGGTGTCCTCGACCGCCTCGGCGCGCAGCGCATCGACCAGCGGCATCGTGTCGTCGCCCTCGACGACCGCGACGCGCAGCTCGACGCCCTGCGCCGACGCAAGCGCCGCGAGCGCGCGCGCGCAGGCCTGCGGATTCACGCCGCCCGCGTTGCTGACGACGCGAATGCCGCGCTCGGCGACTTCGCGCAGCACCGGCTTCATCGCGCTGTCGACGAAATCGGTCGCGTAGCCGGCACCGGGATCGCGCAGTCGCGCGCCGGCGAGAATCGACATCGTCGTCTCGGCAAGATAGTCGAACACCAGGAAGTCGAGCGAGGCGCCGGCGACCAGTTGCACGGCGCCGAGCGCACTGTCGCCCCAGAAACCCGACGCGCCGCCGATTCGCACGATGCGCTCGCCGGCACCTGCGCGCCGTGCTCCGAACTCGGTGTTCGCCTGCTTCGTGCTCATGGGCTGCCGGCTCCGTGCGTTGCCGGAGATTCTGTCACGGCTGCGCGGGTGGCGAACCGGCCGGCACGACCGGCGACCCCGTGCACGGCGGCGTGCACGACTCAGTGCACGACTTCGGCGCTGCGGCGATTCGCCGCCTGGATCGCCGGCGGCGCGAGCGCTTCGCGCGGCACCGGGCAGTCGATCGCCGCGGCGACCGCGCGCAGGAACGCGTCGTAGTTCGCGTCGCCCGGCACGCGTGCGAGCGTGCGCAGCACGCGCAGCAGGATCGGCTTGGCCAGCGGGGGCAGCCCGAGGAGGATGTCGAGCGCACGCGTGAGTTCGGCCGTGCCGACCTCGTCGGGCGTCGCCGCCGGCGGCAGGACGTCGAGCATCGCGGCGGCGTCGGCCAGCGCGTCGCGGGTGTTGCGCGCCGACGCTTCGCCGATCGCCGACGCCATGGCGAACAGCGCGGCCAGCGCACGGCTCTGTTCGGCGCGCGACGCGGCGGCCTTGCGCGCGCGCGGCGCGTTCGGCGATCCGGGCAGCAGCCGGTGCCGCGCCAGCGTGTAGTAGACCCACTCGGAGGAATCGACCCGACCGTCGCGTTCGACCGCGCGCCGGCAGCGATCGAGCAGCTCGCGCCGGTGCGCGCTGCTCCAGCGCCGCACGCGCGCCAGCAGCAGTTCGAGCAGCGGCACGCGCAGCGCGGCGCCGGCCGGCGACAGCACCCACGCGAGCGCCGGGCCGAGGTCCTCGTCGGGCCGCTCGGGCGCCGGCGAGGCGATCGCATCGTGCGCGCCGCCGACCAGCGCTTCGAGCCAGCGGCCGGCGGTTTCGTAACCGAGCGAGGCCGCCCGGATGCGCTCGATCAATTGCGCGGCCGCACCCGGCGTGCCGCCGGCACCGGGCATCCGCGGGCGTGCCGTCGCGCCGGAGGCGGGCGCGCCGAACCACTGGAAATCGTCGATCCCCGCATCGGCGACCCGGACGAAGGGGATCGTCTCGAGATACGCGGTATCGAAACGTTCTCGTGCGCGTGCGTCGTCGCGCGCGGCGTCGGCGACGCCGGGCGCGACGAGCGGCGCGGCACCCGCCGCAGCCGGTGCGCACGCCGATATTTCGGCGCCGTGCGCCTCGCGCGCTCGCGCGCCGACTCGATGCGCATCGTCGGCGGCGACGATCGGCGGCATCGACCGTCCGTAGAGCCGGCGGATCCGTTCGGCAAGCGGCGGATGCGTGCCCAGTGCGTCGCCCGACGCAGCGGGCGAGACGAGCAGGAAATGCGCAACCAGCGGCACGTAGCCGGATCGCAGCGCCGGTCGTTTCTCGCCGGCGATGCGTCGCAGCGCGCCACCGAGCCCGTCGCGATCGCGCGTGATCTGCACCGCGAGCGCGTCGGCGAGGAACTCGCGCTGCCGGCTGATGCCCGCTCGCAACATCTGCGCCGAAGCGACGCCGAGCAGCCCGACGCCCGCCAGCAGCGTGCCGGCCACGCCGAGCACGACGCGCAGCGGCAGGATGCGCTGCACCGGGCCGTCGCGCCCGAGCGCCGCATCGAGCATCCGGTAACCGAGCAGCCGAAGCGACAACAGTCCGTACAGCGCACCGGTCAGCCGCGTGTTCAACGCGCTGTCGCCGCCGACGATGTGCGCGAGCTCGTGGGCGACGACGCCCTGCAGCTCGGCGCGCTCGAGACGCTCGAGCGCGCCGCGCGTGACGAGGACCGCCGACAGCGACGGACGCTCGCCGATCGCCAGGGCATTGATCGATGCGTCGTCGATCACGTACAGCGACGGCACCGGAATGCCGGCGCCGATCGCCGCTTCCTCGGCGACATCGCGCAGCCTGCGGTGCAGCGGCTCGCCGTCGTCGAGCGGGTGGGCGCCGAGCCGCTTCGCCAGCGGTGCGGCGCCGTCGCGCAGTCGGTGCATCTCGGCCCACGCGCCGCCGAGGACGATCAGCAGCGTGACGAAGGTGTTGGTCGCGAAGAACCAGCGTGGCCAGCGCGTCCCGCCCCCGAGCGCCCACCAGCCGAGCACCGCCGCGACGTTGACCGCGAAGACGACGACGACCAGCGAGAGCACGAACAGCGCGGCGAGCCGACGCGAAGTCGCCTTCGCCCGGTCGCGGTGGGCGTAGAAGTCCATCGAAGCCCGGCGCCCGTCAGAGCGCGACGGGAATCGCCTGGCGCTCCTGCGCCGAGGCGGTCGCTCGCAGCGTGCTCGAGCGCCGGAAGCCGCACAACGTGGCGACCAGCGAAGCGGGAAACGATTCGATCGCGGTGTTGTAGTTCGTGACCTGGTCGTTGAACGCCTGTCGCGAAAAGCCGACCCGGTTCTCGGTGGAGCGCAGTTCCTCGGTGAGGCGGCGCACCGTCTCGTCGGCCTGCAGCTTCGGATACTGCTCGACGAGCGCCATCAGCCGGGACAACGGCGAGGCGAGCGCGACCTCGGCGGCGTCGAGCGCGGCGAGCGCGGGGACGTCTCGCGGACGCAGCCGCGCGGCCTCGCTCGCGTCGCTCGCGCGCTGCCGGGCGGCGATCACCGCTTCGAGCGTCTGCCTTTCGTGCGCGAGATAGGCACGCGTGGCGGCGACGAGATTCGGGATGAGGTCGTAGCGCCGCTTCAGCTGCACGTCGATCTGCGCGTAGGCGTTCTGCCAGCGATTGCGCAGCTCGACGAAGCGATTGAAGACGACGATGCCCCAGACGAGCAGGACGGCGAACGCCGCAAGCAGTGCGATCAACACGTTCGTCATGCCATCACCGGATGCCGGCTCCGCGAAGCGATGGCGAATTGTCCGTCGTTTCCCGGGAAAACCCCTGCCCGATTCGCGCCGCTCGTCGGATCGGCGAGCGCATCCGTCCGTCGCTATTTCGAGCGCGTCTTCGCGCGCGCGACTTCTTCCTCGGTGATGTACTCGAACACGGTGACCACGCGCTGCACGCCGGCCACGCGGCTCGCGACCTGCGCGGCGCGATCGGCCTCCCGACGCGAGACCAGACCCATCAGGTAGACCGTTCCGGCTTCGGTGATGACCTTGAGCGTGTTGGCCTGCAGATCGGCGGCATCGATGAAGGCGGCCTTCACGCGCGCGGTGATCGATGCGTCGGCCGCACTCGTGCTCAACGACGGAACGCCCGACACGTGCAGCTCGTTGTGGATCGAGCGCACATTGGGCAGCGCCGCGATGATCGCCTCGGCCGCGCGCTTGTCGGCCTCGTTGGCGACCTGCCCGGTGAGCAGCACCTTGCGGTTGTAGCTCGTCACACTGATTCCGCGGCCGTCCGGAATGCGATCGCGGATCTGCGCGAGCCCCTTCAGTTCGATGCCCTGGTCCTCGGTCTGCGCGCCGACGGTGCGACGATCGAGCGCGGCAAAGGCGCCGACGGCGGCGCCGGTGGCGACGACCGGCAGGCAACCCGAAGCGGCCAACCCGGATCCGAGCACGGTGCCGACGATCATCAGACGACGAAAGCGATTCATTCGGTGTTTCCTCTCCATTCAGCGTTCAGTCGTCGCCGAGCAGCGACGCATCGATTCCATCGCACAGGCAGTGAACGATCAGCAGGTGCACTTCCTGGATGCGCGCGGTGCGCTCGTGCGGCACGCACAGGTGCACGTCGTCGGCGCCGAGCATCGCGCCGATGCGCCCGCCGTCGCGTCCGGTGAGCGCGACGACCAGCAGCCCGCGCTCGCGGGCGACCTCGACCGCGGCGACGACGTTCGGCGAATTGCCGCTCGTCGAGATCGCGACGAGCACGTCGCCTTCGCGCCCGAGCGCACGGACCTGGCGCGCGAAGACCTGCTCGAACGCATAGTCGTTCGCCACCGCGGTGAGGATCGACGTGTCGGTGGTGAGCGCGATCGCCGCGAGCTCGGGCCTCTCGCGCTCGAAGCGTCCGACGAGCTCGGCGGCGAAATGCTGGCTGTCGGCGGCCGATCCGCCGTTGCCGCACGCGAGCACCTTGCGGTCGGCGGCGAGCGCCGCGGTGATCCGCTGCACCGCGACGGCGATCGGAGCGGCGAGCGATCCGACGGAATCGCGCTTCAGTTCGGCGCTGTCTTCGAAATGCTGGCGGATCCGATCGATGAGGCTCATGCGCTGGCCCGCGACACACGAACGCCGCGAAGTGCCGCGTCCGTGAAGTCGCGGCGATTATACCGGCGAGCGGCTAGAACGCTCCGCGGATCCAGTCGATGCGCGATCCCTCGAACGCGCAGACGTCGAAGCGACACGGCGGCCATCGATCGCCGAAGCGCGCGTTCATCCAGCGTTGCGCCTCGCGCCGCAGGCGGCGCTGCTTGGTGGCCCCCACCGACGCGGCCGCGCCGCCGAAGTCGTTTCGCGCGCGACTTCGCACCTCGACGAACACGACGTCGTTCGCATCGCGCATCACGAGGTCGATTTCGCCCAGCCGGCTCGAGACGTTGCGTTCGACGAGCGTGAGTCCCTTGCCGACGAGGTACGCGAGCGCGCGATCTTCGGCGAGGTCGCCGAGCACCTGCGCCGGCGAGCGGTGCGTCACTGCGGCACGAGCGGAACCAGGACGCCGTCGCGGTACTCGGCGAGGACGCCTTCGCGCTCGATCGTCGTGCCGTCGGCCGACAGCCGCAGGCGGCCGGTGACGCCGTCGAGGTCGATCGCCGGCGCGCGATCGATCAGCAGCCGCGCGATACGGAACGAATCGATGCCCAGCGCATAGAGCTTCTGCACTTCGAGGTTCATGTCGGGCGGGCGCGGATACGCCATCACGGCCGGCGCATCGGGCTGCACGCGCCACGGCAGGTCGATCAGCCGCACGCCGTCGAGCTCGGGCGAACGGATCGGATAACGATCGACGACCTCGCCGGTGCGCACCGCGCCGGTGTTCAGGCGGGACGTTCCGTAGATCGGCGCGCGCGGACCGACGGACACGCGCACCGCCTGCGCGATCACCGGCGAGGCGGCGACGAACCAGGTGTCGGCGCGAAGCCCGGACAACAGCGTGCGCATCCGGCCCGCGGTGGCGTTCGCGACCTCGATCGGCTCGTAGAGGTCGCCGCCGAGCGCGCTCCAGCGCTCGGCGAACGCCGAGGCGGCGCGACTGCCGAGTGCGGTGGGATCCTGCAGCACGGCCGCGCGCGGGCGCGGCGCGACGAGCGCCGCCTCCTCCCATGCGATCGACGCCGCCTGCCTCGCCTCGGATTCGATCGACACGCCGAGCGAGAGCATGTTGGGCGGCAGCGCGCGGCCCTCGCGCTCGTTGAGCGCGAGCGTGAACACCGGCGGCGATCCGGCGTCGGCGATCAGCGCGACCGCGTCGCGCGTGAGCGGACCGATGACCATCGAGAAGCCGCGCTGCTGCAGTTCGTCGTACAGCCCGCGCAGCGCGACCAGGTCTTCGTCGATCTCGATGACCTCGATGGTGATGCCCGTTCCGTCGCGCTGGTGCGCCGCGCGCACGCCGTCGACCAGCGCCAGCGTCGCACGCCGGTACATTCCTTCCGAAGGCGGGACGAAGAGCGCAATGCCGATCGGGCCGGCACCGATGCGCTGGCGCTCGCGCGCAGCGGTTCCGCGCGTCGCGCTCTCCCCGGCGCTTGTGTCGCCCTGTGCGAGCGCCGAGAATGCGGGCACCGCGAGCGCGGCCGCGCCGAGCAGGGCACGCAGGACGGGACGCCTCGAAGGCATCGGATATCGAATGAACATCGACCTGGCGGGCATTGGCGCTCCGGTTCCATGACCGATCCGGCGGACGGCGTCGCGCCGGGCTCATTATATGTAGTGGCCACTCCGATCGGACATCTGTCGGATCTCGGAGGCCGTGCGGCCGAGGTGCTGCGCGCGGTCGACGTCGTCGCCGCCGAGGACACGCGCACGACGCGCGTGCTGCTCGATCACGTCGGCTCGCGCGCGCGGACGATCGCCGCGCATCGCCACAACGAACGCGAAGCGGCCCAACGCATTGCCGCGACGCTCGCGTCGGGTGCGAGCGTCGCGCTCGTCAGCGATGCCGGTACGCCGGCGATCAGCGACCCGGGCGCACGCATCGTCGACGCGGTGCGCGCCGCCGGACATCGGGTCGTCCCGATTCCCGGGCCTTCGGCGCCGATCGCGCTGCTGTCGGCGAGCGGCCTCGTCGAGGGACCGTTCCATTTCGAAGGTTTCCTGCCCGCGCGCCCGAAGGCAGGCGAAACGCGCCTGAAGGCGCTTGCGCGGATGCCGCATCCGTTCGTGCTCTTCGAGGCACCCCACCGGATCGCGCGAACGCTGCCCGCGATCGCCCAGGCGTGCGGCGCCGATCGGCGCATCGCGATCGGACGCGAGCTCACCAAGCGTTTCGAGGAGATCCACGTGTGCCGTGCCGGCGACGCCGCGCGGTGGCTGCAGGACGACCCCAACCGGCTGCGCGGCGAATACGTTCTGGTCGTCGCAGCGCCCGGGACGCATGCATCGGCGCAGGACTCGGCAACCGGCGCGGCCGGCGAAGACGAAACGACCCGTGCGGCGCAGGTCGACGTGGACGCCCTGCTCTCGGCGCTGCTCGCCGAGATGCCGCTCAGCCGCGCGGTCCGGCTCGCCGGACGCGTGACGCGACTGCCGCATCGGGTGCTGTATGCGAAGGCGCTCGCTGCCGCGCGAGACCTCGAGGCGGCCGGCGCCGACCCCGAAGCCGACGACGAAACCGAAGGCGGCACCGCGCCGGCACGCTAACGAAAGATCGCGAACGGTCGCAATGCCGTCGCGCGCCGCACGCGTTCGGCGGCATCGAGCGCGTGCGCGCGCCCCGGCCACGGCCCCGCCTGCACCTTGTACAGCGCACCTTCGCGTCGCACGTCGAACGGCGCTTCGATCCAGTCGAGTTCGCGTCGCAGGCGCTCGATGGCGCGGTGCGCGCCCTCGAGCGATGCGAACGCGCCGAACTGCAGCCAGAACCCGGACCCGCTGCGCGCGCCGGCGACCGGTTGCGCGGCGCGCGCTTCCATCGTGTTCGCACCCGGCGACGCGACCGGCACCGCACCGCCGGTCGACGCCAGCGGTGCGGATCGCTGCGCCGGCGCCGCTGCGCTCGCCGCACCCGCGAGCGCCGGCCCGGCGGTCGCAACGGCCGGCGAACGCTGGGGCGACTCGTTCGCCGCGACGGCGGTCTCGACGATCAGGCGTGGCGGCTCGCTCGCCGCTGCGCTCGGCACCGGCTGTACCTGCGATGCGCCGGTTGCCTGCGTTGCGTCGGTTGCCGGCGTTGCGTCGGTTGCCGGCGCCGCGGCGAGTGCCGGCACCCCCGCGGCTGCGGGCGACGGCGCCCCCGCCG
>JAKFES010000061.1:0-1508 GCA_036675585.1 Burkholderiaceae bacterium
CCGCCGTCGCCACCGCGCCAGCGGCCGCTGCCGCCCGAGCCCGCGCGGATCTCGAAGCTCTCCAGGCGCACCGGAAAGCGCGTCTCGAGGATCTCCGGGTCGGTGAGCCGCGAGTTCGTCATGTGCGTCTGCACGACCGCGGTGCCGTCGAAGCCGCCGACGAGCCGGCCCTCGGCATCGAAGCGCCCGCCCGCGCCCGAGCCGCCCGAGATCGTCTCGTAGTACTGGTGGCGCTCGTTGCCGAACGTGAAGTTGTTCATCGTCGGCGGACCCGAGGCCATCACGCCGAGTGCACCGTACAGGCAGTTCGTGATGCACATCGACGTCTCGACGTTGCCGGCGACGACGGCGGCCGGATAGTGCGGATTGAGCATCGAGCCTTCGGGCACCCGCACCTCGATCGGCTTCAGGCAGCCGTCGTTCATCGGGATCTCGTCGTCGACCAGCGTGCGGAACACGTAGAGCACCGCGGCCATCGTCACCGCGAGCGGCGCATTGAAGTTGTTCGGCTGCTGCGCCGAAGTGCCGGCGAAATCGACGACGGCCGAACGATGCTGCCGGTCGACCGAGATGCGCACGCGGATCGCCGCGCCGTTGTCGAGCCGCACCTCGAACGCGCCGTCGCGCAGCGCGCCGATCACGCGGCGCACCGACTCCTCGGCGTTGTCCTGCACGTGGCGCATGTACGCGTGGACGACGTCGAGGCCGAACTGCGCGACCATCTTCGTCAGCTCCTCGCGCCCTTTCTCGTTGGCGGCGATCTGCGCGCGCAGGTCGGCCAGGTTCTGCGTCGGGTTGCGCGCCGGAAAGCGCGCACCCGAGAGCGCCTCGCGCAACTCGTGCTCGCGCATGCGGCCCTCGCCGACGAGCTGGAAATCGGTGAGCAGCACGCCTTCCTCGTCGATGTGCGCGCTGTCGGGCGGCATCGAGCCCGGCGTCTTGCCGCCGACGTCCGCATGGTGGCCGCGCGAGCCGACGTAGAACAGGATCTCGCCGCCGTCGCGATCGAACACCGGCGTGATCACCGTGATGTCGGGCAGGTGCGTGCCGCCCGCGTACGGGTCGTTGAGCACGTAGACGTCACCCGGGCGCAGCGGGGAGGCACCCGGCTGCGCGCCGCCGGCATGCGCATCGATCACCGCGCGCACGCTTGCGCCCATCGAGCCGAGGTGCACCGGCATGTGCGGTGCATTGGCGACCAGACGGCCCTGCGGATCGAAGACCGCGCACGAGAAGTCGAGCCGCTCCTTGATGTTGACCGAGTGCGCGGTGTTCTGCAGCCGGTAGCCCATCTGCTCGGCGATCGACATGAACAGGTTGTTGAAGATCTCGAGCATCACCGGATCGGCATCGGTGCCGACGGCGACGCGCCGCGGCCGGGGAACGTGCCGCTCGAGCACGAGGTCGCCGGCCGACGTCATCCGCGCACGCCAGCCGGGCTCGACGACGGTCGTCGCGTTCGCTTCGGCGACGACGGCCGGCCCGTCGATCGCATCGCCGCCGACCAT
>JAKFES010000198.1:0-10881 GCA_036675585.1 Burkholderiaceae bacterium
CGCTTCCGACCGCGTTGCCCGAACGAACGGCAGGCCTGCGCCGCGTCCGAACCCGCGCTCGCGCCGGGTCCCGGAGGACGGCGGGTCGCCTGCATGTTCGCCGAGTAGGGGCCTCGCGCGTTCCGGCGCGCCGGCAGGCAAGTGCAGGTGTTTGGTTATCGCTTCGGGCAGGACAAATGACCACGGTGCATCAGAAGTACGTTTCCGCGCAGCGCGAACTTAATTCGGTTCCGATCGGGATCGATCCTCGGCGCACCGCGCTATTGATCGTCGACATGCAGTCGTACTACTTCGACCCCGAATCGGCGTTCTCGCAGGTCATGGACGGACGCGCGCCCGGGTTGGGCGAGTATTTCCGGGACCGCGCCCAGACGGTCGTCGAACCGAACCTCCGACGAATGCTCGAGGCGTTTCGCGACCTCGGGCAGCGTGTGCTGTTCACGACGCATGCATCCGAGAGCCCCGACGGCACCGACTGGCCCCCGACGTTCCGGCGAATGAACGAGGAGGCGCTGCGACAACTCGGCAAAGTCGCGCTGCCCGCGCGTACCGCGGCCGAGGCGCGGATCATCGACGCGCTGTCGCCGGTTGCCGGTGAAATCGTCTTCAACAAGACGACCTATAGTGCGTTTGCCTCCACCGGGCTCGATGCATCGCTGCGCAACACGGGCATCGACACGCTGGTCATCGGCGGGGTTGTCACGAACCGCTGCGTCGAAACAACGGTGCGCGATGCAGCCGACCGGGGCTTCCGGGTGATTCTCGCGGAGGACGGCACGGGCGGCTATTCGCAGGAAACGCAGGACGCGGCAATCCTGTCGCTGCAGGGCGCCTACGCATTCGTTCGCAGCACCGACGACGTACTGCGCCTGCTGCGCGAGGGTTCCCGCTAGCGGTTTCCCATCGTAAAGGCCCTGGCCATCTCCACTCTCGAAGGGAACAGAACAATGTCTGATATCCGCATCCGGAAAAAGCTTCTCAACGTCGAAACCGTGCATCACGAAGGTGGCCCTGTCGCGGATACTCCGCTGCAGCTCGGCGTGATCGCCGTCGTGCTGGCGAATCCTTTCGCCGGGCGCTACGTAGCCGAGCTCGCATGGTTCGTCGAAGCGGCGCGCGGGATCGCGAACGAGATGGTCCCCGAACTCGTCGACGCGCTGGGAGGTGCCAGCCGAATCGAGGCCTACGGCAAGGGCGCCGTGGTCGGAACGAACGGAGAGCTCGAGCACGGCGCAATCTGGCACGAGGCGGGCGGATGGGCGATGCGCGCGGTGCTACCGTCGGCGAAATCGATTGTTCCGTCGGCGAAACATGTCGGTGCTGCCGGAAGCCGATTGCACATTCCGTTGCATCACATCGAAGCCTGCTACGTCCGCAGCCACTTCAATACTGCGGAAATCGGCGTCTCCGATTCGCCTCGCCCCGACGAACTGCTCTACGCGCTCGCCATGGCTACGGGGCCGCGGATTCACGAGCGGCTGGGGGGGCTTCGTGCCGGCCAGATTTCGGCGCACGACGGCCAGCGTTGAACGAGCGCGCCTGAAGCGGGCGCTTCGCAGGCAGGTCGCCCAGCGCAAGCAAGGCCGGTGACCCCGGTTCCTGAACGTCGTGGCCCGGTTCGATACGCGGCGTCGTAGATCGACACCGCGAAGCACGAGCCCGGCATTGGTGTCGTCGGCTCGCCTGTCTGCCTCATCCTGGCAGCAGAAAGCGCAAGCCCACCGGAGGTAATTCGTCCCGACGAACGCCCGGTTTCGTCGATCGTTCGGGCGTGTTCTTCCGCGCAGCCGGTGTGTCCCTCGCCTCCGGCACGCGCGCGAAGGTTTGCGATTACTCGGGAACGGCGTAGCGAATGTTTGCATCCGATGGTGGAGCGGGAACTCCCGGCTGACCGGGACCCGTGACGCGTTCGCACGTCCGGCGAACGCGCGAGCACGACCACCGCGGAGACAGCGACGATGATGTTTTCCAGCAAACCGGCCCTCATGCAAGGCGCGAGCGACGATCGCTCGACGTCGTTCCCGCAACAGGTCGTACGAACGCACCGCCGATGGCGCGCGGCGAAGGGAATCGTCGCGGCCACCGCGTCGGCGCTGCTGCTCGCGGCGTGCGGCAGCGGAGGCGGGGGCGGCCCGGAAGCGACGCTCGATCCGGCGCTGGTCGCCGAGGGCAAGGAGATCTTCCGCTTCGACACTTTCGGCGACGAGACGCAGTGGACCGACACGCTGCGCATGCACGAAGTGATCGCCGCCGCGGTCGACCCGATCACGGCGCTTTCGGTCGGCCTGAAGGTCGACGCCGAGGCACTGCCTGCGGACGTGGTCCAGGGCATCGCCGGCGGCAGCGTCGACCTCGCCGATCCGGCGACGACGATCGCGCTGCTGAAGCTCGGTGCGGTCGTCGGGCTTCGCGGCACCGTCGAGACGATCAACGGAAAGGACACGCTGACGCGTGTCGGCGTCACCTGCGCGCTGTGTCACTCCACCGTCGACGATTCGTTCGCGCCCGGCATCGGCAAGCGGCTCGACGGATGGCCCAATCGGGATCTCGATCCCGGCGCGATCATCGCGCTGTCGCCCGCGATCGATGCGGCGTCCAAGGCCGTCTTCCAGTCGTGGGGCAAGGGCCGGTACGACCCGCGCTTCAACCAGGACGGGCTCAACGGCCCGCAGGTGATTCCTCCCGCCTTCGGGCTCGCCGGTATCGATCGCATCACGTCCACCGGAGACGGCGACGAGATCGCGTACTGGAACCGCTACGTCGCGGTGACGCAGATGGGCGGGCACGGCCGCTTCGTCGATGCGCGCATCGGCGTCGACGTGACCCACGGCAGCGACGACCTGGTGAGCGCGAAGCTGCCCGCGCTGCAGGCGTACCAGCTCTCGCTCGAGGCGCCTCCGCCGCCTGCGGGAAGCTTCGATGCGGCGGCTGCCGGGCGAGGAAGGCTGGTGTTCGAAGGTGCCGGGCAGTGTGCGAGCTGTCACAGCGGACCCGAGTTCACCGATGCGAACCTGCGGCTGCATTCTCCGAGCGAGGTCGTCAGCGAGCCCGAGCCGAACGGCGCACCGAGCTGGGCCTCGCGCAGCGCGACGAAACAGTACCGCACCACGCCGCTTCGCGGCGTGTGGCAGCACCCGCCGTACTTCCACAACGGGAGCGCGCCGACGCTCGAAGCGGTCGTCCAGACCTACGATGCGCGAAAAGGACTCGGGTTGACCGCCGCCGAGCAGCGCGACCTGGTCGAGTACCTGAAGTCGCTGTAGGCGCACAGGTGTCGATTCGATCTCTCGTGCGGAACGTTTGCCCGATCGCTTCGTCTAATGGAGTGGAGCCGGTACACAAGACTCCTCCCTCTCACTACAAAAGGAAACGATCATGAGAACCATCCTCTTCGGTGCGCTGTTCACGCTCGCCGCAACCGGGGCGAGCGCGCAGGAGATCATGGCATTCGACGACCACTTCGTCGCGCAGAAGACGCGCGCGCAGGTCGTGGCCGAGTTGTCGAACGCGCAGGCCGTCGGTGTCTGGAATACGCGCGGGGAGATCACCTGGATCCCGCCCGTCCAGCGCGATTCCGCCCTCGATCGTGCCGACGTGCGCGCCGAAGGCGTGCAGGCCGCGCGGATGCACTCGGCATTCTCGCTGTACGACCGCCGCTACCAGAACTGATCGCGTTCACGACGAGGAGGGCGCGCGGCGCGCCTTCCTCGATTCTTCCCGCACCCCAACCGCACGGCCGTTCGCTCGCACACGCCGCTCCACGCAGCTGAACGCGCGGCGGGCCGCGCCTGAGACGTCGATCGGCCTCCTCGCCGGGGTGCCACGCAAGGTGGCGCACCATTGAACGACCGGCGCAGCATCATCTCGTGCCGGATTCGTCCCCGCTTGCTCCCCAAGCGCGCAGAGGAAGCCCGATCATGACCACGAAGACGTTCGATGCCCTCGTCGTAGGAACCGGGCAGGCCGGCCCGCCCCTGGCTGCGCGCCTTGCCGGTGCCGGCATGAAGGTTGCCGTGGTCGAGAGGGGCGACTTCGGGGGCACCTGCGTCAACGACGGGTGCACGCCCACGAAGGCGATGATCGCCAGTGCCTACGCCGCGCAGCTCGTCCGGCGTGCGGGTGAGTACGGTGTGCTCGTCGACGGAGCACCCCGCGTCGACATGGCAAGCGTCAAGGCGCGCAAGGACGCGATCGTCGCCCGATACAGCGTCAACGTGGAGAAGTGGATCACGGGCCTGAAGGGCGCGGAGATCTACCGCGGTCACGCGCGCTTCACCGGCCCGGACACCGTCCAGGTGAACTCGGACCGCCTCAGCGCGGACAGGATTTTCCTGAACGTCGGTGGGCGGCCGCTCGTTCCCGAGATGCCGGGGCTCGAAACCGTGCCCTTCCTGACCAACGTCACGATGATGGCCGTCGATTTCGTTCCCGAGCACCTGATCGTCGTCGGCGGGAGCTATGTCGGACTGGAGTTCGCGCAGATGGTGCGTCGATTCGGCAGCCGCGTTACCGTAGTGGAGATGGGCCCGCGCCTGGTCGGACGTGAAGACGAGGACGTGTCGGCCGCGATCCAGGACGTGCTGCAGAGCGAAGGCATCCGGCTGCGCGTCGGAGCGCAGTGCCTCGACGTGCGCGCGGAGGCCCCTGGCCTGTCCGTCGGACTGCGCTGCGAGGAAGGCGAGCCGCGTGAACACGGATCGCACCTGCTGCTTGCCGTCGGCCGCGTGCCCAACACCGACGACCTCGGCCTCGACGCGGCCGGCATCGAGACGGACGCACGCGGATACGTCGTGGTGGACGAGGCGCTGCGCACGGCCAATCCGCGCGTCTGGGCGCTCGGCGATTGCAACGGCAAGGGCGCCTTCACCCACACCGCGTACAACGATTACGAGATCGTCGCCGACAACCTGCTTTCCGCCGCGGGGCGCCGATACACCGACCGCGTCCCGGTCTACGCGCTCTACACCGATCCGCCGCTCGGGCGAGTGGGCATGAACGAAGCGGAAATCAGGAAGGCGGACCTGCGCGCCATGACGGGAAAGCTTCCGATGACGCGCGTATCGCGCGCGGTCGAGAAGGGCGAGACGCAGGGTTTCCTGAAAATCCACGTCGAGCAGGACTCCAGGCGCATCCTGGGCGCTTCACTGCTGGGCACCGGTGCGGACGAGGCGGTGCACTCGCTCATCGATGCCGTGTACGCGAAGATCCCGTATACCGAGTTCCAGCGACACGTGCGGATTCATCCGAACGTCAGCGAGCTGTTGCCGACGGTCCTGGAGGATCTGGTGCCGCTTGGATGAGCGGCGCCCGGAGCGTGGGGAAGGAGTTGGTGGCCAAGGACGGAATTGAACCGCCGACACAAGGATTTTCAGTCCTCTGCTCTACCAACTGAGCTACTTGGCCGCGAGGGCGCAGGCCAGGGTGCCGCGCCCGAAAGGCCGCAATCTTATCAGATGCGGTCGGCGCCTCGACCCCCGGAACCTATAATCCCGGCATGCACCCCAGCAGCGAAATCGTTCGCGCGGATGTCGCCGTCGTCGGTCGCGGAGCGGTCGGCCTGGCCAGCGCGCTCGCGCTTGCGCGCGCCGGGCTTTCGACGGTCCTTGTCGGGGCACCGCCCGTTCCCGATCCGATCGACGAAGCCGACGCGTGGGATCTGCGCGTGTTCGCGCTGTCGCCGGCCACGCGCCGGCTGCTCGACTCGATCGACGCGTGGGACGCGCTCGACGCGCGGCGTATCGCTCCGGTGTACGACATGCACGTGTTTCCCGCGTTCGGCGGACAGGACGACGTGCTGCATTTCAGCGCCTACGAGTCGCGCATCGAGGCGCTCGCGTGGATCGTCGAGCAGCGCAACCTGATGCGGGCGCTGGGGCAGGCCGCGCGATCGGCCGCGCTGCAGGTGCTCGACGAGCGTTTCGAAGCGTTCGAGGACGCGCCGTCCGCGGGCTCGGGCGTGCCGCCGTCGAAGCGGCGCCTGCTGCTCGACGGCGGTCGACGGGTCGAGGCCCGCCTGGTCGTCGGTGCCGACGGCGCCGCCTCGCGCGTGCGCGAAGCCGCGGGCATCGAGCATTCGGTGTCCGACTACCCGCAGCGCGCGCTCGTCGCGCATTTCGACACCGGGCTCGCGCATCGCGACATTGCGTGGCAATGGTTCGGCGACCGCGGCGTGCTGGCGTTGTTGCCGTTGCCGCCCGGCGAAGCTGCGCCCGGGCCGGCGGGGCGCGTGAGCATGGTGTGGGCGGCCCCGCACGAGCTCGCCGACGAACTGCAGGCGCTGACACCCGAGCATCTCGCCGCGCGCGTGCAGGAAGCCACCGGTTCGGCGCTCGGTGCGATGACCACGATCTCGCGCCTCGGCGCCTTCCCGCTGCGCCTGGCACGTGCCGCATCGATGATCGCCCCGCGCGTGGCGCTGGTCGGCGACGCGGCGCACGTCGTGCACCCGCTGGCCGGGCAGGGGATGAATCTGGGCTTCGGCGACGTCGAGGCGCTCGTGCGAACGCTGCGCGAGCGCGAGCCGATGCGCGATCCCGGCGACCATCTGCTGCTGCGCCGCTACGAGCGCGCGCGCGCCGAGCCCGTCGCCACGATGCGCCGCACGACCGACGGGCTGCAGCGGCTGTTCGACCCCGTGCGTCCGCTCGCGCCGCGACCGATCGCACCGTTCGTGCGGTCGTTCGTCACGCTCGGCTGGCGGGCCGTGGCACGATCGGGCTGGGTCAAGAGACGATTGGTGGGGCACGCGGTCCGCTGAAGAGCGTGGCATCCTTGCCTCGGTACTCCCGAAAGGCACTCTCATGATTCGCATTCGTACGTCCCGTCTCGCCTGGGCAGCCTCCATCGCCGTCGCCGCCGTGTTCGGCGGCTGGGTCGCGTCGGCCGCGCTGATTCCGTCGCCCGAAGCCGTGGCTTCGACGCCGTCGCCGCAGGCGGATACGACTTCCGTCGATCCCGCCATCGCGCGGATCAAGGCGGCGCTCCAGCCTTTCGTCCAGGGCAGCCGTTATCGGGTCGAGGACGTCCGCGCGGCGCCGCTCCCGGGCCTGTACGAGGTGCACCTCGGCAACGGCCGGCTGCTCTACGTCGATGCCGACGTCCGGTACATGTTCGATGGCGAGGTCGTCGAGATCGCTTCGCAGCGCAACCTGACGCAGGAGCGCTCCGAGGCGCTACAGACGATCGATTTCGGGACGCTGCCGCTCGAGCTCGCGATCAAGCAGGTCAACGGAAACGGCAAGCGGATCATCGCCGTGTTCGAGGATGCGAATTGCGGCTACTGCAAGCGGCTTCGCGCCGACCTCGTCAAGCTCGACGACCTCACGATCTACACGTTCCCGCTCGCCTTCCTCGCACCGGATTCCGACAGCAAGGCGCGCAAGGCGCTGTGCGCGGCCGACCCCGCGCGGGCCTGGAACGACTTGCTGCTGAGCAACCGCGTTCCGGGCAATGCCGGGACGTGCGACACGCCGATGCAGAAAGTGCACGAGCTCGCGCAGAAGCTCGGCGTCACCGGCACGCCGGTGGTCTTCTTCTCCAACGGGAAACGCCTGACGGGCTACGCACCGCCCGAGCAGTTCGGCCGGATGCTCGCCGCGTCGAACCGAAGCTGAGCCGCGCCTTCAGTGCCCGGGTGGTCGGGCGCCTTTCGGCCACAGTAGCCAGATCCGCGCCGGCTGCTTCGTCCGCCCGGCGAGGCGGCCGGCTTCGTCGCCCGAGCCCCAGAACAGGTCCGCGCGCACCGCGCCGACGATCGCCGCGCCGCGATCCTGCGAGACGACCGTGCGCCGCAACGGCGTGCCGTCGGCCGGGTGCGTGCTGTCGACGAACAGCAGCGATGCCGGCGGCACGTGCGCCGGATCGGTCGCGACCGATCGCAGCGGCGTGAGCGGCACGCCGAGGGCACCCGGCGGGCCTGCCAGCCGCGTCGAGGCATCGTGCGCGGGCAATCGCCGAAAGAAGACGAAGCGCCGGTTGCCGTGCATCACTTCGCTCGCGTGCGCGGGGTTCGCGCGCAGCCAGGTCTTGATCGCCTCCGCGTCCACGGCCTCGGGCGCGAGCGCGCCGCGCTCGATCAGTTCGCGGCCGATCGCGCGATACGCGTGGCCGTTGTGGTCGGCGAACCCGACGCGAACGACCTCGCCGTCGGGCAGGCGCACGCGACCCGAACCCTGGACGTGCAGGAAGAACGCCTCGACGGGGTCGTCGATCCACAGCAGCACGTCGGCCTTCGGCAGACCCTCCGATTCGATCTGCGCACGAGCCGGATACGGGCCGACGATGCGACCGTCGCGCGACTGCATCCGGGTGCCGTCGGCCGAAGCGACCAGATCGGACGGACGCGCGTACAGCGGCACCTGACGCGCGTCGACGCGCTCGCGCGTGCCGCGAACGATCGGCTCGTAATATCCGGTGAGCAATCCCTGTCGTCGCCCGTCGACCGCCGAAAGCGCCCACGCGTCGAAGCGTTCGGCGATCCACCGGGCGAGCGCGGACGGCGGGGGCAGCTGCGTGCACAACGCCGGCCACGGCGACGGAACGCGCGGCGATGCGCATTGCCGCGACAGCGCCTCGTGCAGCGTGTTCGCATCGTCGTCGTCGCTCCAGCCGGGAAGGGCGGTCACCGGGATCGGACCCGATGCGTCGTGCAACGCCTGCGCCGGAGCCGTCGCGCCGGTCGAAACGCAACCGGCGACGAAGGCAACGCCGGCCAGGCCGAGCAGGGCTGCGCAGGTCCGCAACCGGGCCGAGCGGCTTCGGGTGCAAGGCTCGGGCGACTTCGCGCGGCTACGCACGCGAAAGACTTCGATTCGGGACACGCGGGGCGCTCAGTGCAGCGTGCGCGGCATGCTGAGCGCGAATTGCGGAATCTCGACGTCGAAGCGCTCGCCGTCCTCGGCGACGAAGAAATAGCTTCCGTGCATCTCGCCGGTGGGCGTCGCGAGCTGACTGCCGCTGGTGTACTCGAAGCGCTCGCCCGGCTGCAGCAGCGGCTGGTGGCCGACGACGCCGAGCCCCTTGACTTCGATCATCCGTCCGTCGTCGTCGCGGATGATCCAGTGGCGGCTGATCAGCTGCGCGGCGACACTGCCCCGGTTCGTGATGCGCACGGTATACGCAAAGGAGTAGCGCGAGTCGTCGGGCTTCGACTGCTCGGGAAGGTACGAGGTCTGCACCTCGATGCGGAATTCGTAGCGCTTCTCGGGTTCGGGCACGGCGGGCAGTGATCGGTCGGCTCGCTACAATTGTAGACACGCGCATTGCGCTCGTTCGCGAATCCCTTCCGATGACGTCCGACTTCCGTATCGCCCCGAGCATTCTGTCCGCCGATTTCGCACGCCTGGGCGAGGAAGTGCGCGCCGTGCAGGCCGCCGGTGCCGACTGGATCCACTTCGATGTCATGGACAACCATTACGTGCCGAACCTCAGCATCGGCCCGATGGTGTGCGAGGCGCTGCGTCCGCACGTGGGGGTTCCGATCGACGTGCATCTGATGGTCAGCCCGGTCGATCGCATCGTCGGCGATTTCGCCAAGGCCGGCGCCAACGTCATCACGTTTCACCCCGAGGCCAGCGAGCACGTGGACCGCACGCTCGAACTGATCCGCGATCACGGCTGCCAGGCCGGCCTCGTGTTCAACCCGGCCACGCCGCTGAACTGGCTCGACCATGTAATGGACCGCGTCGATCTCGTGCTGCTGATGTCGGTGAACCCGGGCTTCGGCGGCCAGCGCTTCATTTCCTCGGCGCTGCCGAAGCTGCGCGCGGTGCGCGCACGGATCGACGCACACGTCGCGGCCGGCGGTCGCCCGATCCGGCTCGAGATCGACGGCGGCGTGAAGGTCGACAACGTCGCCGAATGCGCACGCGCCGGCGCAGACACTTTCGTCGCGGGCTCGGCCGTATTCGGTGCGCCCGATGCCGACGGCGGCTATCGCGGCGTGATCGAGCGCTTCCGGGCCGCGCTCGAAGCGGCGTGACGGATTCCTCGCGACGGAGCGGCGCAACGCTGCCGCGCGGCGCGCCGGCGCGCTTTCGCGCGCGTGCCGTGCTGATCGATCTCGACGGCACGCTGCTCGACACCGTCGCCGACCTCGCGCTGGCGGTCGATGCGATGCTGGTCGAGCTCGGGCGTGCGCCGATCGGCGAGCCGGCGGTGCGCACGTACGTCGGCAAGGGCGCGCGTGTGCTCGTGCGGCGCGCACTCGCCGGCTCGCTCGACGGCACGGCCGACGAGGCGCTCGTCGACGAGGCGATGCCCGCGTTCGAGCGGCACTACGCGCGCGAGAACGGAACGAGCGCGGTCTTGTACCCGAGGGTCTTCGAAGGGCTCGACGCGATGCAGGCCAAGGGCTTGTCGCTCGCGTGCGTGACCAACAAGCCGCAAGCCTTCACCGACGCGCTGCTCGAGCGCACCGGGCTTGCGCGCTTTTTCGCGGTCACGCTCGGCGGCGACGTGCTTGCGACGCGCAAGCCCGATCCGGCGCCGCTGCTGCACGCGTGCGCCCGGCTGGGCGTGCTCCCGGCGAACGCGGTGGCGATCGGCGACTCGATGAACGACGCGCAGGCCGCGCGGGCGGCCGGCATGCCGGTGATCGTCGTTCCCTACGGGTACAACGAGGGGCGCCCGGCGTCGACGCTCGACGCCGATGCGCACGTCGACGACCTGCTGCAGGCCGCCGACCGGATCGAAGTGCTATAGTCGCCTCGAAGCTCAACGAAATCGACTCCGACTTCATGCGTCCCCTTCAGGAAACACAGCCGATGCGCGCCTGGCGCCGTTGGCGTTGGTGGTGCCGGCACTGATTGCCGCACTGCCGCGGGCCGGCGAATCCGCCGCGCTCCCGCGTTCCTGAACACCACACCTGGCGCGCCATCGGCG
>JAKFES010000250.1:0-51660 GCA_036675585.1 Burkholderiaceae bacterium
GATTTCGCGTTCGGCGCGCGTTGGGTGGTCGGCGCGCGTTTGGCGGCCGGCGCGCGCTTGGCGGCCGGTGCGCGTCGATCGCCCGGCGCGCCCGGAGCGGTCTTTGCCGCCTTGGCGCCCTTCGCGGCGGGCGAGCGTTTTGCGCCTTTCGCGACGGGCGCGGGTTTCGCGCCCGATGCGCGCTCGGCCGTCGAAGCGCTCGCCGCGCCGGCGGATTCCGCCCGCTTCGTGCGCCCCGTGGGCGTCGCCTCGCCGCCGCGCAGGCGCACGGGCTTGGCGCCCCAGATCTCCTCGAGGTTGTAGTACTCGCGGATCGGCGGCTGCATCACGTGGACGACGATGTCGCCGAGGTCGACGAGGACCCACTCGCCGGTGTCGGCGCCTTCCATCGACAGGACGTGCCCGCCGGCTTCCTTGACCTTGTCGCGCACGTGCGCGGCGAGCGCGCGCGTCTGCCGGTTCGACGCGCCGGTGGCGATGATCACGCGATCGAAGAGCTCGGTCTGGGCGGTGGTGTTGTAGACCCGGACGTTCTGGGCCTTGATGTCGTCGAGCGCGTCGACGACGATGCGTTGCAGCTTTCGCGGATCCATCCGGTTCCTTCTGGTGGCTTGCCGAGACGCGACCGACGCGGCTGCTCGACGCGGTGCGGGGGCGGCGCGGTACAGCCCGTTGCGGTCAATATAGTCGAGAACCCCCGCGGGCAACAATTCGTCGGGGCGCTCGCCGCGCGCGAACCGCGCGCGCAGATCGCTGCCCGAAACGTGCCGGGGCGGCATCGGGAAGAACACGATCGAGCCGCCCGGCGCATCGGGCAGCGAATCGCTTCGCCGCGCGTCGACCAGTGCCTGCACCTGCGGATCGAGCCCGTCGAGCGCATCGTTGCCGCGCGGGACGACACCGAGATGCGCGTGCGCGAGCAGCTCGCGCCACCGGTGCCACGTGGGCAGGTTGCGCAACTGGTCGCTGCCGAGCAGCAGGACGATCGCGGGCGCTTCGCCGAGTTCGCCGCGCAGTTCGGCCAGCGTGTCGATCGTGTACGTGTTGCCGTCGCGCCGCGCCTCGCGTTCGTCGACGCACAGCCCGGGTGTTCCCGCAATCGCCAGGCGCACCATGTCGATGCGCTGTTGCGCGTCGGCACCCGCCGGCGCCTTCTGCCACGAACGTCCCGTCGGCAGGAAGCGGACTTCGTCGAGCGCGAGATGCTCGCGTGCGGCCGCAGCGAGCGCGAGGTGGCCGACGTGCACCGGATCGAAGGTGCCGCCCAGCAGCCCGATGCGCATGCGGCGCGAGCCGGCTCGGTGTGCGCCGGGCACCTCAGACCCAGTCGCGCGGGACCAGGAACGCGGCCAGCCGCGCTTCGGGCGAATCGGGTTCCGGATGCCAGTCGTAGCGCCAGCCCGCGATCGGGGGCATCGAGCACAGGATCGATTCGCTGCGCCCGCCCGACTGCAGGCCGAACAGCGTGCCGCGGTCGTAGACGAGGTTGAACTCGACGTAGCGGCCGCGCCGCCACGCCTGGAACGCGCGCTCGCGTTCGCCGTAGGCTTCGTCGCGATGGCGAAGCACGATCGGCGTGTAGGCGTCGAGGAACGCATCGCCCACCGAGCGCAGCAGCGCGAAGCAGCGGGCGAAGCCGCCATCGTTCAGGTCGTCGAAGAAGATGCCGCCGACGCCGCGTGCCTCGTTGCGGTGCTTCAGGAAGAAATACTCGTCGCACCAGTGCTTGAAGCGCGGGTACAGTGCGTCGCCGAAGGGCTCGAGCGCCTGCTTGCAGACGCTGTGGAAACGGACGACGTCCTTCTCGAACGCGTAGTACGGCGTGAGATCCATTCCGCCGCCGAACCACCACACGGGCGGCGCGTCGGTGTTGCCCGCGCCGGCGACGAAGAAGCGCACGTTCATGTGCACCGTCGGCACGAACGGATTGCGCGGGTGCAGGACGAGCGAAACGCCCATCGCCTCGAACGAGCGGCCGGCGATGTCGGCGCGGTGCGCGCTCGCCGAAGGCGGCAAGCGCGTGCCGTGCACGTGCGAGAACAGGACGCCGGCGCGCTCGAACACGCCGCCTTCCTCGAGCACGCGCGTGATGCCGCCGCCGCCTTCGCTGCGCTCCCACGCGTCGCTGCGGAACGACGTGCCGTCGATCGTCTCGAGCGCCGCTACGATGCGCGACTGCAGTTCGAGCAGGTAGGCGCGCACCGCGGCCGGATCGACCGCGGTGTCGAACGGTGCCAGCGGAGCCGTGCTCATCGCTGGGGCCGGGCTGCAGCGCGCCGGCCGATGTCGCGGCGGTACTGCATGCCTTCGAAGCGGATCGAGTCGATCGCGCGGTACGCGCGCGACTGCGCGATCTTCACCGAGTCGCCGAGCGCGGTCACGCACAGCACGCGGCCGCCCGTGGTGACGACACGGTCGTCGACGAGCGCGGTGCCGGCGTGGAACGCGTAGCAGTCCTCGTCGATGCGGGCGCCGGCGCGCGGCAGCCCGACGATTTCGTCGCCTTTCTGCGGCGCCTCGGGGTAGCCGCCGGCGGCGAGCACGACGCCCAGCGCGGTGCGACGGTCCCATTCGATCGACGTGCGGTCGAGCGTTGCGTCGAGCGCATGCTCGACGACGTCGACGAAGTCGCTCTTCATGCGCACGAGGATCGGCTGCGTCTCGGGGTCGCCCATCCGGCAATTGAACTCGAGCGTGCGAATCGCGCCGCCGGGCTCGATCATCAGCCCGGCGTACAGGAACCCGGTGTAGGGCGTCCCGTCGGCGGCCATCCCCTCGACCGCCGGGCGGATGATCTCGCGCAGCACGCGCGCGTGGATCTCGGGCGTGACCGCGGGCGTCGGCGAGACCGCGCCCATGCCGCCGGTGTTCGGGCCCCGGTCGTCGTCGTGCAGGCGCTTGTGGTCCTGGCTCGACGCGAGCGGAACGACGTGATGACCGTCGACCAGCACGATGAAGCTCGCTTCCTCGCCGTGCAGGAAATCCTCGACGACGACGCGCGCACCGGCCTCGCCCAGGCGATGGCCGGTGAGCATCGAGTCGATCGCTGCGTGCGCCTGCTCGAGCGTGGTCGCGACGACGACGCCCTTGCCGGCGGCCAGGCCGTCGGCCTTCACGACGATCGGCGCGCCGCGCCGCGCGACGTAGGCGTGCGCCTCGGCGGCGTCGGAGAACGTTTCGGAAGCGGCGGTGGGAATCGCGTGCCGCTTCATGAACGTCTTGGCGAAGTGCTTCGACGCCTCGAGCTGCGCGGCGCGCTGCGTCGGTCCGAAGATGCGCAGGCGCCGCGCGCGAAAGCGGTCGACGATGCCGGCGGCCAGCGGCGCTTCGGGGCCGACCACGGTGAAGGCGACTTTCTCGCGTTCGGCGAAATCGGCGAGCGCATCGATGTCGACGATCGCGACGTTGACCAGGCCCGGTTCGCGCGCGGTGCCGCCGTTGCCCGGCGCGACGTAGACGCACTGCACGCGCTCGGAGCGCGCGAGCTGCCAGGCGAGCGCGTGTTCGCGCCCGCCGGCGCCGACGACGAGGATTTTCATGATCGGGAAGCCCGTGTCCGTCGGTTCAGAGCGTTTCGTCGAAGACCGCGTTCGTGTAGACCTGCTGCACGTCGTCCACGCCCTCGATCGCGTCGAGCAGTTTCTGCATGCGCACCGCGTCGTCGCCGACGAGCGCGACTTCGTTGATCGGTCGCATCGTGACCTCGGCCACCGCCGGGACGAGGTGCGCCGCCTCGAACGCGTGCTTCAGTGCCCGAAACGCCGAGGGCTCGCACAGCACCTCGATTCCGCCTTCCTCGTCGGTGAGGACGTCGTCGGCGCCCGCTTCGATCGCGCTCTCCATGACGCGTTCCTCCGAGGTGCCCGGCTCGAACAGGAACTGCCCGCAGTGCCGGAACAGGAACGCGACCGAGCCGTCGGTGCCCAGGTTGCCGCCGTTCTTGGAGAACGCGTGGCGAATCTCGGCGACCGTGCGCACGCGGTTCTCGGTCAGGCAGTCGACGATGACCGCCGCGCCGGCGACGCCGTAGCCTTCATAGCGGATTTCCTCGTACGAGGCGCCTTCGAGCTCGCCCGATCCGCGCTGGATCGCGCGTTGCAGCGTGTCCTTGGCGATGTTCGCATCCGAAGCCTTTTCCAGCGCGAGCCGCAATCGGGGATTGGTCGTCGCGTCGCTGCCGCCCATGCGGGCCGCGACAGTGACTTCCTTGATGATGCGCGTGAACACCTTGTTGCGCTTGGCGTCCTGGCGTCCCTTGCGGTGCTGGATATTGGCCCACTTGGAGTGACCGGCCATCCTTTCCTCTCGTGACGACCGCGCCGGGAGCGCTCAGGCGGAATCCTGCATCGATCGCGATCGGGCCGATGCAGACCCTCTCGCTTGCGCGCGCCATCGCTGGCGTGGTCGAATACCTGAATCGTGGAACGGGGCATTTTAGCATCCGGCAATGAGCGAACCGCTGATGATCGGGCGCAACGAGCGCACCGAGTTGCACCTGCTGCCGGCCATGGCGAACCGCCACGGTCTCGTCACCGGCGCGACCGGCACCGGCAAGACCGTCACGCTGCAGGTGATGTCCGAGCGCTTTTCCGCGAGCGGCGTGCCGGTTTTCGCCGCCGACGTGAAGGGCGATCTGGCCGGGCTTTCGCAACCGGGTGCGATGTCGCCGAAGCTGCAGGAGCGTCTCGATCGGATCGGCTTCGCCGCGCCGGCCTTCGGCGGCTCGCCGGTGGCGCTGTGGGACGTCTTCGGCGAGAAGGGTCATCCGTTGCGCGCCACGGTCTCCGACATGGGGCCGTTGCTGCTCGCGCGCATGCTCGGGCTCAACGAGACGCAGGAAGGCGTCCTGCACCTGGTTTTCCGCATTGCCGACGAGCGCGGAATGCTGCTGCTCGACGCGAAAGACCTGCGGGCGATGCTGCAGTTCGTCGGCGAGCACGCGCGCGAATTCACGACCGCGTACGGCAACGTCTCGGCGGCGTCGATCGGCGCGATCCAGCGCGGCCTGCTCACGCTCGACCAGCAGGGGGCGGATCGCTTCTTCGGCGAGCCGATGCTCGACATCGACGACCTGATGCAGACCGATGCGAACGGACGCGGCGTCGTCAACATCCTCGCCGCCGACCGGCTGCTGAACGCGCCGAGGCTGTATGCGACGTTCCTGCTGTGGCTGCTCTCCGAGTTGTTCGAACGCCTGCCCGAAGTCGGCGATCGCGACCAGCCGAAGCTCGTGTTCTTCTTCGACGAGGCGCATCTGCTGTTCGACGATGCGCCCAGGGCGCTGCTCGACAAGATCGAGCAGCTCGTGCGGTTGATCCGCTCGAAGGCCGTCGGCGTGTACTTCGTCACGCAGAATCCGCTCGACGTTCCCGACGCGGTGCTCGGCCAGCTCGGCAACCGCGTACAGCACGCGCTGCGCGCGTTCACCGTGCGCGACCAGAAAGCCGTTCGCGCCGCCGCCGAGACGATGCGCGCGAACCCGGCCTTCGACGCCGAGAAGGCGATCACCGAGCTCGGCGTCGGCGAGGCGCTCGTGTCGCTGCTCGACGAGAAAGGCCGCCCGAGCGTCGTCGAGCGCGCGTTCATCGCACCGCCCGCCTCGCGCATCGGTCCGATCACCGACGAGGAACGCGCCGCGGCGATCCGTACGTCGAACGTCGCCGGCATCTACGACAAGACCGTCGATCGCGAGTCCGCGTACGAGATGCTCCAGGGCCGGGCTGCCGCTGCGCCGCCGCCCGATGCCCGCCCGGCCGGCACGCCCCCCGTCGGTGACTCGGCGGGCGGCGGCCTCGGCGGGCTGTTCAAGGACGCGCTCGGCAGCGTGATGACCGGCAGCGGGCGCAAGGATTCGGCGATCGAGGCGATGACCAAGAGCGCAGCGCGCTCGATCGGCTCGACCATCGGCCGCGAGCTGATCCGCGGCGTGCTCGGCACGCTGCTCGGCGGCCGTACCGCCACCGACCGCCGGCGCCGCTGAGACGCCGGCTTCCGGGTCTGCTTCGGCGTGGCTACGCGCTGCGCCGGGCCGCGCCGCGGCTGGCGAGCAGATACGAATCGAGCGTGTCCCGGATGTGCTCGGCGAGCAGCGCCTGCGAGCGGCCGAGGTCGCCGCCGCGGATGCCCTCGACGATGCGCGCGTGATTCGCCTGGCAGTGCCCGACGCGCTCGTTCTCCTCGGGCAGTCGCGAGCGCAGCGCGCGGATCTTGTGGCCGACGAGCGCGTACGACGCGTGCAGGTACGGATTCCCGCAGGCGGCGATGATCGTCTCGTGAAACGCCTGGTCGAGCCGCGGCAGCGCGGCGAGATCCTGCGCCGCGTGCGCCGCCGCCATCTGCTCGACGTTGCGCTCGAGGCGCTTGCGCAGTCCGGCCGCGTCGCGACGCATCGATTCGCCGAGCGCCGCGCATTCGATGATCTCGCGGAAGCGGCAGACGTCGCGCACGCCGGCTTCGTCGAGCGCGAACACGAAGGTGCCGCGCTGCGGATGGATCTGCACGAGCCCTTCGCCCTGCAGCCGCAGCAGCGCTTCGCGCACCGGCGTCTTGCTGATGCCCATTGCGGCGGCGAGCGAGGCCTCCGACAGCTGCTCGCCGAAACGGTAGCGGCCGTCGACGATCGCTTCGCGGATGCGTGCGATCGCCAGTTCGGTCAGCGTCTTCGGACGCTCGACGCGGTCGTCGTGGACGCGAAGGCCGGCGCGCGGTGCACGCGGCGGTCGTTCGGCGATTCCCATCGGCGTCAGGCCTGCGCGAGGAGCCGGCGCACCGCGTCGGCGTCGGGGATCGGGGCGACGGCACCGAAGCCCGTCGTCGACAGCGCGGCGGCGGCGTTCGCGTAGCGCGCCGCCGCCCAGATCGAGTCGCCCGCGCAGATGCGCGCAAGGCAGGCGCCGCAGAACGTGTCGCCGGCGCCGGTGGCGTCGACCGACCCGACCCGGTGCCCGGCGATCCGTTCCCGGCGCACGCCGTCGCTGACGACGACGCCTTCGGCGCCGAGCTTCAGGAACACCGCGCGCGCGCCGGTGCCGTGCGCCCAGTCGACGAGCGCGTCGGCGTCGTCGAAGCCCGACAGCGTGCGCGCGTCGTCCAGGCTCGGGAAGAACCAGTCGGCATACGACGCGGCGGCGGCGATCATCGCGCGCGCCCTCGTCAGCGGCCACAGGCGCGTGCGCAGGTTCGAGTCGAAGGACACGCGCGCGCCGCGCGCGCGCGCGGCCTCCAGGGCGGCGAGCACCGCATCGCAGGCGCTCGCCGAGATCGCCAGGCTGATCCCCGAGGCATGGACGATCCGGCTGCGGCCCAGCAGCGGCTCGGGGAGCTTCGACGGCTGCATCCGGCTCGCTGCGGAACCGGCGCGCAGATACGAGAACTCGTGTCCGCCGGCGCCGTGCGCGACGAAGTACACCCCGGTATGCGCCTCGGCGTCGATGTCGACGCCCTGCACGTCGACGCCCTCGTGCTGCCACAGCGCGAGGAACTGCCGGCCGAAGGCGTCGTCGCCGATGCGCGTGCAGTAGGCGGTGCGCGCGCCGCTGCGCGCGGCGGCGATGATCATGTTCGACGTGTCGCCGCCGAATCCCTGCAGGAACTCCGGTGCTCCGGGCCTCGTCTGGTTGAACTCGATCAGCGGCTCGCCGATCGAGACGACGTCGAAATCGCTCACTTCGTCGCCTGCCTCGTTCGCCTAGATTCGTCCGTACTTCGCCAGCCCCTGGCGCAGCGAGCGCGCCTCGACGATCAAGCGCGCCTGCTCGAGTTCGCGCCGATCGATCTCGCGGGCGAGTTCGAGCACCTCGGCGGCGCGATCGCTCGGCACGACGACGACGCCGTCGATGTCGCCGACGATCAGGTCCCCCGGATGCACCTCGATGCCGCCGCACACGACCGGGACGTTCGACGCGACGGTCCGGTAGCGCCCGACCGTGGTACCGGGCGACACCGATCGGGCGATCACCGGAAAATCGTAGTCGCGACGGATCTCGGCGAGATCGCGCACGCCGCCGTCGAGCACCGCGCCCGCCATGCCGCGCACCCATGCGCCGGCGGTCATCAGACCGCCCCAGACCGCGACGTCGGCTTCGCCGCCGATCGCGATCACGATCACGCTGCCCGGCTCGGCCTCGTCGATCACGTCGAGCGCATGCTGCGGCGGCAGCGCTTCCGTCGTCGGTTCCTCGAGGACGGTGACCGCGGGACCGACGATGCGCCGCTCGTTGATGCGCGGCTTGAGCGCGTGCTCCATGTAGCCGCGGCGCCCGCAGATCTTGTCGACCGCGTCGGCCACCGATGCGGTCGCCACTTCGCCGAATCCCCGGACCAGTTCTTCCCGTGTCATCTTCATGCTCCGTTTTGCAGATAGCGGTGTGCGTGCTCGATCGCCGTGCGGCGGTCGCCGCGCGCGAGCGCGTCGCGGTCGACCAGCCGCGAGCCGGCGCCGACCAGGGCGGCGCCGGCTCGCAGGTAGGCGCCGATTTGCGTGTCGTCGATTCCGCCGGTCGGGCAAAGCCGCACGCCGGGAAAAATCGACGCGAGCGCCGCGACATGCGCGGGCCCGCCGGTGGAGGCGGGAAACACTTTCACGACGTCGGCCCCTTCGTCGAGCGCGACGGCCGCTTCGGCCGGCGTGAACGCGCCGATGCACGCCACGCGGCCGGCCGCATGGCAGCGGGCCGCGACGCCGCGCACCGGGTACGGCGTGACGACGAAGGCGGCGCCGCGCTGCAGGCACGCGTCGGCGCGAGCGGGATCGACGACGGTCCCGGCGCCGACCAGGCTGTCGGGCCGCTCGCGCACGAGCGCTTCGATCAGCGCTTCGGCATCGGGAGTCGTCAACGTCACTTCGAAAACGCGAAAGCCGGCATCGTACAGGCACGCCACCGCGTCGCGCGTGGCCTGCGCGTCCGGCAGGCGCAGCACCGGCAACACGCGTTGTGCGACCAGGCGCGCGAGCAGCTCGCTTCGGCTCATCGAGCGCCTCTCGGGTCTCGCCGCGCGTGCCCGGCGGCTGCCGCTGCCGCTGCGATCACGGCTTGCTCGTCGACTCGATCGCGCGGAACAGGTCGTCGACGTAGTTCTTGCCGATCTCCTTCTCGGCCCACGCGCGCACCGGCGGTTGCGCGAGGCTGCGGAACTCGGCGACCTGCGCCGGCGCCAGCTCGGTGACCTCCATGCCGACTTTTTCGAGGATCGCCTTCGCGTTGCGGTCCTGGTCGGCGGTCATCTTGCGATGGATCGCGATCGCCTTCTTCGTGCCTTCGTCGACGGCGGCGCGTTCGGCTGGAGTGAGCGACTGGTAGAAGCGTTCGTTGATCAGGTAGCCGTGCACGCTCCAGACGTGTCCGTCGAGGGTGATGTATTTCTGGTGCTGGTACAGGCTCGCGGCGAGGATGTTGGTGACGCCGTTCTCCTGTCCGTCGACCACTTTCTGTTGCAGCGCGGCCGGCAGCTCGGCCCACGGAATCGCCGACGGCGAAGCGCCGAGCGACTCGACGAGCGTCTTGAACACGGGCGAGGGCTGGATGCGGATCTTCATCCCTTTCATGTCGGCCGGCGTGCGGATCGGGCGCATGCTGTTGGTGAAGTGCCGAACGCCGTTGTCGGCCAGCCCGAGCAGCCGGATGCCCTGTTTCTTCACCATGTCGGCCGAGAACGCGTCGAGCCACGCGCTGTCGTAGACCCGCCACGCGTGCTCGTGGTTTTCGTAGAGGAACGGAATGCCGAGAACGCCGATCGGCTTGTGCACCGTGGCGATCGCCCCGTCGTGCGCGACGGCGAGCTCGAGCGTGCCCAGCTTCACGCCCTCCATCGTCGGCTGGTCCTTGCCGAACTGGCCGGCCGGGTAGATCTCGACGCGCACCGAGCCGTTGGTCGCGCGCTCGACGTGCTCCTTGAAGGCGAGCGCGGCCGCGTGTTTCGGCTGGTCTTCCTTCGCCGGCTGGAAGTGCGCGTACTTGAGCACTTTCTGCGCCGAGGCCGGCGCCGCGAACGCGAGCGATGCGGCGAGGGCGGCGAGCAGCAATCCCTTCTTCATGACGGTCTCCCTTCGGGGGTGGTTATCTGGCGTAGCCGAAAAACGCCGGCACCGCGGTGCTCAGCGACGGAAAGACGACGACGAGCAGCAGAACGACGAGCTCGGCGGCGAGCAGCGGCACGACCGCGCGCGCGAGACGATCGAGCCGCAGCCGCGCGACCGACGCCATCACGAACAGCACGGCGCCGACCGGCGGCGTGATCATGCCGATCGTGAGGTTGAGCACGATCGTCATCGCGAACTGCAGCGGGGGAATGCCGAACTGGTCGGCCAGCGGCGCGAGCACCGGCACCAGGATGATCACCGCGGGCAGCGTGTCGATGAACAGGCCGCAGACGAGCACGAAACCCGCCACGACGAACATCACGAGGAGCGGGTCGGTCGTCAGTTGCGCGATCGAGGCGGCGATCGATTGGGGGATCTGCAGCAGGGTCAGCAGCCACGCGAACAGCGAGGCGGTCGAGACGATGATGAGCGCGGCCGACGTGACGAGCCCGCTTTGCAGCAGGACTTTCGAGATCAGCCGCGCGTTGAGCGTGCGGGTGACGAACAGCCCGATGAACAGCGCATAGAACACGGCGACGGCCGAGGCCTCGGTCGGCGTGAACAGGCCGCTGAGGATGCCGCCGATGATGATCGCCGGCATCGCGAGGATCGGAACCGCGCGCACCAGCGCCTCGATGCGCTCGCGCACGCTGCGGCGCGGCTGCGCGGCACCGTACCCGCGCCGCACCGAGATCACGTGGTTGGCGATCATCAGCGCCGCGCCGAGCAGCAGCCCGGGAACGACGCCGGCGAGGAACAAGCCCGCCACGGTGACGCGGCTGTCGGTCAGCGCGTAGATGACCATGATGATCGACGGCGGAATGATCGGGCCGATCGTCGCGGTCGCCGCCGACAGCGCGGCCGAGTAATAGCGCTCGTAGCCGGCTTTCTCCATCATGCGCATCTCGATCGCGCCCGGGCCGGCGGCGTCGGCGAGCGCCGATCCGCTGATTCCGGCGAACATCACCGAGGTCAGCACGTTCACGTGCCCCATGCCTCCGCGGATGTGTCCGACGAGGCTCTGCGAGAAGCGCAGCAGCGCGGTCGTGATCCCGCTCGCCGTCATCAGGTCGGCGGCGAGGATGAAGAACGGCACGGCCATCAGCGGGAAGGAGTTGATGCCGTCGAAGATGCGCTGCGGCACCGACAGCAGCGAGAGCTTGCCGTCCCAGGCGAGCGCGACCAGCCCCGAGACGCCCATCACGAACGCGATCGGCAATCCGACGACGAGTCCGACGGCGAACAGGACGAAGAGCATGGTCGACATCGCGTTCCGGCCGTTCGAGGGATCACCCCTCGGCGCCGGCCTCCTCGATGTGCTCGAACCGGTGCTCGACGAAATCGCGCGCGAACAGCACGAGGTGCAGCGCGAACACCGCCGCGCCGATCGGGATGCCCAGGTACGGGATGCCGGTGCGCAGGCCGAGCATCGGCGTCTCCTGGTCCCACGAGAACGCGACGATCTGCACGCCGTACCAGGCGAGCGCGAGCAGGAACGCGAGCATCGTCGCGACGATGCCCCAGCGCACGATCCGGCGCAGTCGCGCGGGCAGGGCGTCCTGCAGCAGGTCGACCGCGACGTGGCGGCCTTCGCGCAGCGCGAGGCCGGCCCCGAGCCAGGTGATCCAGATCATCTGGTATTGCGTGAGTTCCTCGACCCAGACGAGCGAGTAGTTGAAGACGTAGCGCGAGACGACGTTGGCGAACACGAACAGCGCCATCGTCGCCATCAGCCCGACGATCAGCGCCTGGTTCAGTCGAACGAGCAGCGCCTCCGCGCGCGGAACGCCCTGCCGGCCGATGGCTTCCGTCGCCGTTTCCATCGAATCTAAGATATCAGATACCGGCGCCGTCCCGTACCGCTCGTTTACCCGGAGGGCGTCGAGGGCATCGCTATACTGATGCCGCTCGCAGCACCGGGCGCCGTGCCCGTGACCCGTTTCCCGGAGTGAACATGCCCAAGGCGATCCGCATCGAAAAAACCGGCGGACCCGAAGTGATGCAGTACGTCGACGTCGACGTCGGGCCGCCCGCGCCCGGCGAGGTCCAGGTGCGCCACGAAGCGATCGGCCTGAACTTCATCGACGTCTATTTCCGCACCGGCCTGTATCCGCAGACGCTTCCGGCCGGGCTCGGCCTCGAAGGCGCCGGGGTCGTCACCGCGGTGGGCGAGGGTGTCGATGCGCTGAAGGTGGGCGATCGCGTCGCGTATTGCGACCGGCCCCCGGGGTCGTATTCGGAAGTGCGCAACATGACGACGAAGCCGCTCGTGCGCCTGCCGAGGAACATCGACTTCGAGACGGCCGCGGCGATGATGCTCAAGGGCCTCACGGTTCAGTACCTGTTCCGGCGCACGTATCGGCTGCAGAAGGGCCAGACGATCCTGTTCCACGCGGCGGCGGGCGGCGTCGGGCTGATCGCGATGCAATGGGCGCGTGCGCTCGGCGTGACGGTGATCGGCACGGTCGGCTCCGAGGAGAAGGCCGAGCTCGCGCGCCGTTTCGGCTGCCATCACACGATCCTGTACAAGCACGAGAACATCGTCGAGCGCGTGCGCGAGATCACCGACGGCCGGATGGTTCCGGTCGTCTACGACTCGGTCGGCAAGGATACGTTCCAGGCGTCGCTCGACTGCCTGCAGCCGTTCGGCCTGATGGTGAGCTTCGGCAATTCCTCGGGTCCGGTGCCGCCGATGTCGCTGATGGCGCTCAAGGGGTCGCTGTACATCACGCGCCCGTCGCTGATGGCGCACCAGGCGAACCGGAAGAATCTCGAGGAGATGTCGGCCGAGCTGTTCCGGATGGTCGGCTCGGGCAAGATCCGCATCGAGGTCGACCAGCGCTACGCGCTCGCCGATGCCGCGCAGGCGCATCGCGACATGGAGGCGCGCAAGACGACGGGCTCGTCGGTGATCCTGCCCTGAGCGGCGCGATCGGCACGAACACGCGCATGGGTGCTCCCGAGCTCGCCGTCGTCGCGACGGCCATCGACACCCGGCGTCGCTTCGGCGGCGTCGCGCGCGTGTACGGCGATGCGGCGCTCGATTCGCTCGCGCTCGCCCACGTATGCGTCGTCGGCATCGGCGGCGTCGGGTCGTGGGCGGCCGAGGCGCTCGCGCGCTCGGGCGTGGGGCGGCTGACGCTCGTCGATGCCGATCACGTCGCCGAATCGAACGTGAATCGGCAGGTGCACGCGCTCGACTCGACGCTCGGCGCTGCCAAGGTCGACGCGATGCGCGCGCGCATCGCCGACATCGCGCCGTCGTGCCGGCTGCGGACGATCGACGATTTCGTCACGCCGGCCAACGTCGATGCCTGCGTGGCGGCCGATGCCTTCGTGATCGACGCGATCGACGCGCCGCGCGCGAAGGCCGCGCTGATCGCGTGCGCGGTGCGCCGTGGCCAGCCGATCGTCGTCTGCGGCGCGGCCGGCGGTCGAACCGATCCGCTGCGATTGCGCCGCGACGATCTCGCCGCGGCCACCGGCGATGCGCTGCTCGCGTCGGTGCGCTCGCGGCTGCGTCGCGACCACGGATTCCCGCGTGCCGGCGGGGGGCCGTTCGGCGTGCAGGCGCTGTACTCGGACGAGTCGCCGGTGCCGCTCGCGGCGCCGGCGGCGTGCGCCGGGGGGGCTCCGCTGGGGTGCGCCGGATATGGCTCGCTGGTCGGCGTCACCGGCGCAATGGGCTTCGCCGCCGCTGCGCACGCGATCGCGTCGATCCTCCGGAGCGCGAGCGCCGCCTGACGCCGCATGCCCTCTGCCGCAACGGTCGCCGTCTATTTCGTCGCTTCGCCGCTGCAATATCTCGCGGCGCGTCGGATCGCACAGCGCTTCGACCCGGGCGCCCGGCATCTGCTGTTCTGGTACAAGCCGACGCTCGCGTCGGTCGTCGAGCCCGGTGAATGGGAGGTCTGCCAGTATCTGCCGTGGCCGCGCTGGGATCCGCTTCCGGGGCCCTTCGGGCGCCATCGCCGGCTGCGCGCGAACCTGCGCGAGGTCGCCGCGCGGGTCGGGCGCTGCGAGCAACTGCTGCTGCACAGCGCCGTCTTCGACACCGAAGCGATCAACTATTTCCTGAACGGTCTGCCGCCTGCCTGCGGGGCGCGCTCGATGCACGCTCGCATCCTGCCCGACGGAATCATCAGCATTCGCCGCTATCCGCTGTCGCGTGTGCGCCGCGCGCTGCAGCGGGTACGGAAACTGCGCAGGCTTGCCGCGCCCGAACTCGATTACCGTTGCTTCGGCGGCGACCGGATCGGATCCGACGCCGACTTCTGCGACCGGATCTACGTGCTGGCCGGCCTGCCGCACGAGTACGATGCGGCCAAAGTGCAGGTGCTGCCGCCGCTCGTCGATCCGTTGCCCGCGACGCGCGCAGGCGGCGGACCGCGCCGTGCGCTCGTCGTCGGGCAGCCGCTGACCGGTTTCCGATTGATGAGTCGCGAGGACCTGCGCGCGGTCACGGCGCGCATTCGCACCTGGCTCGCCGACGAGGGTTTCACGCAGATCGACTACAAGGCGCATCCGAAGGATGCGGCGCACGAATTGAGCCATCCGGATTACCGCTCGATCGATCCGCCCGGCGCGCTCGAATCGCACCTCGCGCGCACCGCGTACGACGCGGTCGTCGGCGTGCGCTCGTCGGCGCTGCTGTTCGCCCGGCAGGTCTACCCACCGACGGTACCGGTCGTGGCGTTCGGCTGGCGCGAGCTGAAATTCAAGTCGGCCGAGGAGGAATCCGACATGAGGAAGGTTTTCGAGCAATGCGGAGTCGCGCTGGAATGATCGCTTCCGGTCGCGTGTCCGGCGCGGCGTACGGCGTCACCGAGCGCCAGCTCGTCGAGCTCTTCGTCTTCTGCGTGGTTCCGCTGCACATGTTGTTCCCCAGGGTCGGCGGCTGGCTGATGGTGCTCGCCGCACTGGCCGGCGTCCGGCTGCTCGTTCGCGAACCGTTCCTCAATGCGACCGATCGCGCCTATCTGCTCGCCTGCGCAGCGATACCCGTCGCCTACGCGGTCAACATGTCGCTGACGGGCTGGGACCTCGCCTGGCTGCATCGGCCCGCGCACCTGCTCGTGACCGGAGGCCTGATCTACGTGCTGATCGGGCGCGTCGGCATCCGCTACACGACGCTGTTCTGGTCGATCGTGCTGGGCGCATTCACGACGCTGGCGATCGCGTTGTTCGACGTCCTGGTCATGGGAAGCGTCCGGGTCTCGGGCCTGGGGCAGCGGTGGAATGCGGTGCCGTTCGGGAATTTCGCGCTGCTTCTCGGGTGCATGGCGCTCGCGGGATGCATCAGCGAGCTGTTCTCGAGCCGGCGCGACGTCTCGCGCCTCTTCGGCGGCCTGCTGGCGTCCTTCGCGGGCGTCGGCGCTTCGATCCTCACCGCGACCCGCGGCGCCTGGCTCGCATTCCCCGTCGTGCTGCTGGCGACGCTGATTCTCTCGCTGTACGTCTATCGGTGGAGGGTCGTCGCGTCGCGCAGCTTCCTCGCACTGCTCGCGCTCACCTTCATCGGGGGGGCGGTCGCACTGCAGTTCTCCGACAACGCGCAGGGCCGCATCGTCGCCGCGGTCGAGCAGGTCGAGGCCTGGTTCGACGAGGACCGCGAAGGCCCGGTTCCGATCGACTCGTCGACGCAGTTGCGGCTCGACATGTGGCGCTGGGGAATCGAACAGTTCAGCCGCAACCCGTGGACCGGCATCGGGCTGGCGAACTACGACGAAGCGCGCGAAGAAGCGGTGCAGTCCGGTCGCCTGCCGCCTTCGTTCCGCGGTCTCGCCGGCCTGCACAACGAGCTGATCACCGCCCTCGCGCTCGGCGGGCTGCCGGTCGGATTCGCGGTGGTCCTGTTCTGGATCCTGGCCGGTCGCTTCTTCGTGACCCGCGTGTGCGACGAGCGGTCTTTCTTCTTTGCGCTGTGCGGCGTCATGGTCGTCGTCGGCACGGCGATGTTCTCGATGACCGAGGGTCTGTTCGGAACGAGCGCGGGAACGAAGGCGTTCGCCTTGTTGCTGGCGCTTTCCGCGGGCGCGTTGCGCTACCGCGAATCGAGGGCCCCCGGCCCGGGAGGCGATGCGACGGACCTCCGTCATGCCTGATCGGGCTGCCGGCGAAGACGGTCGGCCTCGTACGCTCGTCGTGCATCATCGCAGCGGGATCGGCGATCTCGTCTGGCACGTGCCGTACATCCGGGCCATCGCGAGAACCAGCCGGGGAGGCCGCGTCGCGTTGATGGCCCGGCCGTCGTGCCGTGCCGGCGACCTGCTCGCCGGCGAGGCGTCGATCGACGACGTCATCGAATACGATTACCGCCCGACGCGGCCGGGCTCGGGTCCGGGCAGGCATCGAGGCGTGCGCGGGCTCGCGCAGATCGTGCGCGAGCTTCGACGGCGGCGGTTCGACCGCGTCTATGTCTTCTCGTCCCGGGTGCGTTACGGCCTGCTCGCGTGGCTCGCGGGCATTCCCTACCGGGCCGGGTTCGGATTTTCCCGTGTCGAGCGGCTGGCGCTCAACGCGGCCCCCTACATTCGTCCGTACGCGGGCGAGGGCAACTGGGTGTACGCCGAGGCGACCGAGTTCGCCCGCGTGCACGGATTCGTCGCGGGGCCGGTGGTGCCGCAAATCGCCGTGCCCGACGACCTGGTGGCCGAGCTCGCGCGCGAATTGCAGCGGCTGCCCAGGCCGCTCGTCGCGGTCGCGATCGGCACTTCGCAGCCGCGAAAGAACTGGGGCGTCGAGAATTTCGCGCGGCTGGCGCAGGCGCTCGCGGAGCGGGGCGCGGGCGTCGTGCTGCTCGGCGGACCGGCCGAAGCGGCCAGCGCGCAGCGGATCCGCGCCGGCGTCGATCGGGCGCAGTCGATCTCGATCCGGTGCGAGTCGTCGGTGCTGAAGACGGCCGCCGCATTGAAGGCGTGCGACGTCTGCGTCGGCAACGACACCGGGGCACTGAACCTGGCGCCGGCCGTCGGGGTGCCGGCGCTGGGGCTGTTCGGTGGAACGAAGCCGCTGCGACACGACGCACGGATGGGAGCGATCGAGGGCGAAACGATGAACACGATCGCCGTCGACGACGTTCTCGCGCGACTGGCGACCTTCGGTGTCTAGCGCGCCCCCGGCCCGGTTCGAGCGCATCCTGATCGTCCGCACCTCGGCGATCGGCGACGTCGTCTTCGCTTCGCCGCTGGCGGCGGCGCTGCGCAGGACGTGGCCCGATGCGTACATCGCGTGGGTGGTCGAGCCGGGGATCGACGCGCTGGTCGCGAGCGATCCCTCGATCGACGAGTGCATCGTCTGGCCGAAGAGGGAATGGCGCGCGTTGCTGCGCGCGGGTCGGTGGGTCGAGCTGTATCGCCGGATCCGGCGCTTCCGTGCGGAGCTGCGCCGGCGTCGATTCGATCTCGCGCTCGACCTGCACGGAATCGCGAAGAGCGCCTTTCTCGCCTGGTTGAGCGGTGCGCCGCGACGGATCGGACTGGGCGCGCGTGAAGGCAGCTCGCTGTTCGTCAACGAGGTCGTCGAACGGGGCGGCGATCGCGCGCGGATCTCGTCGGAGTACCTGCACCTCGCCGGCCATCTCGGGCTCGAACGCGACGAGTTCCTGCCACGGCTCACCGTCGCGCCGCAGGCGGCGTCGGCCGCGCAGGCGCTGTTGCGCGAGCACGCGCTGGAGCCCGGGCGCTACGCGGTGTTCGCCGCGTTCACCACGCGCCCGCAGAAGCACTGGTTCGAATCGGCGTGGCGCGAGCTCGCCGCGCGTTTGCGGGCACGGACCGGGCTCGTCCCCGTGCTGCTCGGCGGGCCGGACGATCGTGCGGCTGCCGCGGCGATCGCCCGCGATTCGCCGGGCATGGTCGACCTGGCCGGGCGCACCGACCTGGCGCAGGCCGCCGCGCTCGTGCGCAGTGCGGCGCTCGTCGTCGGCGTCGACACCGGGCTGACCCACATGGGGATCGCGTTCGGCGTGCCGACCGTCGCGCTGTTCGGCTCCACGTGCCCGTACACGATCACCGGGCGCTCGAATGCGCGCGTCGTCCGGCTCGGGCTCGCGTGCTCGCCGTGCCATCGCGCGCCGACCTGCGCAGGTCGCTGGACGTGCATGCGCGACATCACGCCCGAGCGCGTCGAGCGCGAGGTGGCGGCGGTGCTGGAGCCGGCGCGTTGAAGATCCTGCACGTCGAAGGCGGGCGCCACTATTACGGCGGCGCGCGCCAGGTCGTCTACCTGCTCGAGGGACTGGCGCGCCGGGGTATCGAGAACACGCTCGTGTGCCCGCCGGGTGCGCAGGTGGCCGGGCCGGCGAGTGCGCACGCGCGGGTGCTGCCGACCGTGCTGCGCGGTGATCTCGACGCCGCGTTCGTCGTGCGGCTGCTCGCGCACATCCGCGACGAGCGCCCGGCGCTCGTTCACCTGCACAGCCGGCGCGGCGTCGACGTCTGGGGCGGCGCGGCGGCGCGGATCGCCGGCGTGCCCTGCGTGCTGTCGCGGCGCGTCGACAATCGCGAGCGGCCGTGGATCGCCGCGGCGAAGTACCGTCTCTTCGATCGGGTGATCGCGATCTCCGACGGCATCCGCGACGTGCTGCTCGACGAAGGCGTTCCGGCGCAGCGGCTTCGCTGCGTGCGCAGCGCGCTGGATGCGGCGCCGTGGATGCACCCGGTCGACCGGGCCGCGTTTCGCCGCGAGTTCGGGCTCGACGACGATGCGCGGGTCGTCGGCGTGGTCGCGCAACTGATCGGGCGCAAGGGTCATCGCCACCTGTTCGATGCATTGAAGATCCTGCGCGAGACGCAGCCGCGCCTGCGCGTGCTGCTGTTCGGGCAGGGGCCGCTGCGACCGGAGCTCGAGGCACGCGTGGCGCGCGAGGGACTGGCGTCGATCGTGCGATTCCTCGGTTTTCGCGACGACCTCGCGCAATGGCTCGGCGGGCTCGACGTGCTCGCACATCCGGCCGATCGCGAAGGGCTGGGCGTCTCGCTGCTGCAGGCGCAGGCGGCCGGCGTGCCGGTGGTCGCCACTCGTGCCGGCGGGATGCCCGAAGCGGTGCAGGAAGGCGTCACCGGGTTCCTCGTCGCGCCGGGCGACGTGGCCGCGCTGGCACAGGCGTTGCAGCGACTGCTCGACGATCCGGCACTGCGCGAGCGGATGGGCGCCGCCGGGCGCGAGCGGATCCGCACGCAGTTCTCGGTCGACTCGATGGTCGAAGGCAACCTGGCCGTGTACCGGGAGGTGCTGGCCGCGCGGGCGGGTCAGCGCGCGTGATAACGACCGTCGTCGTCGGTGCGGACCGCGCCGGTCGCGGCGAGCTCGTCGAGGTGCTGCGCGATCGTGCGGCGTTCGGCGTCGAGGATCCAGATCTCGGCGTGATCGGGCGGGTACAGCAGCCGCGCCTCGGCCAGTTGCTCGAGCGTGCGGGGTCGTTCGCGCAGCATCTCGAGCAGGCGTTCGCTGCGCTCGTCGATCTTCGCGGCGAAGGCGCCGAGCGCGGCGAGGAACGCCGCGCGATCGGTGTACACGCCGCGATGGTGCGAAGTGACCCAGATGCGGGCATCGAGCGCGGGCAGGCGCGCGAGCGTGCGGCGGAATGCGGCGAGGTCCGAACTCGCGTCGCCGTAATACGGGCCGAAGCCGCTCAGGTCGATGTCGCCGATGAACGCGAGCGCCTCGGGCTCGACGACGAGCACCGAGTGTCCGGCCGTGTGCCCGGGCATGTGCACCGCCCGAACACGCGTGCCGCCGAGCTCCCACACGGCATCGTCGCCGTAGGCGATCGCATCGGGGCGCGGTGCGTACTGGAATTCGCGGCGCACCTTCTCGTGCATCGCGTCGACGACCGGCGCCGACAGGCCGTAGTGCCGCACGAGTCCCGGCCAGCTGCGCGCTGCCTCGACGTCGCGCTCGTGGGCGTAGACCTTCGCATCGGCGAGCCGATGCAGCCCGGCCATGTGATCCTCGTGAACGTGGCCGAGCACGACGAGATCGGCCGAGTCGAGCTCGTCGCCGATCCGGTTGGCGACGAGCGGCGTGTCGAACGCGGCACGGGTGTCGCGGCCGCGCACGACGACCTGGTTGCCGTCCGGGTACTTGCCGTTCTTCTCGCCGAAGAACACGCGCACACGGCCGAAGTCGGCATGCGGCGTCGCCCGGCTCATCGTCCGCTGCGCTCCGCCTGCGTCCACGCGAGGCGGCAGGCGGCGAGATCCCACAACGCCTGGCCGACGCTCTTGAAGACGACCGGGCCGTGCGCGGGCCGGCGCGCCGCACCGACGACGACGCGCTCGAGCGGTGTCAGTCGCGACCAGTCGATGCCGGCGCGCATCAGGTCGCCCGCCTCGCTTCGAGCCGCCTCGACGTCGTCGCCGTACAGCGCCGCGCGATCCAGCAGCGCCGCCGGCAGCTCGCACATCTCGGGCCGGTAGGCGCCGATCGCGGCGACGAATCCGTCGAAGCGCGCGTCGTCTTCGAACAGGGGTTCGCGGCTCGACGTCGCGGTGACGATCAGGTCGAAACCGGCGATCGCGTCGGACGGCGACCCGTCGAGCGGGCTGCACGCGAGCCCGCTGTCGCGAAGCGAGTCGGCGAACGCCTTCGCATGCGCGGCGTTTCGCGAGTGCACGACGACCTCGCGCAGCGGCATCACGGCACGAAACGCGTCGACGTGCGCGCGCGCCTGCACGCCCGAGCCGAACACGAGCAGGCGTTCGCGACGCGGCCCGGCGAGCTCGAGCGCGGCGAGCGCCGACAACGCGGCGGTTCGACGCCCGGTGATCGTCGGCGCGTCGAAACGCGCGAGCGGCTCTCCGGTGTCGGCGCGGATGAGGATCGCCTCGCCCATCAGCGTGGGCAGTCCGCGCGCGCGGTTGTCGTCGTGCAGCGTGGCCAGTTTCGTACACGCGAATTCGCCGTCGCTCGACGGCATCGCGAGCAGCACGCCGCCGGGCAGCGGCATCGCGATCCGCTCGGGCGACCGCGTCTGCCCCGCGTGGCGGCGCACGAGCATCGCACGCAACGCATCGACCAGCGCCGGCCACGGCAACGCTTCGGCCGTGCGCCGGGCGTCGAAAGCGGGCGTGCTCATCGTGCTCGCCCGGTGCGAAGCGGCGTGCGGCCCGGCGGGATTCGAACGAACGGCGGCATGTGCGAGGCGGGCGGAGCGGCAGGGTCGCGACTCCGGGATCGTATAACAGGCGGCTCGTCGATCCCGCTGGCGCCGCGTCCGGTCAGCGACGCACGATCGTCAGCAGCACGATCGCTCCGACGACGATCGCCGCGCCGGCGAGTTGCAGCGGCGCGATGCGCTGACCGAGCACGATCCAGCCGAGCAGCAGCGCCGCGATCGGCTCGAAATTGAGGATCGCGGCGTTGTTCACCGCGCCCAGGCGCGGCAGCAGCACGAACAGCGCGGTGATCGCCGACGAATACAGCAGCGTGAGCAGGGCGAGCGCGCTCCAGCCGGTCGTGTCTCGCGGCCAGGCGAATTCGCCGGTGAGCCCGCCGCCGGACAGCGCGACGAACGCGACGACGAGCATCAGCACGAAGCTGCGCAGGCGACCGTCGGTATCGGAGAGCCATCGTGTCGTGAGCAGCAGCACGCTCGCGAACGCGAGCGCGGCGGTGGCCGCCAGCAGCACGCCCAGCGCCATCGCCTGCGCGGGAAGTTCGTCGTCGGCCCGGGTGAGCCCGAACACGTCGAGCGCGAGCGCGAGGCCCCCGAGTGCGATCGCCATCGCGACGAACGCGCGCGGCTTCGGCCGCTCGCCGCCGCTCGCCCACGACAGCAGCCCCAGCATCATCGGAAAGGTGTTGAAGACGATCAGCGCGAGGGCCACCGGGATGCGGGCGATCGCGGAATACAGGCACAGGCTCTGCACCGCGAGCAGCGCACCGATGCCGAGTGCCCGTCCCAGCGTCGGCCGCGCCATGCGCAGGGGCACGCGCGCAGCGTGCAACAGCGACCAGACGAAGAACGCCGCGCCCGTGGAGCGAACGGCGACCGCCGTCGCGACGTTCGCTCCGTGATCGAAGGCCACGCGCGCCGCCACGTGGTTGCTCGCAAAGGTCGTGGCGATCAGCAGCAGCAGGCAAGCGCCGAGCCATCTCGGCAGCGCGGGGGCGGTCATCGAAGCGCAAGCATAGCAAGGCGCGCGCCGCCGACGTGCGCCTCGCTTACCGGAACCGAAACGCTTTTACCGGCCCGAGTTGCCGGGGATGTGCCGCAAGTCCTTGATCTCTCGTCCGCAATGATGTTGGCACGGACCTTGCGACAGCAGGGGTATTCGAATCGAGGCCCTCCGAGAGGAATCCCCCGCAATGCACGCACCCGGTTTGCAGCTTCGCGCCACGCAAGGCGCCGCCCTGTCCCAGCAGATGCAGCAAGGGCTGAAGATGCTGCAGATGTCTGCGCTGGAGCTCGAACAGGCGATCGCGCAGGCGTTGTCGACGAATCCGCTGCTCGAGAGTGAAGACGCGCTCGACGAGGCCGCATCGGAAGACGGCGAGTCGGCCGATTCGCGCAACGCCGAGGACGAAGCGGAGGCTTTCGTCGATCCGGAGCGCGAGCTCACCTGGGCGACGACCGGGTCGAACCATTCCGGGGACCGATCCACCGACGATCCCGTCCTGCTCGCGCCGGCCCCGCTGTCGCTGCGCGATCATCTGCTGCGGCAGGTCAACGTCAGCGGACTGAGCGAACGCGACCTTGCACTCGCGCGCGTGCTGGTCGAGGCGCTCGACGAGGACGGATTCCTCCGCGATTCGCTCGACGACATCGCCGCGCTGATCGAACCCGATTCGCGCGCCACGGCGCGCGAGTTGGAGGTGGTGCTGTCGTTCGTGCACAGCCTCGACCCCGCCGGCGTCGGCGCACGTTCGGTGTCCGAGTGCCTGCTGCTGCAACTGCGTGCGTTGCCCGCAGACCGCCCGGGCCACGCGCTCGCCCTGCGCATCGTCGCGTCGCATCTCGATCTGCTCGCCGCGCACGATACCGCGCGCATCACGCGACTGCTCGGCTGCAGCGAAGCCGAATTCGCCTGTGCCAACCAGCTCATTCGCAGCCTGGCGCCGCGTCCGGCCGCCACCTTCGGCGCCGACGAACCGCAGCACGTCGTCCCCGACGTCACCGTTCGCAAGGTGCGCGGGCGATGGGTCGCGTTCCCGAACAGTGCGGCATCGCCGCGGCTTCGCATCAATCGCCTGTACGCCGATGCCGTGCGCCGCGATCGCGGATGGTCGTCGACGCCGATGGGCACGCAGCTCACCGAGGCCCGCTGGCTGTTGCGCAGCATCGAGCAGCGCGCCGAGACGATCCTGAAGGTCGCCAGTGCGATCGTCGCCACGCAGCAGGGCTTCTTCGAGCACGGCGACGTCGCGATCCGGCCGCTGCACCTGCGCGACATCGCGGCCGAAGTCGGCGTGCACGAATCGACCGTATCGCGCGTGACCAGCGGAAAATACATGGCGACGCCGCGCGGGCTGATCGAGTTCAAGCATTTCTTCGGCAGCCGGCTGGTCAGCGAGGACGGCTACCGGATCTCGCCGCGCGCGATCCAGACGCTGATCCGCGACATCGTCCAGGCCGAGGATCCGAAGCAGCCGTTGTCGGACATCCGCATCACGCGTCAGCTCGAGCAGCGCGGTGCGAGCGTGGCACGCCGCACGGTCACGAAGTATCGCGACGCGATCGGAATTCCGCCGGTGGAAGCGCGCCGGATGATCGCGATGGCGCAGCGCGCCTGATTCGCGCACGCGGGGAACGTCGTTCCGTCCCGGAACGACGTTTCCTCAGTCGGCGTTCTGGTATCCCTTGAGCCGGTTGTAGAGCGTCTTGGCGCTGATGCCGAGCATGGCCGCGGCACGCTCGCGGTGGCCGCCGCAGTGCTCGACGGTGGCGAGGATCAGCGTGCGTTCGGCATCGGCGATCGAGGTTCCCACCACGATGTCGAGCGCGCGGCCGCCGGAATGACCCGCGGCGGCCGAGGTCACCGCGCCGGCGTTCGCGCCGGCGGGCGCCGGATCGAGTGGCGATGCGTGTGCCGTTCCGTTCGTGCGCCTTGCCCCGCTTTCGGTTGGGGCGGCCGGCTCGGGCGCGATGCTCGCGGCGCCGATCGGAAGATTGCCGACCTCGATCGTGTCGCCTTCGGCCAGGATGAAGCCGCGATGCACGGCGTTGCGCAACTCGCGCACGTTGCCCGGCCATCGGTATTCGCCCAGCGCGCGCAGTGCGCTGTCGCTCAGGCGCTTGTGCGCACCTTCGCGCTCGTTGAGGTTCGCGAGGAAATGCTCGGCCAGCAGCGGAACATCGTCGAGCCGATCGCGCAGCGGCGGCAGATCGATCGGGAAAACGTTGAGCCGGTAGTACAGGTCTTCGCGCAGGCGGCCGGTGGCGACGGCTTCGGCCGGCGGCCGGTTGGTCGCCGCGATGATGCGCACGTCGGAGTTGATCACCGCGTCGGAGCCGACGCGCACGAAAGAGCCGGTCTCGAGCACGCGTAGCAGCTTGACCTGCAGCTCCATCGGCATTTCGGTGATTTCGTCGAGGAACAGCGTCCCGCCGTCGGCGCGCTCGAAGAAGCCGCGATGCTGTCGCAGCGCGCCGGTGAAGCTGCCTTTCTCGTGCCCGAACAACTCGCTCTCGATCAGTTGCGGCGAGATCGAGCCGCAGTTGATCGCCAGGAACGGCGCTTTCGCGCGCTTGGACAGGTCGTGGATCGTCTCGGCGACCACTTCCTTGCCGGTGCCGCTTTCGCCGGTGACGAGTGCGGTGACCGCGGTGGGCGCGACGCGCGCGATCTGGTGATAGATCGCGCGCATCGGCGCGGACTTGCCCCACAGGCGACCGAAACGGCCCTCGGCGTCGACGTGCACGCGCTCGCTCGCCAGTCGCCCGCGCGCTTCGGAGCCGCCGCTCGCGCGCGTGAGGATCTGGCGAAGCCGCGGCACGTTGACCGGCTTCAGCAGGTAGTCGGCGGCACCGAGGCGCAGTGCCTGGATCGACGTCTCGAGCGTCGCGTGTCCGGTGATCAGGACGATCTCGCACGCTTCGCTTCGCTCGACGTGATCGAACAACTCGATGCCGTTGCCGTCGGGCAAGGAGAGATCGAGCAGGACGATATCGGGGGGGCGAAACGCGTATTGCCGGCACGCATCGTGCAGGCTGCCTGCCGTGGCCGTCGAGAAACCCTCTGCCGAAACGAGCTCCGCAAGCATCTCCGCCGAATTCTCGTCGTCTTCGACGATCAGCGCATGCGCCAAAACCGAGTTCCTCCCATCTATCAACGGTCGAGCATGCTTCGAAGGTGGTTCAGCAAGACGGATGGATCGATCGGCTTGGCCAGGAACAAATCGAAACCGCCCTCGAAGGCTTGGCGGCGCGTGTCGGGCCGGAAATGCGCCGACAGCGCGATGGCCGGCAACCGACGCAGATTCAGTTCACGCTCGAGCGCACGGACCGACTGCATCAGCGAGATCCCGTCGCGCTCCTGCATGGCCAGGTCCGAGAGCACCAGGCGCTCTCCTTCGCCGCTTGCCCACGAAGCATACCGCCGAAGCGCTTCATCGGGCGAAGTCGTCGATTCGACGATCGCGCCCGAGTGCTCGAGCAGCGATTGCAGCATTTGCAGCACGTCGGGGTCGTCGTCGACGGCGAGAACGAAGACACCCTCCAGCAGGGCGGTCTGCGCCAGGCCGGCGCGCGCGTCGACTTCGGCGTGCGCCGGATCGCGTGTCTCCATCGCCACCGGTTTGGCGGGTGGGGTCGGACGCACTCGTGCGCGCGGCGTCTTGCCGTTGCCCGTGCCGCCGCCGCGCTCGGGGCGGAAGCCGTCGGCGAACTCGCTGGGAGCGTCGAGCGTGGCGACCACGCGCCGCTGCTGATCGACTGCACGCTGCAGGCCGGCCAGCGCGCGCTGGCGCAGATCGTCCGATACGTCACCGGCGGACGTGAGCAGGTGCAGCCAGCCGACCATGGCATTGAGCGGGGTGCGCAGGTCGTGCGCCAGGCTCGCCAGTAACGCCGAGTGATCTCGATCCACGGGCTCGTCGTCTCCCTGCGCAGAGGGTTGTGCGCGCGGCCCGGAAAGAACCCGGTTGCGCTCCGCAGGGCGGGCGGCGATGCGGGCAGAAGCAGCCATGCTTGGGTCGTCTTGGTGGGTGTGCGAAAACCGCCCGAACGACAAGCAACTGAGATACCCGGCGGCACGGCGCCCTTTCTGCGGTCCCCAGCGTGCCGGCGACAAGCGTACCCGAACCCGCGCCGAAGCGGGCCCTGCGCTTGCTCGGCGCGGCCGTCATGTCCTCCGACCGCGCCGCTGCCGACGCCACCCGAGATGCGCCGGGCGCTCCCGCTCGCCCGCAGCCGGCGTCCGATCCGGAGCGCGCGCGCGCGGCCGACGACGAACCGCTCGTCGTCGCAATCGAGCCGCCGGTCGGTCCGCTCACCACCCGCGTGGCGATCGGGGCGGTCGCGACACTCGTCATCGTTGCCGCGTTGTGGGCCGCCAAGGGCCTGCTGATGCCGATCGCATTCGCGGTCGTGCTCACGTTGCTGCTGACGCCGGCCGTCAGCTTCGGCAATCGAATCGGCCTCCCGCGCTGGCTGGGCGCCGCGATCGTGCTCGCCTTGTCGATCGGGGTCGTCGGCGCCGGCATCGTGCAGCTGACCGCACCCGCCGAGCAGTGGCTCAATCCGCGATCGCCCGAATGGCGCAAGCTCGAAACGCAACTGCGCGCGCTCAAGCAGCCGCTGTCGCGCCTCCAGGGTGCGCAGGAGCGCGTCAGCGAGATGGCCGAGCCCGAGGGCAAGCCGAAGCCGCGCGAAGTCGTCGTCGAGCGGCGCGGCATGCTCACCACCGTCGCCGAGTTCCAGGCGATCGCGGTGGGTGCGGTCTCCACCGTCGTGCTCGCTTTCTTCCTGCTCGCGTCCGACGACCTGTTTCTGCGCAAGCTGATCCGGGTGCTGCCGACGATGCAGGACAAGCGCACCGCGGTCGGCATCGCGCGCACGATCCAGAGCGAGATCGGGCGCTATTTCGCCACGGTCTCGATGAGCAACGCGGGCCTCGCGCTCGCGACGGCCGCCGTGATGAGCGCGATCGGCATGCCGTCGCCGGTCTTCTGGGGTGTCGTCGTCGGCCTGCTCAATTTCCTGCCGTACCTCGGCGCGGGGATCAGCCTCGTGTTGCTGACGGCTGCCGCCGCTGTGAGCCTGGACGGCTGGGCGATCGCGCAGGTTCCGCTCGCGTTCCTCGCCCTGACGACGATCGAGGGGCAACTGGTCCAGCCGGTGCTGGTCGGCCGGCGGATGCAGTTGAACGTCGTCGTGACTTTCCTGGCCCTGATGTTCGGCGGCTGGCTATGGGGACTCGGCGGGTTGTTCATCGCCGTGCCGACACTCGTCGTGCTGAAGATCTGCGCCGATCACATCGAGTCGCTCGCCACGTTGGGCGAGTTCATTTCGCGCGACTGACGCCGAGCGACGACAGCCAGTCGAGCACCGCGGCCGGATCGACCGGCTTGACCAGGTGCGCATCGAAGCCCGCGTCGTGCGAGGACTGTCGATCGCTCTCGCGTCCATACCCGGTGAGCGCGGCGAGAAACATTTCCGCGCCGAACGGGAGCTCGCGCGCGCGCCGGGCAAGCTCGAGCCCGCCGAGCGTGGGCAGGTCGAGGTCGAGCAGGGCCACCCGCGGGCGCCAGCGTTCGATGGCCTCGAACGCTTCGCCCCCGTCGCACGATGTCTGCACGTCGTAGCCCTCGGACGAGAGCACGATGGCCAGGCTTTCGGCTGCGTCGGGATGGTCGTCGACGATCAGCACGCGAACGGATTCGGTGTGCACGGGAAGCGCGAATGAGTGGCGAAGCAGCCCATTGTCCCAAAAAAAACCCCCGGGCTGGCCGGGGGATGCAAAGTCCGTCGAAACGGACAGGGGAGGAGACATTCGCGGATGTGCCCATCGCTGGGCGTCGACAAGCAGCAATCCCCATGCCCAACCCGCAGGTACAATCGACCGTTCCACCTTGCGCTGCCCGGTTTTACCGGGTGCCTCGATGAGCGAACTCTGGCACTGGATCACGGAGCGCGCGATCGGCAAGACGCTCGCCGTCGTCGTCCTGCTCGCCGGGCTCGCGCTCAGCGCCTTCGCGTGGCGGGCCGAGAACGACCGCGCCCGCGAGGAAGCCCGCGCGAAGACGCTCGAGTCGGTCACGGCGCTCGCTGCGCGCATCGAGCAGCGGTTGATCGCCTACGAGTTGATGTTGCGCGCCGGCGCTTCGCTGTTCGCCGCGACCGACTCGCCGACGCGCGCGCAATGGGCATCGTTCGTCGAGGCCTTCGATCTCGCCCGAACCCATCCCGGCGTGCAGGGCGTGGCGTTCGCGCCGCGGCTTCAGGCGACCGAAGTGCGCGCGCTCGAGCAGCGTGTGCGCAGCGAGGGCTTCGAGCAGTTTCGCGTGTGGCCGACCGGTCCGCGCGCCGAGTCGAGCGCAATCCTGTACATCGAACCGATGAGTGCGGCGAACGTTCGCGCGCTGGGCTTCGACATGCTCAGCAGCGCCGAGCGGCGCGAGGCGATGCACGCGAGCCGCGATTCGGGCCGCACGACGCTGACGCGCTCGGTCGGGCTCGTCCAGGATGCGGGCGGCGAGCGCCGGGCGGGCGTGCTGCTGTATCGCGCGGTGTACGGGACCGGTACCGTGCCGGATTCGATCTTCGCGCGCAGGGCGGCGCACAAGGGATGGGTCTACGCGCCGTTCCGGCCTTCGGAGATGATGCTGGGCTTCGGCCGCGTAGCGGATCCTGCGGTGCTCGTTCGCCTGTACGAAACGGCGGACGCCGATCCGCGTTCGTTGCTGTACCAGGACGCCGCTGCCGAGGAAGCGAAACGCGATTGGACGCGTGCGGTGCGCGTTCCGATCCGGGCGCTCGACCGCACCTGGATGATCGAAGGCATTCGCGCGAGGGGCGCCCCGGGCGCGCTTTCCTTTTCCAGCCGCGCGCCCTGGGTGCTGCTCGTCGGCGGAGGCCTGGTGAGCCTGTTGCTGTCGGCGGTGCTGTGGTCGATGGCAACGACGCGCGATCGTGCGCATCGGATCGCGCAGGCGATGACGGTGGCGCTGCGGCGCGCGAACGAGGAGCTGGACACGCGCGTTCGACAGCGCACCGAAGCGCTCAGTGCCACCAACCTGCAGTTGCGGCAGGAGATCGGCGAACGCCAGCGCATCGAACGCGAGCGCACCGACGCGCTCGAGCGCGAACGCGCGCGCACTGCGCAGCTTCGCGCGCTGGCCGACGCCGGCCTGGGCATCGCCGAGCTTCCCGACGATCAGGCGCGCCTCGAGCATCTGGCCGATCGCGCCCGGCACGTCGTCGCCTGTCGGCACGCGATGCTGCTGCGCGAGGCCGCACTCGGCGTGCGGGCGGTCGCGGTAGCGAGCGTCGAGCCGATGAGCTTCGCCAACCGTCGTGTGCTGGTCGAAGCGAGCCGGCCGTGGTCCGACGTACCCGACGATACGATCCGGCGCGTGCACGCCGCGTCATGCGGGCTCGACGCGCGCGCGTGGCCCGCGGGGTGTTCGGAGGCGATGATCGTCCCGATCCGGATCGGAAGCCACAAGCCGCTCGCCCGGCTCGTGCTGCTGCACGGCGAGGGCGCGCATTTCAGCGACGAGGACGAGGTCGTCGTGCACCAGCTCGTGCTGCTGGTGACCGCGGCGATGCAGACGGCCGGAGCGGTCGAGCGCGAGCGCGCTGCGCGAATGGACGCCGAGGCCGCGAACGCGAGCAAGGACGAGTTCCTCGCGATCGTCTCGCACGAGCTGCGCACGCCGCTGCATGCGATCCTCGGCTGGCTGCAGGTGCTCGAGCGGGCCGGGCATCACCAGGGCCACATGCGGCGCGCGGTCCAGGTCATCCGCCGCAACGCCGAAGCGCAGAGGGCGCTGATCGACGACCTGCTCGATCTCGCGCGCATCGAACAAGGCAAGCTCGCGCTGGACATGGTGCGCCTGCGGCTCGACCGGATCGTTCGCGACGCGGTGGAATCGCAGCGCCAGTCGGCGACGGCGAACAGCGTGTCGATCGAGCTGCGCGTCGATGCGCGCGACAACGTGCTCGGTGATCCCGGACGTCTGCAGCAGGCGGTATCGAATCTGCTCGCGAACTCGGTGAAATTTTCCAAGGCGGGCGGGCGGATCTCGGTGCACCTGCACGCGGACAACGACGGGCTCGCGCTCGACGTCGAGGACGACGGCGAAGGCATCGACTCCGAGCTGCTGCCTCACGTGTTCGAGCGTTTTCGCCAGGGCGATCCGTCGAGTCGGCGCCGGCAGGCGGGGCTCGGTCTCGGACTGGCGCTGGTCAAGCACATCGTCGAGGCGCACGGCGGGAGCGTCCACGCCCGCAGCGAGGGAAGAGGCAAGGGTGCCTCGTTCCGGATCCGCCTGCCGGTGCTGCCGGCCGGCGACGACCGGGCGCCGGTCTGGCTGGGGCCGTTCCACGGGACCGACGACGCGCGCAATCCGGTGCTGGTGATCGATGACGACCCGGCGGGGCGCGAAGCCGTGGCGAGCCGCCTGCGCGATGCGGACTTCCCGGTCGCCGTATGCAGTTCGGTCTCGGGCGCGCTCGCCTGGCTCGAATCGCGTTCGCTCGCGCGTTGGCCGGCGGCGATTTTCTGTGCGCTCGAGCTGTCCGATGGCGACGGCTACGCCTTCTTCGATGCGCTGCGCGCGCTCGAGAAGCGAAGCGGGTGCGACGCACCCGTGCCGGTCGCCGCGCTCGCCGCGGCGGCCGACGGCGAGGAGCGTGCGCGCGTGCTGGAGTACGGGTTCGCCGCCCATCTGGCGAAGCCCGTATCGTTCGAGCATCTCGACCGGGTGTTCGACCGGATCCTGGGAACCGAGCGCAGCGAGCGAGTGTCCGGCCACGAAGATGCGCTTCTCGCGCCGGACGTTGCAGCGGGCGACGCTCCGAGGTCGCTCGACGACGCGACCCCGGATGACGATCGCGTCGAAACTACGGACGAACCACGATATCGTTCTTGATCGCCTGCACGCCCTTCACCTGCCGGGCGAGCGCGACGGCACGATCCTTCTCCGTCTGCGACTTCGCAAAACCGCTCAGCTGGACCGTCCCGTTGAGCGTTTCGACGCCGATGCTCGTCGCCGCCACGGTCGGGTCGGTGGCGAACTTCGCCTTCACCTCGGTCGTGACACGCGCGTCGTCGACGTATTCGCTCGCGCCCTGCTGACCGCGCGTCACCGAGCATCCGGTGACGCCGATCACGAGCGCACTGATCAGTACTGCACCTAGCGTTCTTGCGTTCATGCGAGCCTCCTTGCGGGCGTGGAAAAAAGCGGGGGGCGCGTCGGTCAGGCCGGCCGCACGACGAGCTCGTTGCGAACCGCGTTCACGCCGTCGGTGGAACGCGCGAGTTCTTCGGCGCGCTGGCGGGCGACCTGCGAGCGGACCGTGCCCGACAGCGTCACGTTTCCATCGCCGGTCGTGTCGACATCGATCGACATCGCATCCAGCGCCGGCTCTTTCATCAGCTCGGACTTCACCGCGGCGGTGATCGACGCATTGGTGACCGCCGTCCCCGCACTGCGCAGGCCCTCGCTCGCGGTGTCGGCCGACTCGCGTGCGACCTCGGCCGTGCGCGAAGCGATCGATTCGGCGGCGGTGTCGCCGCGGTCGGCGCGTGCGCGGTTCGCGTCGCTCGAGACGCGTTCCGCCGTGTCGTCGTTGCCCGGATCGCATGCGCCCAGCAGCAGCGTCGCGGGGATTGCGATCGCGAGGAGGGTTGCTCGTCGAACTTTCATCGGACTCCTTTCGCTCGTTCGGCTTTCGATGCAGAGCAATCGGCAAGCAGCGTGCCTGTCAGCATCGCCAACGACGAATCGCCGAAGGGCACCGGATTGCAGGCACGTCGGTTGCGACCCGTGGCGCACCGACGTGATGTCAAACCGCTTTCACGGGAGAAACCATGAACTGGGACCGTATCGAAGGAAACTGGAAGCAATTCCGCGGCAACGTCCGCGAAAAATGGGGCAAGCTCACCGACGACCAACTCGACGTGATCGCCGGCAAGCGCGACCAGTTGGCCGGCAAGCTCCAGGAAGCCTACGGCTACAGCAAGGACGAGGCGGAACGGGAAATCGATTCGTTCGCATCGGGCCTGCCGGACACCGGCGACGGCTCGACGACGTCCGCGCGTCGCCCGTCGTGACGACCGACGCGGCGCGCCGCTACTAGAGGAGCACGCCATGCTGTATTACGCGCTCGTCTTTTTCGTCATCGCAGTGATCGCGGCTGTCTTCGGGTTCGGCGGAATCGCCTCCGGCGCCGCGAGCATCGCGCAGATCCTGTTCTTCCTGTTCCTGATCGTCGCCGTCATCAGCCTCGTGCTGGGGTTGATACGCGGCTCGCGATGAGGCGGGCTCGATTTCGAGGAGTCCTGTCATGTTCCGAATCACGAGAACCGCCGCGATCGTTTCGTCGATCGCGCTGATGGCGGGTTGTTCGACCTGGGACAGCATGTCCGGCGCCGAGAAGGGCACTGCGGTCGGCGCCGCGGTGGGCGGCGTCGCCGGTAACCAGGTGATCGGAGGCGCCGCCGGCACGGTCGGCGGCGCGGTCGTCGGCGGCGTCGTCGGCCATGAGGTGGGCAAGGACCGGGACCGCCGTTGACGATCGTGGCCCGTTTCCGGGCGCACGTTGCGCCCGGCAGAAACGTCCGATGCGGGCCCGCCCGCGGGGCCCTGGGAAAGCCGATGGCCGATGCGTCGGCTTTCCTTTTTCAAGAGAGAGGACAGCATGATCATTCGCTTGGTCCCCATCGTCGCGGCGGCGTTCCTGCTCGCCGCGTGCGACAACTCCCCCAATGACGAGCCGCCGGTCAAGCCCAGCGTCGACGCGAGCGGCGCAACGCCCGGGTCCGGCAGCCAGAGCGAACCACTCGTGACGGGCCCGCGCGGCGCCGAGCAGAACCTGCCTGCCGTGCCCAACCAGAACGCTCCCGCCGACTCGGGCCGCGACTCGGCGGCCACGCAGCCGAAGGAAGAATTGACGAAGAAGGAGGAGACCAGCCAGATGCCCCTGGCGGGCCAGGCCAACAACTACATGAGCGAAGCGATGACGAAGCAGGGCGAGCGCGAGAAGACCGAGGTCGCGCAGTCGGGTTCGAGCGCTCCGGCGAACGCGCCGGCGCAGGACGCGCCATCGGGGTCGAGCGCGGGCGGCGACGCCGCGGGCAGCGCGGCGGCAACCGCGGCGGGCGCCAGTGCATCCGGCGGCGGTGCGTCCAGCGGCGGTGCGGCACAGCCGGTTTCGCCGGAACAGGCGCTGGCCCTGGCGAAACAGCACAACTGCACGTCGTGCCACGCCGTCGACAAGAAGCTGATCGGTCCCTCGTACCAGGAAGTCGCGGCCAAGTACAAGGACGACGCGGCGGCGGACGCCCAGCTCGTCGACAAGGTCAAGAAGGGCGGCGCGGGCGTCTGGGGACCGGTGCCGATGCCACCGCATCCGACGGTTCCCGAGCAGGACATCGTGGCCATCGTCGACTGGGTGCTCGCCGGCGCGAACTGAACGCGCGCGAAGGCCGGCGATCGGCGCCCCGGAGCGGCGAGCCTCGGGGGCGGTTGGATTGCATACCCCTACCAGTATGGGTATGATGCCGGAATGCCGATTCCGTTCTCGCCGTCGCGCCCACCGGGTCCTCGCGCCGCGCCCGCCCGCAGGCGCTGGCTCGCGCTTGCCGCCGTTGCGCTGGCCTGGATGCATGGACCGGCGGCGGCCGCCGATTCGCCCCCCGATCTTCCGGTGGTCGAAGTCGTCGAAGTGCGCGCGCGCGAGGTCGGCGTCGGCGTCGAGTTCGAGGGCGCGCTCGAAGCGGCCCGCACCAGTACGGTGGCCGCGCAGGTGCATGGCAATGTCGTCGAACGCCGCGTGCAGGCGGGCGACACCGTGCAGGCCGGACAGGTGCTCGCGAAGATCGACGAACGCGACGCGCAGGCGGGCGTGGCACGAAGCGAGGCGGCGATCGCGCAGGCGCGCGCCGAACTGGTCGACGCGCAGGTGGCGTGGGAGCGAAGCCGCGACCTGGTCGAGCGCGGATTCCTCAGTCGCGCCGCGCTCGACGCCGCCCAGGCGAGGCTGCTGAAGGCGCGCGCCGCCGAACGGCAGGCGATCGCGAGCGGCCGCCAGGCCGCGCTCGCGCAGAACTTCGCGACGGTCGTCGCGCCGTACGACGGGCTCGTGCTCGCGACGCACCTCGAAGCCGGCGACCTCGCCGCACCCGGCCGCGCCGTCGCAACGGTGTATGCGCCGCAGTCGATCCGGGCGGTCGCGCATCTTCCGGCGTCGCAGCGCCAGGCGGTCGAACGGGCGCTTCGCGTCGACATCGTGCTGGCTTCCGGTCGTACGATCGTCGCCGATTCGGTCACGGTGCTGCCGGGGGTCGACGCGTCCTCGCAGACGAGCGAGGTACGCCTGGAGTTCCCCGTGTCGGAGCCCTTTGCCGGCGTGCCCGGGCAGCGGGTGCGGGTGCGCTTCGTGCAGGCGTCGGCGCTGCGGCGAATCATTCCGGCGCAGGCGCTGCTGCGGCGAGGCGAACTCGATGCGGTCTATGTCGCGCGCGCCGACGGCTTCTCGTTGCGCGCCGTTCGAGTCGGCGCCGCGCACGGCGAAGACGGTGTCGAAGTCCTCGCCGGGCTGGTCGACGGCGAGCGAATCGCCGTCGATCCGGTGCGCGCCGGACTGACCGGCGCCCGACCGGCGGCTGCGCGCCGGGATCGATGAGCGGGCACGCGAAGGCGGCCACATGAGCGGGCCCGCCAGCAGGGACACGCGAGCGCTCGGCGTCCCGGGCCGCATCGCGCGTGCGTTCCAGTCGAGCGCATTGACGCCGCTGCTCGCCATCGCCGCGTTGCTGCTCGGCCTGTTCGCCGTGCTGGTGACACCGCGCGAAGAAGAGCCGCAGATCGACGTCACGATGGCCAACGTGTTCGTCGCGTTTCCCGGCGCATCGAGCGCCGACGTGCAGGCGCTCGTCGCCCTGCCCGCCGAGGAGATCCTTTCGCGCCTCTCGGGCGTCGAGCACACGTATTCGGTGTCGCGACCGGGTCTTGCGGTGCTCACGGTCCAGTTCGAGGTCGGCATCGCACGCACCGAGGCGCTGGTTCGCCTGCACGATGTGCTGGCGACGAATCGCGACTGGCTGCCGCGCGATCTCGGCGCACTCGAGCCGATCGTCAAGCCCAAGGGAATCGACGACGTTCCGGTGCTCGCCGTGACGCTGTGGACGCGCGACGCTCGTCCGGCGCACGAGCTCGAGCGCATTGCGCATACGCTGGAAGGCGAACTCGCGCGCGTGGCGGGCGTGCGCGAGGTGCAGACGATCGGCGGGCCGGGGCGCGTCGTCTCCGTCGCGATCGACCCCGCCGGTCTGCGCGAGCGCGGCATCGACCTGGCGCAGCTTCGGCGCGTGCTCGCGGCGGCGAATCTGGGCATGCCGGCAGGCGATGTCTTCGACGCCGAGTCGGGTCGAGGCATGCTGTCGGTGCAGACCGGCGAATTCCTGCGCTCGGCCGAAGACGTCGCCTCGCTCGTCGTCGGCGTGCATCGTGGCCGACCGGTGTATCTGCGCGAGGTGGCACGCGTCGATGCCGGATCGGCCCAACCGGGTCGGTACGTCTGGTTCACGCCGGGCCCGGCGGGCGCGCACGCGTCGGGTGCCGCGGCCGACGATTCGACCGGCCCGGAACCCGGCGCCGCGCTTCCGGCGGTCACGATCGCGATCACGAAGAAGCCCGGCACCAACGCGGTCGACGTCGCGCGCGACGCGCGGTCGCGCATCGAAACGATGCGCGACCGGGTCCTTCCGGCGAACGTCGAGTGGACGGTGACGCGCGACTACGGCGAGACCGCCGCCGACAAGGCCAACCAGCTGATCGGCAAGCTCGCGTTCGCCACCGCGGCGGTGATCCTGCTCGTCGGGCTCGCGCTGGGGCGGCGCGAAGCGGTCGTCGTGGGCGCGGCCGTGCTGCTCACGCTGGTGGCGACGCTGTTCGCGTCGTGGGCCTGGGGCTTCACGCTGAACCGGGTCTCGCTGTTCGCGCTGATCTTCTCGATCGGGATCCTGGTCGACGACGCGATCGTCGTCGTCGAGAACATCCACCGCCACCAGGCGCTGGCGTCCGCGGCAGGGCAGTCCGGTGCGCACGGGTTGGCCGCGATCGTTCCGCGTGCGGTCGACGAGGTCGGTGGCCCGACGGTCCTCGCGACGCTGACCGTGATCGCCGCGCTGCTGCCGATGGCGTTCGTCAGCGGGTTGATGGGTCCGTACATGAGCCCGATCCCGATCAACGCGAGCATGGGGATGGCACTCTCGCTGGCGATCGCGTTCACGTTCACGCCGTGGCTCGCGCTGCGGCTGATGGTTTCGCGCGCCGCGCACCCGGTCGCGCACGAGGGTGCGTCGCGCACGCAGCGCTTCTTCGCCGGCGTGCTCGGGCCGTTGCTGGCGCGCGCCGGCGCGCGCCGGGCGCTTGCCGCGGGGATCGTCGTTGCGCTCGTTGCGTCGGTCGCGCTCGTCGCGCTGCAGGCCGTCGTCCTGAAGATGCTGCCGTTCGACAACAAGAGCGAATTCCAGCTCGTCGTCGATCTGCCCGCCGGCACCCCGCTGGAAGATACCGCCGCCGCGCTGCAGGATCTCGGCGCCTTCCTCGCGCTCCAGCCCGAGGTGCGCGACCTGCAGGGCTACGCCGGCGCTGCCGCACCGATCACCTTCAACGGGCTGGTGCGCCAGTACTACCTGCGCAGCGACGCGGAGCTCGGTGAAGTGCAGGTGAATCTCGTCGACAAGGCACATCGCGACGAGCAGAGCCACGCGATCGCGTCACGGTTGCGGCCCGAGCTCGACCGGATCGCCGAGCGGCACGGCGCACGGCTCCAGGTCGTCGAGGTTCCGCCGGGTCCGCCGGTCCGGGCACCGATCGTCGCCGAGGTGTACGGACCCGACGAAGCGGGTCGCAGCGAGCTCGCCGGGCGCATCGCCGATGCATTCGCCCGCACGCCCGACATCGTCGGGGTCGATACCACGGTGAAGGAAGACGCCCCGCGCGCGTTCCTGCGCGTGCAACGGGCGCGCGCCGAAGCGCTCGGCATCCCGGTGTCTTCGATCGCGCAGGCCGTGCACGACGCGCTCTCGGGCGTCGACGCGGCGTACCTGCACGACGGACACGGCAAATACCCGATCCCGGTCCGGTTGCAGCTGCCGCGCGATTCGCAGGTCGGACTCGATGCGCTGCTCGCGCTTCCGATCCGGGCGGGCGACGGATCGATGGTCCCCGTGTCCGAGCTCGTGCGCGTCGAGCGCGGCATCGTCGACAAGCCGCGAATGACGAAGGACCTGCTGCCGGTGCAGTTCGTGATCGGCGACATGGCGGGCAAGCTCGATTCGCCGTTGTACGGGCTCGCCTCGATCCGCGAGCGGCTGCCCGAGGCGGCACTGCCCGGCACCGGGCCGCTGCGCGAATACTGGATCGACGCGCCCGCCGAGGCCTGGAGCGCATACGCGCTCAAGTGGGACGGCGAGTCGCAGATCACGTACGAGACTTTTCGCGACATGGGGATCGCCTACGCGGCCGGACTGGTCCTCATCTACCTGCTCGTCGTCGCGCAGTTCGGTTCGTATCTCGCGCCGCTGGTGATCATGGCGCCGATTCCGTTGACGCTGATCGGCGTGCTGCCCGGGCACGCGCTGCTCGGCGCGCAGTTCACCGCAACCTCGATGATCGGCATGATCGCGCTGGCCGGGATCATCGTGCGCAACTCGATCCTGCTGGTCGATTTCATCGAGCTTCAGCTTGTCGAAGGCGTCGCCTACCGCGAAGCGGTGATCCGCTCGGCAGCCGTGCGCGCGCAGCCGATCGCGCTGACCGCGCTGGCCGCGATGACCGGCGCGTTCTTCATCCTGGACGACCCGATCTTCTCGGGGCTCGCCGTTTCGCTGATCTTCGGCATCCTGGTGTCGACCGCGCTCACGCTGGTCGTCATCCCGGTGCTGCATTACGCGGTGTTCCGCCGACGATACGAAGAACCCGGGCCCGCGTCCGGCCCGGCCGACTCCTTTCCCCCCACCCCCTCGCAAGGCATACGACCATGAATGTCGAACGGTTGATCCGGATCTTCGCCGGTTCCTTCATCCTGATCTCGCTGGCGCTCGGCGTCGAAGGCAGTCCGGTCTTCGTCTCGAAGTGGTTCCTCGCATTCACCGCGTTCGTCGGCTTCAACCTGCTGCAATTCGGTTTCAGCAACGTCTGCCCGCTCGGTGCGCTGCTGAAGCGGCTCGGCGTGGCCGAGACCGGTTCGGCGTGCGCGCGCTGATCGGGCGACGCGGCGCTGCCTGCCTTTTTCGGGAGAACGGATCGTGGACACGCGGGCTTTGCAGGACGAGACCTCTCGTACCGATCTGCTGAATCGCCTGCGCCGTGCCGAAGGCCAGTTGCGCGGCGTGCAGCGGATGATCGAGGAAGGCGACGACTGCATGCAGATCGCACAGCAGATCTCGGCGGTGCGGCGCGCGCTCGATAGCGCGTACGTGCGAATGACGATGTGCTTCCTGGAACAGGGATTGTCGTCCCGGACGCGCGACCCGAAGGCGCGCGCGCCCGACGTCGCCGAGCTGCTCGGGCACGTCGAGACGCTGCTCTCGAAGGTGCGCTGAGCGAAGCGGCTCGCGCAGCGGGCGTTGGAAATCCGTCGCTGCCTGCGCAGGGCGCGCACGTGCTATGGTTTCCGCGACCCGGCTGCGGCGAACCGGCATGCACTGGCTTCCGTCCCTGTCGCCGCTCGAGCACGTCGCCTTCGTGTTCGTGGGCCTGCTCACGTACGTGATGGTCACGCGGATCGGCGGACATCACCGGCATCCGTCGGCCGCGATCGCATGGGTACTGCTGATTGCACTGCTGCCGTACCTCGGCGTTCCGCTGTTTCTCGTCTTCGGCACGCGCAAGCTCGTTCGCCCGCCGCGGCGCTTCGTGCGCGCGGCGCCGGGTGGCGGGATCGAAGGGCCGTCCTGGGCGCTGCAGCTTCTCGCCGCGCTCGACGTGCCGCCGCCGGTGCGCAACCGTTCGATCGAGTTCCACGACACCGGTGCGGCGTCGTTGCACGCTCTGCTCGCGCTGCTCGAAGGTGCGCGCCGGCGCATCGACGCCTGCACCTACGTGCTGGGCGACGACGAGGTCGGTGCCGCGGTCGCGGACGCATTGGCCCGGTGCGCGCAACGCGGCGTCCGTGTGCGCCTGCTGGTCGACGGGATCGGCGGGCTGCGCAGTTCGCGGCGCGCGATCGCGCAACTGCGCGGCAGCGGAGTGCGCGTGCGCTGGTTCATGCCGGTGTTGCGCAATCCGGTGCGCGGACGAACCAACCTGCGTGATCACCGCAAGCTCGTCGCCGTCGACGGCGACGCGACCTGGAGCGGCGGGCGAAACCTGGCCGCACATTATTTCGCCGACGACGGCGGATGGGTCGACCTGAGTTTCGTCGTGCGCGGCCCGATCGCCGTGCAGGCGCAATCGCTGCTCGAGCGCGACTGGCAAGCCGCCGGCGGACGCATGTCGCGGGAGGAGCCGCTCGTCGCGTCGCCTGCAGCGCCGGCCGAGGGGACGCCGGCGCAACTCGTTCCCAGCGGTCCCGATCGGGCGGACGACACGCTCTACGCACTGCTCATGGCGAGCGCATTCCGCGCGAACGAGCGCATCGCCCTCGTCACGCCGTATTTCGTTCCCGAGGACGCGCTGCTCGACGCATGGTGCGTCGCATGCCGGCGCGGCGTGCGCATCGACCTCGTCGTCCCCGCGCGATCGAACCACCGGATGGCCGATTGGGCGCGCGGGCGCGCGCTGCGCCTGCTCGAGGCTTCGGGCGCGCGCGTTCACCTGCACCCCGCGATGATCCACGCCAAGCTCGTCATCGTCGACGACGAACTCGCGCTGTGCGGATCGGCGAACCTCGATGCCCGCAGCCTGCTGCTGAATTTCGAGTTGATGACGGCGTTCTACGGTCGTCGCGAGATCGCGTGGCTGGCGCGCTGGGCCGAGCGCGAGATCCGCCGTTCGAAGCCGTACGTGCTGCAGCCGCCTTCGTGGGGCCGCGACGTGCTCGAGGGGTTCGTGCGCGCCGTCGGTTTCCAGCTGTAGCGCGCCGGCGTCCGGGTCGCGACTCAGGCGAGCCGGCCGAGCGTCGCGATCGCGATCGTGATCCAGCCGAGTGCGAGGTTCGCCACGACGAGGCGGCGGATGCCGTCGAGCGCCGCACCCGCCGCGGGCAGTTCGCCCGCCTCCAGCGCCTGGCGCATCCGCGGATGCCGCTGAAAGACGATCACCGCGAACACGACCGTCATCACCGCGCCGATCGCGGCCATCGCGTTCCAGTTCCACGGCGGCGGCGTGCCGGTGTCGATCCGACCCGCGTACTGGGCGATTCCGCTCGCCCAGAGCAGCACGAGCGACCAGCCGACGAGCGCGAAGAAGCGGCCGAGCGCCGACGACATCAGCGGCAGCCGCTGCGGCGGCTGCAGCGTCGCGAGCGCCGCCGGCCGCAGACAGAAATGCGCGAAAGTCATTCCGCCGATCCACACGATGACGGCGAACAGGTGCAGGAACCGCCAGGCTTCAGGCATGTCGCGGACCCCGGTTCAATGCTGGATCGGGCTTCCGGCCTCGGCACGCCACGCGCGGTGGCGTTCGAACCAGGCGGGAAGCAGGTGCCGACGCCATGCGCTGCGATCGGCGAAGACGCGCCGCACGGCGCGGTCGATGGCGGCCCGAAGCGAAGCCGGGCCGTCCTCGCCGCTTTCGACCGGGTGCGGCTGCACTTCGATGAAGACGAGGTCGCCCGTCGAGGGACAGCGCAGTGCGGGCACGGGTTGCGTCGCAGGCGCTTCGGCGAGCCGGTCGACGCGCACCCCGGGATGCGCTGCGAGCGCTTCCCGGTACGCGTTCATGCGCTGCTCGACGTATGCCGTGCAGTCCCATTCGTCGTCGGACACCGGCGGCCGCTCGGCGGCGAAGCGCGCGCGAATCGGCGCGACGCCGACCGCCACGCGAACGACGGCGCCGTGCGCGTCGGGCCGGCGCGATTCGTTCAGGACGCGCGCGGCGGCGCCGGCCTGCGCAGGATCATGTTCGTCGCCAGCAGGGTCATCACCGGTTCGGCGTGCTGATTGAAGACCTCGATCCATGATCGAACGACTCCGCGGTCGGGTTTGGTGCTCGAGGGCCTCGCCTCGCGCACGGTGACGCGCACCGACAGCGTATCGCCGCCGCGCACCGGACGCAGCCAGCGCAATTCCTCCATCCCGGGCGAAGCGATGCTCGACGGATACGACAGGTACTGGACGGCGTACAGGCGCATCATCAGCGACGCCGTATGCCAGCCGCTGGCGATGACCCCGCCGAAAGGACTGCGGGCGGCCAGATCGGGGTCGGTGTGCATCGGCTGCGCGTCGAAGCTGCGCGCGAAGTCGATGATCTCCTGCTCGGTCACGCTCACGGTGCCGAGCTCGTGCACCGAGCCCGTCTCGTAATCCTCGAACCAGCGTTGCGCCATCTGTGCCTCCTTCGTTTCGTCGTTCGGGCGGATTCCCGCCGCCGCATGGAACGCGGCGAGTGCGCGCCGGTACGCTTCGATGTCCTCCTGCGGCACCGGCTCGCCGCATTCGTAGCACGCCCCCGTCATCCGGTCGAACCAGCGGCATCCGCAGTGATTGCACCCGAGCTCGGGCGCGCCGGCCGGATTCTCGAAGATCATCGGCACGCTCCGAGGAAAGCGAGCCCGAGCGCCTCCAGGAAATCCTCGTAGCCTTCGTCGAGCAGCTGCTTCTTCGGCGCGATCACGTACAGCAGCAGCGTGCCCGCGCGCAGCTGAAGCTTCATGGCACCGACCGGATTGTCGTGCAGGCGCGCGTGCAGCGCTTCGAGCGCACCGGGCTCGGCGACGAACAGGACGCCGACCGCGCAGGCCGCGAAGCCGCCGAAGGCGCGCCGCTCGACGCGCATCGCGTCGGGCGCGCGCGACCAGACGAGCATCTCGCCGGCGCCCGCATCGGCGTCCGGCCGGGCGACGAACCCGATCGACGCGCCGGCCACCATCGGCTCGAACAGGCGGTGCTCGCGCGCGAGCAGCGCCTGCCAGCCGGCGGCGTCATGCCAGGGGCCTGTTTCGTCCGGCGCCATCGCCGTATCAGATCCGCGCGCCGAGCCGGAAGCCGTCGTGGATCGCCTGCGTGAGCCCGCGCGGGACGAGCGAATCGCCGCAGCCGTGCAGCTCGTCGATCATCCACTCGAGTTCATGGAAGAGAGCCTGGTTCGGTCGACGGGGCACGGCGGCGATCACCGTATCGGCGGCGAGGAACTCGTCGTTGCCGTCGGCATTGCGGATCGTCACGCCGCCGTCGCCGATCGCGAGCACCTTCGCGCTCGTGCGCACCGGGATCCCGAGCTCCTCGATCCACGCGGTATGGCGCCACTTGAACGACGGCATCACGTCTCCGGCGATGCGCTTGTCGCTTTCGACGACGGTGACCTCGCGCCCGTGGTTCTGCTTGAGCGACTCGGCGAGCGTGAGCCCGATCTTGCCGCCGCCGAGCACGACGACGCGCGCACCGGTTTCGGCCTTGCCCGAAGCGACGTCGGCCGCGTCGACGAGCAGCCCGGGCTGTGTCGGTTCGGGCAGCAGCGTGTGGTCGATGCGCGCGCCGGTGGCGACGACCGCGACGTCGTACTGATGCAGCATGCCGCGCATCGCCTTCGGATCGATGGTGGTGTTGCAGCGCACCTCGATGTTCAGTGCTTCGGCCATGTTGCGGTAGTAGTCGACCACGCTCAGCAGGTCGTCGCTGTTGGCGAGGTCGTTCTTCGCGTAGCCGGCCAGCGAGCCGCCGATGTCGGCGCCGCGCTCGAACACCGTGACGTCGTGTCCGCGGCGTTTCGCGGTGATCGCGCATTCCATGCCCGAAGGCCCGGCGCCGATGACCATGATTTTCTTCGGTGCCGGCGCCGGCGTGATCTGGTACGCCGGGTCGTATTCGTGGCCGAGCTGCGGGTTGACCGTGCACGTGTACGGCAGATCGCGGAACAGCCGCGACAGGCAGTTCAGCGATCCGATGCAGCGCTTGACCTGCCCCATCTTGCCGGCCTGCGCCTTGCGCACCAGGTCCGGATCGGCGAGCAGCGGGCGGCACACCTCCCAGAAATCGAACTCGCCGTCCTCGATGCATTTCTCCGCCATGTGCGGATCGGGCAGCCGGTTGCCGAACGCGATCGGCGTATCGGGCAGCAGCTTCTTGGCGCGCGCGGCGAGCCGGTTCCAGTAGCCGGGCGCGATGTCGCGGCCGATCGACGATTCGGGGGCTTCCTGCCAGCCGACGGTGACGCTGATCATGTCGACGCCGTGCTCGGCGGCGAGCTCCATCAGCTCGAAGCACTCGTCCTCGGTGTTGCCGCCCCAGCGATCCATCAGCTCGTTGCCGTTCAGGCGCACCACGAGCGGCGCGTCGCCCTGTACCTGCTTGATCGCGTCGATCAGCTCGCACATGAAGCGGCCGCGGTTCTTCAGCGAGCCGCCGTATTCGTCGGTGCGCCGGTTCGTGAACTTCGAGTTGAAGGTCGCGAGCAGGTAGCCCATGAAGCTCGTGACTTCGGTGCCGTCGAAGCCGGCCTTCAGCGCGCGGCGCGCTGCATCGGCGTGTTGACCGATCGTGGTGCGGATCTGCTCCTTCGTGATCTCGCGCGGCGGACGGAAGTGCGGCAGCGTCTGCGGGACGATCGACGGCTGGATGCAGTAGCCCAGGTCGATGCCGCCGTAGCGGCCGGCATGCAGGATCTGCTGGATCGCGATCGCACCGGCGTCGTGGATGTAGCCGGCGATCTTCTCGAACTCGGGCAGGAAGCGGTCGTCGTGCAGCGCGACCTGCCGGAAGTACGCCTTGCCCTCGCCGAGCGGATCGGGGTAGGCGCCCTGGTTGGTGATGATTCCGCAACCGGTGCTCGCGATGACCTGCGTGCGCCCGAGCTCGCGAATCGTGATCGTTCCGTCGCGGTTGTTGTAGTTCGATACGCAGCACGCGCCGTACTTGATCCGGTTGCGGCTTTGCAACTTGCCCCACGCAGTGGGCTCGAAGAGGCGATTCAGGGTCTGGGCCATCAGGGGGTTCCTCGTTGGGCCGACGACTGCCGCTCGCGGGCGAGCGTCTCGGCGATTCGTTCGCGCAATTCGCGCCGCAGGATCTTTCCGGCGGGGCTGATCGGAAACTGCTCGATCACTTCGAGTCGCTCGGGCAGCTTGAATTTCGCAATGCGCTGTGCGAGCAGGAACCCGGACAGCTGCGGCAGGTCGAGGGCGTGGCCGGGGCGCAGCACGACGAACGCACAGGCTCGCTCGCCGAACACCGGATCGGGCATTCCGACGACGCAGCAGCCGAGCACCGCCGGGTGCGCCAGGATCAGGTTCTCGATCTCGTCGCTGCTGATCTTCTCGCCGCCCCGGTTGATCAGGTCTTTCTTGCGCCCTTCGGTGAACAGGTAGCGTCCGCGCTTGCGAACGACGTCGCCCATCCGGTAGAAGCCGTCGGCGGTGAACGCCCTGGCGTTGATCTCGTCGGCGTCGTAGTAGCCGAGAATCGTGTACGGGCCGCGCGTGAGCAGCTCGCCCGGCTCGCCGTCGGGCACTTCGTTGCCGTCGTGGTCGACGACGCGCAACTCGTCGTGCTCGCAGACCGGCGTTCCCGAGCTTTCCATCATCAGCTCCTCGGGTGCGTCGAGCGGAACGATGTTGATCAGCCCTTCGGCGGTTCCGTAGATTTCCTGCGGCGTGCAGCCCCACTGGTCGCGCACGCGCCGGCGCAGCTCGGGCGCCAGGCGGGCGCCGCCGTTCTGCACGATGCGCAGCGAGCCGAGATCGTGGCGCGCCGGAACGGGGGAGTTCAGCCACTGCGTGATCAGCGGCACGGCGGCCGCGATCACGGTGACGCGATGGCGTTCGACGAGCGGGAATACCGTCTCGGCATCGTGGCCGGGCGCGAGCACGACGGTCGCGCCCGCCGTGAAGCAGGCGAGGATGCCCGGGCTCGCCAGCGTGTAGTTGTGTCCGAGCGGCAGCACCGCCAGCAGCACGCTCGACGCGTCGATGCGCGCCGCGCGCCCCGACGCCCTGGCGTTGAGCGCGTAATCGTTGTGCGTGCGCGGAATCAGCTTGGGCAGTGCGGTCGTGCCGCCCGAGAGCAGCATCAGGGCGACTTCGTCGGCGTCGAGCGCGGGCAGTGCGGCGTCGACGCGATCGGCAGCCGGGTCGAGCAGCCCGGCGAGGCCGATCTGTCCTTCGAGCGGCTCGCCGGCGACGAATACGTGTTCGAGCGTCGCGCACTCTGCGCGCAACTCGGCTGCGAGCGGCCGGTAGTCGAAGCCGCGAACCCGATCGGCAACGAACAGCGCGCGCGCCTTCGAATGCGCGAGGAAATGCGAGAGCTCGGTGTGCCGGTGGGCGGGCAGCGCGAGCACGGGGATCACGCCGGCGCGAACGAGCGCGAAGAACGCGAGCACGAACTCGGGGACGTTGTGAAGCTGCAGCACGACGCGATCGAGCGGGCGCAGCCCGAGCGCCGCGAAGCGGCGCGCCAGTCGTTCACTGTCGTCGACCAGCTCGCGGTAGGTGATGCGACGTTCGCCGTGGATCAGCGCGATGTTCGACGGCAGCCGTTCGGCGCTCTGCCGCAGCATCTCCCACAGAGTGATGTCTTCCCAGTATCCGAGCGCTCGCCAGCGTGCGGCGAGCGCTTGCGGCCACGGCGTGCAACCAGCCAGCATCGAATGCCTCGAGTCGGGGAAACCGGCGAACGGGTGCGCCCGGCCGGCGACACGCGTCACCGGGCGTGCGAACGATGGTACACAGCGCCGGCTTCGTTGCAAGCGCGATCGGCCGGTCGACTTGTTCTGTATCAAGCGCGCTCGACGAGATTGCGTGCCCGCAGCCGCTGCACGTGTTCGATGACGCAGCAGGCCGCCCGTTCGATCTCGGCTTCGGTGTTGCCGCGGCCGAGACCGAAGCGCAGCGCGGCTCCGGGGCGCGCCCGCGTCGAGCCGATCGCTTCGAGCACGTGCGACGCACGGGCCTGCGTCGACGAGCACGCCGCGCCCGCCGACAACGCGATCCCGCGAAGCCCGAGCAGCAGCGACTCCGCTTCGACGCCTTCGATCGTGAGGTTCAGGTTCCCGGCCAGGCGCTCCGACGCGCGGGTCGGGCCGTTCACGGCCGCGCCTTCGATCGCGGCGAGCAGGAGCGCCTGCAGCCGATCGCGCAGCCGGCCGATGCGTTCGTTGTCCTCGTGCATCGTCTGCATCGCGAGTTCGCACGCGGCGCCGAGCCCGACGATGCCCGGCACGTTGAGCGTTCCCGGGCGCACGCCGCGCTCCTGGCCGCCGCCGTCGACGAGGCGATACAGTTCGACGCGGCGCGGTCGGTGCCGAACGTACAGCGCGCCGACGCCTTTCGGTCCGTGGATCTTGTGCGCGGACATCGACAGCAGGTCGATCGACATCGCGTCGACATCGATCGGAACGCGTCCGATCGCCTGCGTCGCGTCGACGTGAAAGCACGCGCCGGAGTCGCGCACGACGGCGCCGATGCGGGTGAGCGGCTGCAGCGTGCCGATCTCGTTGTTCGCCGCCATGATCGAGACCAGCACGGTCTCGGGCGTCAACGCACGCTCGACGGCGAGCGGGTCGACGAAGCCGTGCGCGTCGACCGGGACGATCGTCAGCCGCCAGCCCTCGGCTTCGAGGCGCCGGCACGCGTCGAGCACCGATCGGTGCTCGATCGCGCTGGTGACCAGATGCGCGCCGGGCGCGGCGCGGGCGACGCCCTGCAGGGCGAGCGCGTTCGATTCGGTGGCGCCCGACGTGAAGAAGATCTCGGAATAGCGGGCGCCGATCGCGTCGGCGACGCGCTCGCGCGCCTGCTCGACGCCGGCCGATGCGACGCGCCCGAAGTCGTGTGTGCGGTTCGACGCGTTGCCGTATTCGTGCGTGAAATACGGCAACATCCGGTCGAGGACGCGGGCGTCGACCGGCGTCGTCGAGTGGTGGTCCAGGTAGATCGGCACCGGCATCGATTGCAACGGGCTGGGTGGCGGTACCGGCGAGAATAGGCGTCGCCGCCTGCGGCGACCTTGACGTCGATCATTGGAGAAGCGTCCATGAAAGTGCTGATCGTCGGTGCCGGCCCTGCCGGGCTGTACCTCGCGTACCTGCTGAAGCGGCGCGACCCGGACATCGATCTGCGGATCGTCGAGCAGAATCCGCCGGACTCGACGTTCGGGTTCGGCGTCGTCTTCTCCGACCGGGCGCTCGAGTTCCTGCGCGAGGACGACGAGGCGACCTACGAGCTGATCGTCCCGCGCATGCAGCATTGGAAGGATCTGTCGATCCACCACCGGGGCGAGCGGATCGCGATCGACGGAATCGGCTTCGCGGCGATCGGGCGGCTCGAATTGCTGCGGCTGTTGCAGCGACGGCTCCATTCCGTGCAGCTGAAGCCCGAGTACGGCCACCTGGTCGACGATGCGAGCGAGTTCGACGGATACGACCTCGTGGTCGGCGCCGACGGCCTGAACTCGTTCGTTCGGCGCGGCCGCGAACACGAGTTCGGCACCTCGATCGACTACCTCGGGAATCGCTTCGCCTGGTACGGGACGACCAAGCGTTTCGACACGTTGAGCCAGACCTTCGTCGAAACCGAAGCCGGGACGTTCAACGCGCATCATTACCGCTACGGACCTGAAATGAGCACCTTCATCGTCGAATGCGATCCGGCGACCTGGCGGCGCGCCGGCTTCGAGGCGATGGACGAGGCCGCAACGAAAGCGTATTGCGAGCGCGTTTTTGCCGCCGCGCTCGATGGGCATCCGCTCGTCGCCAACAAGTCCGTCTGGCGACAGTTCCCGAAACTGTGGAACGAGCACTGGTCGGTCGGCCGGCACGTGCTGATCGGCGATGCGCTGCACACCGCGCATTTCTCGATCGGCTCGGGCACGCGGCTCGCGTTCGAGGACGCGATCGCGCTCGACCGCAGCCTGCGCGAGAACCCCGATTCGATTCCCGCCGCGCTCGCCGCATTCGAGTCGCAACGCAAGCCGATCGTGCACAAGCTCGTCGCGGCGGCCAACGCGAGCGCCGACTGGTACGAGCGTTTCGGCGAACACATGCGCCACGAACCGTGGGATCTCGCGTGGAGCTACATCCAGCGCAGCGGCCGTGTCGACCTCGAGCGGTTGCGCCGTATCTCACCGTTGTTCGTCGACGGTTTCGAGCAGCACGCCAAAGGCCGCTGACCGGGCTGTCGCCGCTGCTCCGATGCCCGAGCCGCGATTCGCAGCGGAAGCGCTCGCGCACTGGATCGGAACGCACGCACTCGTCGCCTTCGGGCTGGGGCTGTGCCTCGTGCTCGTGTCGGCCGGCGCCGCCTGGCGTTTCGCGCGCCGCCATGTCGAGCGGACCGCGCGCGGCGCCGAGCCGGCGCCCGTGCCGGTCGCGTTGCTGCTGGTCGCCGGCTTCGCGGTCCTCGTCGGCGCTTCGCTCGCCTTCGCCGAAATCGCGGAGCGCATCGGCGACGGCAGTTCGATCGAGCGCTTCGATGCTGCGTTGGCGAGCACGATGGGCGCGGAAGTCGATCGGGCAACGCGGGAAGTGTTCGCGACGCTCACGCGCCTGGGCGATCCGCTGCCGCTGGCCGCGTTGTGCGCGCTGGTGGCCGCAGCGCTGCTCGCGAGCGGGCGACGCAAGCTCGCATTCGCTTGGGTGGGCGCGTTCGCCGGCACGGTACTGCTGAACGAAACGCTGAAACGCGTGTTCGAACGCGTGCGTCCGCTGCACGAACCCGGACTCGTGCAGGCGCAGGGCTGGAGTTTCCCGAGCGGGCACAGTTCGGGCGCGGTCGTCGCGTACGGCATGTTCGCGTACGTGCTGCTGCGTGTCACGCCCGCACGCTGGCATCTGCCGATCGTGCTCGTCGCGGCGGCCGTCGCGTTCACCGTCGGAACCAGTCGCGTCTTCGTGCAGGCGCATTTCGCCAGCGACGTTCTCGCCGGCTTCCTGTCGGGCAGCGCGTGGCTCGCGGCGTGCGTCGTCGGCATCGAGCTGGCACGCCGGAGTCGTGGACGCGGGCGCGACGGCGCGCGAGCCGCGTAGCGCGAGCCGCTACGGCCACTGCTGCGGCGGGCGCTCCAGCGCGGCGCGATCCCAACCCCCGCGATTCGCCGCCGCTTCGTAGGTGGTCTGGAAGAACTCGAGCAGCGCCGCATCGGGGTCGGCTGCGTCGCGAACGCCGGCGTACGGAAGGACGAACTCGCGCAGTTGCGCGTCGTAGCGGGCGCCCGATGGGCCGACCGGCTGCTCGGGATATCCGGCGGGTTCCGGATACGCGTAGGCGTAGAACGCCGGCTCGTCGTAGGCACCGCCTCCCGGCCACAGCCCGCAGCTCGCGCATTCGTGCGAGTACGCCTCGTGCATCACGTAGTCGGGGCAGTTCGGCGCACCGCCCGGATGCAGCGGCGCTCGACGTCCCGTGAAGCGGGTCGTCGCGTGGTCGAAGCTGCCCCAGAAGAAATGCGCCGGGCTCGCCTTGCCGACGAAGCGGCCGCGAAAGCGCTTCATCACGACGTCGGTTCGCGCGAGGATCCGCCACCATCGGTGCGCGGCGTCGCGGTCGTAGGCGGCGTGCTGCCGGTCCTCGGCGAACGGAATCGCCGTCTGCACCTCGACCGGCGCGGGACGCGCGAAGCGGACATCGATGCCGAGCGCTCGCAGCGCATCGACGTACTCCCGGTAGAAGTCCGCCACCGGGCGCGCAACGAGGTCGAGGCTTCGCGACGTGCCGTCGCTCACCTCGAGCGCGAGCCGATGATCGATGAAATCGAAATCGACCGAGAAGACGCGCGGGCCGCACGGAATCGACGAGGTGGTGAGTCCGCGCGGCGTGACGTACAGCGCGACCTGCCACCAGTGGTTCTCCATCGGCGCGAGCGCGAGGCGCGTCTTGCCGACGATCTGCGTCCACATGTGCAGCGTCTCGAACGTGTCCCGCCAGCCGGCGAGCGGCAGCGTCGGCCACCCCGTGGCGCAGGCGTCGTGCGACTTCGGCGCATGCATCGGCGGCTCACCGCGCCTGCGGTGCGGGCTGGAGAGAAAGCCGGTCGACGTAGCACCAGCCCCAGTTCTCTCCGGGCTCGAAGCTGCGCATGACCGGGTGTCGCGTCTCGTGGAAATGACGCGTCGCGTGCTTGCGCGGAGAGGAGTCGCAGCAGCCGACGTGGCCGCACTCCAGGCACTGCCGCAGCGACACCCACCGGGTGCCGTCCGCCAGGCAGGTCGCGCACCCGGGATTCGCGACCGTCTCGATCGCCGGGAAGGCGACGAGGTCGTCGCACTGCCGTCCGCCGGTGAGGGCCAGCGAACCGATGCGGACGCGCTCCGGGGCCTCGGAGCCGGCGTCGAGCATCGACTCCTCGATGTCGAGCAGCCCGAGGACCTGGCTGACGACCTCGGACGGCAGCTTGCCCTTGCTGCGGACCAGCAGCACCTTGGCGCGCTCGGCATCGATCATCTCCTGCCGGATCCGTGCGTAGAGCTGCGACGGGGTCTCTTCGTCCTCCGCCGTGGCGAGCTGCTCCCAGGCGGCGAACGAGCGCTGGTCGAGGCGCGAACGGATCTGGTCGGAGACGCCGTGGTGGTCGTCGTACTCCAGCTCGTCGAGCTTCGCGAGGCCCGCGTCCGCGGCCTGCTGGAGGAGGGCGGCCCTGGCCAGCGCGTCCTCGGCCGGGTCGGGGGCCGGCACGTTGAGCATCCGGGTCAGCAGCGGCAGCGTGAGCCCCTGAAGGAAGAGCGTCCCGGCCACGACGGTGAACGCGACCAGCAGCAGGACCTCGCGGTGCGGTGCGTCCTTGGGGATGACGAAGGCGGCCGCCAGGGTGACCACGCCGCGCATCCCGGCCCAGCCGATGAGGAAGGTCCACGACGCCGGGAGCGGGTCCTCGCCGAGGCGGCGGACCAGCCAGGTGGCAAAGACCCAGGCGAGGCGTACGACGATGACGGTGACGAGCGTGGCACCGCAGACGAGGGCGATGCGACCCGCCGAGAGCGTCGAGTCGGCGACGCCGGCGAGGATCCAGTCGAGCTGGAGTCCGATGAGCAGGAAGACCGTGTTCTCCAGGACGAAGGCGACGGTGCGCCAGGTGATCCGCTCGGTGATCCGGGACTGCGCGGTCTGGATGATGGGCGCCTTGTGGCCGAGCAGCAGGCCGGCGACCACGACCGAGATCACCCCGGAGGCGTGCACCTCCTCGGCGGCGACGAAGGCCGCGAACGGGGTGAGGAAGGAGATCGCGGTGTCCATCAGCGGGTCGGTGATCCGCTTGCGCAGCCAGGCCACCAGCAGGAAGAACGCGATGCCGATGGCCAGCCCGCCTCCCGCGGCGCGGATGAAGTCGACGCCGACCTCGGTCATCGCCACGCCCCCGTAGAGGGCGGCGGTC
>JAKFES010000162.1:0-10867 GCA_036675585.1 Burkholderiaceae bacterium
GTCTGTTGCCCGCGATGTCCGCGCCCGACTGGGACGCGGCGATCGCGTTCCGCTGGCGGCGCCGCCCGACGGCCTTCGGCGTGCAGGCGGGACTGCATCCCGTGCGCCACGTCTCGCCGATCCGGCTCGACGACCTGAAGAACATCGACGATCAGAAGCAGGCGATCGAGCGCAACACGCGCCAGTTCGTCCTCGGGCGTCCGGCGAACAACGTGCTGCTCACCGGCTCGCGCGGAACCGGGAAATCCTCGCTGATCAAGGCGCTGCTCAACGAGTACGCGACGCGGGGACTGCGCCTGATCGAAGTCGACAAGGACGATCTGGTCGATCTGCCCGACATCGTCGAATGGGTCGCCGGCCGGCCCGAGCGCTTCATCGTCTTCTGCGACGACCTGTCCTTCGAGGAAGGCGAACCGGGCTACAAGGCGCTGAAGGTCGCGCTCGACGGCTCGGTCGCCGCGCAGTCGGACAACCTGCTGATCTACGCGACGTCGAACCGCCGGCACCTGATGCCCGAGTACATGCACGAGAACCTCGAGGCGAAGCACCAGTCCGACGGGGAGATCCACCCCGGCGAGACGGTCGAGGAGAAGATCTCGCTGTCCGAACGCTTCGGACTGTGGGTCTCGTTCTATCCGTTCCGCCAGGACGACTACCTGGCGATCGTCGCGCACTGGCTCGCGCGCTTCGGCTGCGACGCGCGCGAGATCGAAAGCGCGCGGGCCGATGCGCTGCGCTTCGCGCTCGAGCGCGGCTCGCGTTCCGGGCGCGTCGCCTGGCAGTTCGCGAAGGATCGCGCCGGGCGCACGCCGGGCGAAGCCTGAGCGCCGCGCCCGTGATCGGCGTTGCGGTCGGGATCCTGATCCGCGCCGACGGCGCCGTCCTGTTCGGCCAGCGTCGTGCCGGCAAGCCGTACGCGGGCTGGTGGGAGTTCCCCGGGGGCAAGCTCGAAGCGGGCGAAAGCGTCGAGCAGGCGCTCGCACGCGAGTTGCGCGAGGAACTCGGCATCGAGACGATCCGCTCGCATCCGTGGGTGGTTCGCGAGCACGTCTATCCGCACGCGCACGTGCGACTGCATTTTCACCGGATCGTCGAGTGGCGCGGGACGCCGCGCGCACGGGAGGGCCAGGCGCTCGCCTGGCGCACGCCGTCGTCGATCGATCTCGCGCCGATGCTGCCGGCGGCGATCCCGGTGATCGGCTGGCTGCGTCTGCCGCCGCGGCTCGGCGTCACGGCTGCCGCGCGCCTCGGAGACGACGTTTTCCTCGCCGCATTGCGCGACGCGCTGTCGCGTGGCCTGCGACTGGTTCAGTTGCGCGAACCCGATCTGCCGCCCGATCGTCTCGACCGGCTCTGGCGGGCCGTTCGATCGGCGTGTCGCGCAGCCGGCGCGGCGCTCGTCGTCAACAGCCGGCACCCGACGTCGTATGCGAGCGCATGCGACGGCGTGCATCTTCGCGCCGTCGATCTGCGTGCGCTCGTCTCGCGGCCGGCGATGCGCATCGTCGGCGCCTCGTGCCACGACGAGGGTGAGCTCGAGCGGGCGTGTGCGCTCGGCGTCGATTATGTCGTGCTCGGCCCGGTGCGGCCGACCGCGTCGCATCCGGGCGCCGCCGGGCTCGGCTGGGAGGCGTTCGCGCGTATCGCGCGCGCATCGCAGGTGCCGGTGTTCGCGCTCGGCGGGCTCGACGAGGCGGACGCGCCCGCGGCGCTCGCCGCCGGCGCACACGGGATCGCGATGCTGCGCGGCGCCTGGCGGGGCGAGACACGGTAGCGGCGTTCGCCGCGCCGGATTCGCCGCGCTTATGCGCCGGATTCGCCGCGCTCTTCGCGGGGCTGGCCGTCGGGATCGCGCGTGTCGCCGGCGATCCGGTAGCGCTCGGCCGCCCACGCGCCGAGATCGAGGCTCTTGCAGCGCTGCGAGCAGAACGGACGCCAGCGGTTCGACGCGACGAACGGAACCTTGCGCCCGCAGGCGGGGCAATCGACGACGACGGGCTTCTTCATCGCGCTTACAGGTTGCACAGGCCGAGCTCGAAATCGACGTCGGTGTCGGCCGGGCGCGGGCGCACGTCGCCGTCGCGCATCGTGAAGCGGATCCACAGCAGGTACTTGTTCGCGCTGATCTCGGGGATCGCTCCGGTGGCCGGGTCGAGCCGCACCTGCACCATCTGGTAGGTCTTGCCGGCGAGCGGCTGCTGGTAGCTGCCGTGCTGCGCCGTGAGCGAGCTGCGCTGCGCGCTCTCGCGCAACAGCCGCAGCACGATCGTCAGGCTGTCGTACATCGGCTTGAAGGGAGCCGCCCAGGTCGCGATGTCGTGCTGGCGCGCTTCCGGATGCCGATGCTGCCACGCGTAGTACGAGGGCAGGTCGAATTCGCATGCGCCGCCGGCGATGAACATCCGGCTGCGGATGCTCATCAGCCACTCGTTGTCGCGCAGGTGCTGCCCGCTCTTGCCGGTGGCCGCGCCGAGCCCGCCGGCCGCCTCGTCGATCTCGCCGAGAATCCGGTCGAGTGCGTCCTGCGAAACCTCGGGACTGTTGCGAAACGCGAGCAGCGTCTGGCGCTGTCGCTCGAGCTCCTGGAGCAGGTCGGACTTCAGGTCGGCTCGCCCGGCGACGTCGAGCACTTCGAACAGTGTGCCGATCGCGACGTGGTGATCGAGCGGATGCTCCTGGCTCGCGAAGAACTCGAGGCGCTCGAACAGATCTTCGAGCCGCAGCAGCGTCCGGACGCGTTCGTTCAGCGGGTACTCGTACAAGATCAAGGCGTCGTCCTGTGCCGCGAGCGACCGCACGCGCAGGGCCGATGCGCTGCGGCCGACGTGTGCGCGTTGCGCTCGGTGCGTGCAGACGCACGAATTCTGTAGCAAAGCGATGCCGTTGACAAACCTCGCAACACCGGGCGCACAGGCATCGGGCTTCGCTCAGCCTCCCAGAACGTATCGTCGATGCAGCCGCTCGACCTGTCCGGGCAGCGCGTCGGCTTCGCCGCCGTTGTCGATCACGTCGTCGGCGAGGGCGAGGCGCTGCTCGCGGCTCGCCTGCGCGGCGAGAATCGATTCGATTCGCTCGGTGCTCAATCCGCTTCGCCGCCGGACGCGTTCGATCTGGACCTCGACCGGGCAATCGACGACGAGCACGCGATCGAAATGCCCCGAGCGGCCGCCCGATTCGACGAGCAGCGGCACGACGTGGATCGCGTAGGGCCCGCTCGCGTGCGCGATGCGCCGCATCGATTCGGCGCGGATCAGCGGATGCAGGATCGCCTCGAGCGCGTGTCGGGCCTGCGGGTCGCCGAACGCGCGCTCGCGCATCGCGTCGCGGTCGAGCCCGCCGTCGGCGCGCACCACCGCGGGACCGAACCGCGCACGGATCGCGTCCATCGCGGCGCCGTCCGGTGCCGTGAGCTCGTGCGCGATCGCATCGGTGTCGACGATCGTCGCGCCGCGTTCGGCGAACAGGTCGGCGACCGTGCTCTTGCCGCTGCCGATGCCGCCGGTCAGCGCGACGACGAAGCGCCGTGCCGGTGTCGCGGACGACTGCGCGCCCGTCGGGCCCGGGGTTCGGGCATCGCGTTCGCGGGCGTCGGCTGCGCTCATCCGCGCGAGTCTAGCAGTGCGCTGCGCGTGACCTGCGCAGCGCGGGCCGCGCGCGCCTCAGGGCGGCGTCGTCACGCGAGCCCGTACAGCGAGGCGAGCGGGGCGCGGAAATACAGTGCGAGCAGGCCGGCGCCGGCGAGGTACGGGCCGAACGGTATCGGCACTTCGCGCCCCCGGCGCAGCACGAGCATCAGCGCGATGCCGATCACCGCGCCGACGACCGACGCGAGCAGGATCACGGCGGGCAGCGCGGTCCAGCCGAACCACGCACCCAGGGCGGCGAACAGCTTGAAGTCGCCGTAGCCCATGCCTTCCTTGCCGGTGGCGAAACGGAACAGCCAGTACAGCGTCCACAGGCTGAGGTAGCCGGCGATCGCACCGATCACCGCGCTCGACAGCGGTGCGAAGACGCCCCACAGGTTGAACGCGAGCCCGATCCACAACAGCGGCAGCGTCATGTTGTCGGGCAGCAGCTGCGTGTCGAAGTCGATGAACGCGAGCGCGATCAGGAAGCACGTGAGCACGATCGCGCCCAGTCCGGCCGCGGTGAAGCCGAAGTGCGCGATCGCGACCGCGCTGAGCACCGCGGTCGACACTTCGACGAGCGGATAGCGAAACGGGATCGCCGTGCCGCACGCGGTGCAACGGCCGCGCTGGCGCAGCCAGCTGAGCAGGGGAACGTTCTCGAGCGCGCGGATCGCGTGGCCGCAGGCCGGGCACTGCGAGCGCGGAACGAGCAGATCGTAGCGGCCCGCATCGGCGACCGGCTCGCCACGCAGTTCGGCGGCCTGCTGCGCCCATTCGCGCTCGAGCATCTTCGGGACGCGGTGGATCACGACGTTCAGGAAGCTGCCGACGAGCAGTCCGAACACGGCGGCGGTGCCGATGGCGAGCGAGGGCGATTGCTGCAGGGCTTCTAGCATCGAGGCGTGAACATAGCCCGCACGACACGCGCCGGGCAAGCGGGTGCGCTCAGACCACTTGCCCGAGCTTGAAGATCGGCAGGTACATCGCGACGACCAGTCCGCCGATCAGCGTGCCGAGCACGACCATGATCATCGGCTCGAGCAGGCTCGACAGGCTCTCGACCGCGTCGTCGACCTCGCGCTCGAAGATGTCCGCCGCTTTCGACAGCATCGAATCGAGCGCTCCCGATTCCTCGCCGATCGCCGCCATCTGCAGCACCATGTTCGGGAACACCTGCGAGTTCTGCATCGCGACCGTCAGGCTCGTTCCGGTGGAAACCTCCTGCTGCACGCGTTTGGTTGCGACCAGGTACACGTGGTTGCCCGAGGCGCCGCCGACCGAGTCGAGCGCTTCCACCAGCGGCACGCCGGCGGCGAACATCGTCGACAGCGTGCGCAGCCAGCGCGCGATGGTGGCCTTCTCGACCACCGGGCCGAACACGGGAAGCTTCAGCAGCAGCCGGTCCATCGCCATCTGCACGCGCGGCGATCGGCGCCACGCCTGGAAGAGGAAATACAGCCCGCCGCCGATCGTGCCGAACACCAGGTACCAGTACTCGACGAAGAAATCCGACAGCCCGATCACCATCAGCGTCGGCGCCGGCAGGTCGGCGCCGAAATTGGAGAACACTTCCTTGAACGCGGGCACGACGAACAGCATGATCACCGCGACGACGATGAATGCGACGACGAGCACCGCGATCGGGTAGAACAGCGCCGACTTGATCTTGCCCTTGATCGCCAGCATCTTCTCCTTGTAGCTGGCGAGCCGGTCGAGCAGGTCGTCGAGAATCCCCGCCTGCTCGCCGGCACCGACCAGGTTGCAGAACAGCGAATCGAAGTGCAGCGGGTACTTGCGGAACGCCTGCGACAGCGAAGTGCCCGTCTCGACGTCGCCGCGGATGTCGGTGAACAGCTTCGAGACCGACGCGTTCGAGGTGCCGCGCGCAACGATGTCGAACGACTGCAGCAACGGCACGCCGGCCTTCATCATCGTCGCCAGCTGCCGGGTGAACAGCGCGATGTCCTTCTCGCCGATGCGCTTGCCGCGCTTGTAGCGCCGCTTCGTCGCCTTGGTCATCGAGATGCCCTGGCGGCGCAGCGAGGTCTGCACGACGGTCTGCCCGCTCGCCCGCATCTCGCCGCGCAGCGTCTTGCCGGTGCGGTCGCGCCCCTCCCAGACGAAGACGTGCTCCTTCGCGGCCGGGGTGCGGCGCGCGGCGGCGGCGCGCGCGCCGGTCGTGGTGGTCATCGTGCTCATTGCGTCGCCTCGTCGGTTGGCTCGGGGCGGCGAGCCGCCCGTTTCGCCGCTTCGCTCATTCGTTCGTCACACCGAGCACTTCCTCGATGCTCGTCATGCCCTGCATCACCTTCATCAGCCCCGAGCGGCGCAGGTCGCGAACCCCCTCGAGCTGCGCCTGGTGCGCGATCTCCAGCGCGTTGCCGTTGGAGAGGATGATCTTCTGCATCGCCTCGGTGATCGGCATCACCTGATAGATGCCCACCCGCCCCTTGTAGCCGGTGCCGCCGCATCGTTCGCATCCCACCGCCCGGAACGGCGTCCATTTGCCGTCGAGGTCGGACTCGAGAAAGCCCGCCTCGAGCAGCGTGCGCGCATCGGCCTGCAGCGGCTGCTTGCACGCGCACAGCCGGCGCGCCAGTCGCTGCGCCGTGATCAGGATCACCGACGACGCGATGTTGAACGCGGGCACGCCCATGTTGGCCAGGCGGGTCAGCGTGGTCGGGCCGTCGTTCGTGTGCAGCGTCGACAGCACCATGTGCCCGGTCTGCGCCGCCTTGATCGCGATGTCGGCCGTTTCGAGGTCGCGGATCTCGCCGACCATGATCACGTCCGGGTCCTGGCGCAGGAAGGCGCGCAGCGCGGCTGCGAAGGTCAGCCCGGCCTTCTCGTTGACGTTGACCTGGTTGACGCCGGGCAGGTTGATCTCGGCCGGATCCTCGGCGGTCGAGATGTTGATTCCCGGCTCGTTCAGGATGTTCAGGCACGTGTACAGCGAAACCGTCTTGCCCGAGCCCGTCGGCCCGGTGACGAGGATCATCCCGTACGGACGGTGGATCGCGTCGAGCAGCATCTGCTTCTGGTCGGGCTCGTAGCCGAGCGCGTCGATGCCCAGCCTCGCCGACGACGGATCGAGAATCCGCATCACGATCTTCTCGCCGAACAGCGTCGGCAGCGTCGAGACGCGGAAGTCGATGGTGCGCTGGCTCGACAGCACGATCTTCATTCGACCGTCCTGCGGGACGCGCCGCTCCGAGATGTCGAGCCGCGAGATGACCTTGATCCGCGACGCGAGCTTCTCCTTGATCGCCAGCGGCGGCGTGACGATCTCGCGCAATTCGCCGTCGACGCGCAGCCGGATCCGGTAGTACTTCTCGTAGGGCTCGAAATGCACGTCCGAGGCGCCGGCCTGGATCGCGTCGATCAGCACTTTCTGCAGGAAGCGCACCACCGGCGCGTCGTCGACGTCGCTGGTGTCGGGCGCGGGGCTCTGGTCGTCGCTGGTGACCGAGATGTCGTCGAGCGAGTCGTCGACGAGCTCGTTCAGCCGCTCGGCGGCGCTCTGCCCGAGTCGTTCGACGAGGCGCGTCAGCCGGTCGTGCTCGACGACGATCGGGTCGAGCGCGGCCTGCGCCGAGAAGCGGATGCGGTCGAGCAGCTTCGAGTCGGTCGGGTCGGAAACCGCGATCGACAGCCGCCCGCCGCGCTTGCCCAGCGGTACGACGCGCAGCTCGGTGGCGAGCTTGCGGTCGAGCAGGTCGACCGGCAGCGAAGCGGGGTCGAGCGCCGCCAGATCGAGCAGCGGGTGGCCGCACAGCTCGGCGGCGAACTGCGCGAGTTGTCGCGCGGGCATGTGGCCGCTGTCGACCAGTTCGTCGAGGAAGGTGACGCCTTCGGCGTCGGCCTTGCGCTGGATCGCCCCCGCCTGGTCGAGCCGCAGCAACTGGTGCTGCACGAGCGCGCGGCCGAGCCCCGACAGCGTGGTCGGTTCCTTCGTGCGGCCGGATAGGGCGGCGATGGCCATGGGCGCTGGAATTCGCTCGGTCGTCGGGATGGTCGGGCAATGATGCCCGTCGCTCGCCGCCTGCGGGATTGCCGCGCCGCGCACGTTCGACGAGCGGCACCCCCGACTCGGACGAACGGCGCGCGCAGCGGGGCTTTCAGGCGACGCCCGGGCCGCGCCGGCGCAATTCCCTTCTTGCTCGCTTACCCGGATTGCCGCGTCCGGCGCCTTTGTCCATAATCCGCGCTCGGATGCGGGCTGCGCAGAGGCGCCCGTGTGAATAATAGGCGCTCGATGGCCGAAAAAGACTACATCCTGGAGACCAAGCGCCTCGTCAAGGAATTCAAGGGTTTCGTCGCGGTCAATGAAGTCGACATGCGCGTGCGACGGGGCGAGATCCACGCGCTCATCGGCCCCAACGGGGCCGGCAAGACGACGTTCTTCAACCTGCTGACGAAGTTCCTGATTCCCACCGCGGGGCAGATCCTGTTCAACGGGCGCGACATCACCGCGGCCCGGCCCGCGCAGGTGGCGCGGCAGGGTATCGTGCGCTCGTTCCAGATCTCGGCCACGTTCCCGTACCTCACCGTGCTGGAGAACGTGCGCATCGGCCTGCAGCGCAAGCTGGGGACGTCGTTCCATTTCTGGAAGCCCGAGCGCTCGCTCGACGTCCTCGATGCCCGCGCGCTCGAATTGCTCGACACCGTGGGCCTGCGCGAGTTCGCCGACATCGTCACCGTCGAGTTGCCGTACGGGCGCAAGCGCGCGCTGGAGATCGCCACCACGCTCGCCACCGATCCCGAGCTGATGCTGCTCGACGAGCCTACGCAGGGGATGGGGCACGAGGACGTCGACCGCGTCACGCAGCTGATCAAGAAGGTGTCGGCGAACCGCACGGTGCTGATGGTCGAGCACAACATGAACGTCGTCGCGAACATCGCCGACACGATCAGCGTCTTGCAGCGCGGACAGGTCATCGCCGAAGGCCCGTATTCGGTCGTCTCGAAGAACCCGCAGGTTCTCGAGGCGTACATGGGCACCGTCGCCGAGGAGCTCGGGGGACCGCATGGCCACTGAGCGCGGTGGGGAGTTCCTGCGCATCACCGACCTGCACGCGTTCTACGGCGAGTCGCACATCCTGCATGGGGTCGATTTCACCGTGAACCGCGGCGAGGTCGTCACGCTGCTCGGGCGCAACGGCGCCGGGCGCACGACCACGCTGAAATCGATCCTCGGACTGGTCGGCCGGCGCACCGGCTCGATCATGATCAACGGCGTCGAGACGGTGCACCTGCCGCCGCACGCGATCGCGCGGCTCGGGCTCGGCTATTGCCCCGAGGAACGCGGCATCTTCGCCAGTCTGTCGTGCGAGGAGAACCTGCTGCTGCCGCCCGAGGTCGCTTCCGGCGGCATGGGCCTCGACGAGATCTACGAGATGTTCCCGAACCTCGCCGAGCGCAGGAACAGCCCGGGAATGCGGCTTTCGGGGGGTGAACAGCAGATGCTCGCGGTCGCGCGGATCCTGCGCACCGGGGCGAAAATGCTGCTGCTCGACGAGATCTCCGAGGGGCTCGCGCCGGTCATCGTGCAGACGCTCGCGCGGATGATCCGGATGCTGCGCGAAAAGGGCTTCACGATCGTGATGGTCGAGCAGAATTTCCGGTTCGCGGCCCCGCTGGCCGACCGGTTCTACGTCATGGAGCATGGCCGCATCGTCGAGCGGGTCGACGCGGCGCAGCTCGAGCAGAAGATGGACGTGTTGCGCGAGTATCTGGGCGTCTGAGCGCAACGGTCGGTCGACGGGTCCCAACACTCGAGGAGAGCGGACGATGAGGTTCAACACGAAGTTTTCGACGATGGTGGCATCGCTCGCGCTGGCTTTCGCCGGCGGGGCTGCGCAGGCGGAGATCTCCGGCGGTGTCGTGAAGATCGGCGTCATGAACGACATGTCGGGCGTGTATGCCGACATCGGCGGTCCGAACTCGGTCGTCGCCGCGAAGCTTGCGGTCGAGGACTTCGAGAAGATGGCAAAGCCGAGCTTCAAGATCGAGATCGTCTCGGCCGACCACCAGAACAAGCCCGACGTCGGTTCGACGGTCGCGCGCGGCTGGTACGACACCGACGGCGTCGACGCCATCGCCGACGTGCCGACTTCGTCGGTCGCGCTCGCCGTCTCGCAGGTCACGCGCGACAAGAACAAGGCGTTTCTCGCGACCGGCCCGGCGACGGCCGACCTGACCGGCAAGGCCTGCTCGCCGAACACGGTGCACTGGCTGTACGACACCTGGATGCTCGCCAACGGCACCGGCAAGGCGATCGTGCAGACCGGCGGCGACACGTGGTTCTTCCTGACCGCCGACTATGCCTTCGGCCATGCGCTCGAGCGCGACACCTCGACGGTGGTCGAGAAGAACGGCGGCAAGGTGCTCGGCAAGGTCCGCCATCCGCTCGGCACGCAGGACTTCTCCTCGTACCTGCTGCAGGCGCAGTCGTCGAAGGCCAAGATCATCGGCCTGGCGAACGCCGGCGGCGACACCATCAACTCGATCAAGCAGGCGGCCGAGTTCGGCATCGTGCAGGGCGGCCAGAACCTCGCGGGCCTGCTCGTGTTCCTCACCGACATCCACGGCCTGGGGTTGAAGACCGCGCAGGGACTGATCCTCACCGAGACGTTCTACTGGGACCTGAACGACCAGACGCGTGAGTGGACGAAGCGGTTCGTTCCGTTGTCCAACGGCAAGTACCCGTCGATGGACCACGCCGGTGTCTACGCGGTCGTCCTGCATTACCTGAAGGCGGTCCAGGCGGCGAACACCGACGACGGACTGAAAGTCGTCGCCAAGATGAAGGAAATGCCCACCGACGATACGCTGTTCGGCAAGGGCACGATCCGCGCCGACGGCCGCAAGCTGCATCCGGCCTACCTGTTCGAGGTGAAGAAACCCGCCGAGTCGAAGGGCCCGTACGACTATTACAAGTTGCGCGCGACGATCCCGGCCGACCAGGCGTTCCGCCCGATGGAAGACGGCGACTGCCCGCTCGTGAAGAAGTAAGGCGCGCCTGAGGGCACGCTTCGGCGAACTGCCCCGCGCGGCCGGCGCATGGTCCGGCCCCGCGGGGCGACTCCAATCCAGGGGACCGCAGCTCGATGGAGATCTTCGGCATTCCGACGCAGGCGCTGTTCGGCCAGCTGCTGATCGGACTGATCAACGGCTCGTTCTACGCGCTGTTGTCGCTCGGGCTGGCGGTGATCTTCGGCCTGCTCAACATCATCAAT
>JAKFES010000112.1:0-10818 GCA_036675585.1 Burkholderiaceae bacterium
GACGGCCTGCGCGGCGAGATCCTCGCCCTGCGTGCTCGCGAGCTTCGACTTCAGCCGCGCGACCTCCTTCTCGAGCGCGCGCGCGTGCTCGAGCGACTGTCCGATGCGGCCGATCAGCTCGCCCGGCGCCGCTTTCAGCAGCGATGCGGCTTCCTTCACGCGCGCATCGAGCGCCTGCACCCAGGCGACGGCGTTCTCGCCGGTGATCGCCTCGATCCGGCGCACGCCCGCCGCCACGCCGCCCTCGGCGACGACCTTGAACAGGCCGATGTCGCCGGTTCGCGCCACGTGCGTTCCGCCGCACAGTTCGCGCGACGTGCCGATGTCGAGCACGCGGACCTCGTCGCCGTACTTCTCGCCGAACAGCGCCATCGCGCCGCCCTGCACCGCGTCGTCGAAGGGCATCACGCGCGCCTGCGTCGACGCGTTCTCGAGCACTTCGCGATTGACGATCGCCTCGATGCGGCGGACCTCTTCGTCGGTGAGCGGCGCATGATGCGCGAAGTCGAAGCGCGTGCGCTCGGCATCGACCAGCGAGCCGCGCTGCTGCACGTGCGCACCGAGCACTTCGCGCAGCGCCTTGTGCATCAGGTGCGTGGCCGAATGATTGCGCATCGTGCTCGCCCGCCGTGCGGCGTCGACCGATGCGTCGACCGACTGGCCGACGGCGAGCGTGCCCGACGTCAATGTTCCGTGATGCCCGAACACCTCGGCGCGGATCTTCTGCGTGTCGTCGACCTCGAAGCGCACGGCACCGTCGGCGGACGCGAGCACGCCCGAATCGCCGACCTGCCCGCCCGACTCGGCGTAGAACGGCGTGCGGTCGAGCACGACGACACCCTGCTCGCCGGCCGACATCTTCGGCACCGAGCTTCCGCCGACGTACAGCGCGACGACGCGCGCCGTCGGCACGACGAGTTGCTCGTAGCCGTGGAATGTCGTGCGTTCGCCTTCGTATTCGAGCGCGGTGGTGGCGCGGAACTTCCCGGCGGCCCGCGCCTGTCGACGCTGGCGATTCATTGCCTCGTCGAAGCCCGCCTCGTCGACCTCGACGCCCCGCTCGCGGCACACGTCGGCGGTGAGGTCGAGCGGGAACCCGTAGGTGTCGTAGAGCTTGAACGCGGTTTCGCCGTCGAGCTTCCCGCGCGTGGCGGCAAGCGCGCCCTCGAGGATCGCCATGCCGTTCTCGAGCGTTTCGCCGAAACGCTCCTCCTCCTGCGCGAGCACCTGCGCGACGCGCTCGCGCGCGGCGCGCAGCTCGGGGTACGCCTCGCCCATCACGCGATCGAGATCGCCGACGAGCCGGTGGAAGAACGGCTCGGTGCGCCCGAGCTTGTGACCGTGGCGCAGCGCGCGACGCACGATCCGGCGCAGCACGTAGCCGCGACCCTCGTTGCCCGGGATGACGCCGTCGACGATCAGGAACGCGCACGCCCGGATGTGGTCGGCGATGACGCGCAGCGATGCGCTCGCGAGGTCGTCGACCTGCGTCTCCCGGGCGGCGGCGCGGATCAGGTCCTGGAACAGGTCGATCTCGTAGTTGCTGTGCACGCCCTGCAGCACTGCGGCGATCCGTTCGAGCCCCATGCCGGTGTCGACGCACGGTCGCGGCAGCGGCGTCAGCACACCCGATGCGTCGCGATCGAACTGCATGAATACGAGGTTCCAGATCTCGATGTACCGATCGCCTTCGGCGTCGGGCGAACCCGGGGGGCCGCCCGCGATGCCCGGCCCGTGGTCGTAGAAGATCTCGCTGCAGGGACCGCACGGACCCGTATCGGCCATCTGCCAGAAGTTGTCCGACGCGTAGCGCGCACCCTTGTTGTCGCCGATGCGCACCAGCCGCTCGCGCGGCACGCCGATCTCGTCGGCCCAGATGCGCCACGCGTCGTCGTCGTCCTGGTAGACGGTGACCCACAGACGGTCGGCGGGCAGCGCGTACACGCGCGTGAGCAGCTCCCACGCGAAACCGATCGCCTCGCGCTTGAAGTAGTCGCCGAACGAGAAATTGCCCAGCATCTCGAAGAACGTGTGATGCCGGGCGGTATAGCCGACGTTCTCGAGATCGTTGTGCTTGCCGCCGGCGCGCAGGCTGCGCTGGGAACTCGTCGCCCGCCGGTACGAACGCGTCTCGCGCCCGGTGAAGACGTCCTTGAACTGGACCATCCCGCTGTTGGTGAACAGCAGCGTCGGGTCGTTCGCCGGCACGAGCGAGCTCGACGGGACGATCGTATGCCCCTTCGATTCGAAGTATTGGAGGAATTTTTCGCGGATTTCGGCCGACTTCATGGAACGCCCGGCGACCCGAGGTCACGCTTGATTTTCAAGGGAACCGGAAATTCTACCGAGAAAGTGGCAGGAAAAGGGCGAAGCCCGGAAGCGGGCGGATCGGCCGCGCCCGTGCGTCGCCCGCATCGCGGGTCGGGCCGTCGCGGCGGCGTTTCGGGTAAGGTCGCGGCCGATCGTTCGAATTGCAGGGTCACACCATGAAAACCGCGTTGGAAGGCATCCGGGTCCTCGACCTCAGCCGCGTGCTCGCCGGACCCTGGTGCGCGCAGAACCTGGCCGACCTGGGCGCGGAAGTGATCAAGGTCGAGCGCCCCGGCGCGGGCGACGACACGCGCAGCTGGGGCCCGCCGTTCCTCAAGGACCGCAGCGGCGCCGACACCGGCGATGCCGCCTATTACCTGGCCGCCAACCGGAACAAGCGCTCGGTGACGATCGATCTCGCGTGCGAGGCGGGCCAGCGCGCCGTGCGCGCGCTGGCGGCGCGATGCGACGTGGTCCTCGAGAACTACAAGGTCGGCCAGCTGCGCAAGTACGGGCTCGACTACGAGAGCGTGCGCGCGATCGCGCCGCGCATCGTCTACTGCTCGGTGACGGGGTTCGGGCAGACCGGGCCGTGGGCGCACCGCGCCGGGTACGACTTCATCATCCAGGGCCTGGGCGGCTTCATGTCGATCACCGGCGAAGCCGACGACCGGCCCGGGGGCGGCCCGCAGAAAGCGGGCGTCGCGGTGTCGGACCTGATGACCGGCATGTATGCGACGCAGGCGGTTCTCGCGGCGCTGCTGCACCGCGAGCGCACCGGAGAAGGCCAGTACATCGACATCGCGCTGCTCGACGTGCAGGTCGCGATGCTCGCCAACATGAACACCAACTACCTGTGCAGCGGCACCCCGCCGAGGCGCTGGGGCAACGCGCATCCGAACATCGTTCCCTACCAGGCCTTTCGCGCGGCGGACCAGTGGATCATCGTCGCCGTCGGCAACGACGACCAGTACCGGCGATTCTGTGCGCTCGCCGGGCGGCCGGAGCTGCACGAGGATGCGCGCTACGCGACCAACCGCGAGCGCGTGCGCAACCGCGACACGCTCGTCCCGATCCTCGCGCAGCTCGTCGCCGAACGGCCCGCCCGGTTCTGGCTCGACGGCCTGGAGCGCGCCGGCGTGCCCTGCGGTCCGATCAACGACCTCGCGCAGGTGTTCGACAACGAGCAGGTGCGCGCGCGCGGCATGCGCATCTCGCTCGAACGCAGCGACGCCGGCGCGGTGCCGCTCGTCGCGAGTCCGCTGAAGATGAGCGCGACGCCGCCGTCCTACCGGCTCGCCCCGCCACGCGTCGGCGAGCACACCGAAGAGGTCCTGCGCGACTGGCTCGGATACGACGAAGCGGCAATCCGGGCGGCGCAGGGCCCGGTACGCGGCTCCTGAGCGCTCGCGGCCGGCGGCTGCGCGCCGTCGCGGTTTGCGGGAATCCTTTATCGTCTCGGCTTGATTGCGAACCGGTGCCGCGCAGGCGCGTGCCGGATCGCGCCCTCGGAGGAAGGAGTCGAAGATGAGCCAACGGCAATACGAACCGATCGCCGCACAGCGCGTGGCGTTTCTCGGGCTCGGCGTGATGGGGTATCCGATGGCGGGGCACCTCGCGCGCGCAGGGCACACGGTCACCGTGTACAACCGCACCGCGTCCAAGGCCGAGCAATGGGCCGGCGAGTACGCGAGGGCCGGGTCGGGCGCCGCGGCGACCGCGCCGACGCCGCGCCAGGCGGCCCACGAAGCCGACATCGTCTTCGCCTGCGTCGGCAACGACGATGACCTGCGCTCGATCGCGCTCGGCGAGCACGGTGCGCTCGCCGGCATGAAAGCGGGTGCCGTGTTCGTCGATCACACCACCGCGTCCGCGGCGGTTGCACGCGAGCTCAATGCCGTGGCGCTCGCCCGCCAGCTGCAGTTCGTCGACGCACCCGTGTCGGGAGGGCAGGCGGGCGCCGTAAACGGGGCGCTCACCGTGATGTGCGGCGGCGACGAGAACGCTTTCGCCCGCGTCCGCCCGGTGATCATGGCCTATGCCCGCGCGTGCACGCTCGTCGGCGGCCCCGGCGCGGGCCAGCTCGCCAAGATGGTCAACCAGATCTGCATCGCCGGGCTCGTGCAGGGATTGTCCGAGGGCATCTCGTTCGGGCAGGCGGCCGGACTCGACATGAAGCTCGTGCTCGACGTGATCGGAAAAGGCGCCGCGCAGTCGTGGCAGATGGACAACCGCGGCACGACGATGATCGAGAACCGCTTCGACTTCGGCTTCGCCGTCGACTGGATGCGCAAGGATCTCGGGCTGTGCCTCGACGAAGCGAAGCGCAACGGCGCGACGCTGCCCGTGACCGCGCTGGTCGACCAGTTCTACGCCGACGTGCAGCGCATGGGCGGCGCGCGCTGGGACACCTCGAGCCTCATCCGGCGGCTGCGCAAGGCCGACTGACCCCGATCTTCTCTTCACGGAATCCCGTTCATGACGTACCAGACGATGGCCTCGGGCCTGCAATACGACGACCTCTCGCCGGGCACCGGCGACGAAGCGCGCAGCGGCGACGAAGTGCGCGTGCATTACACGGGCTGGCTCTACGAGAACGGCGCCGCCGGCCGCAAGTTCGACTCCAGCAAGGACCGCGGCGAGCCCTTCTCGTTTCCGCTCGGTGCCGGGCACGTCATCCGCGGCTGGGACGAGGGCGTCGCGGGCATGAAGGTCGGCGGCACGCGCCGGCTGATCATTCCGCCCGAGCTGGGCTACGGCGCACGCGGCGCGGGCGCGGTGATCCCGCCGAACGCGACGCTGCTGTTCGAAGTCGAGCTGCTCGAAGTCTGAATTCCGGTCGGGGCGCGCGGGCGCCTGCGCGTCAGAACGTGTAGCGCGCCTCGGCCCAGACGCGGTCGCTGTCCTCGAAACGGCCGAACATCCCGAGCGGGTGTCCGTCGAACGCGTCGACCCCGGCGCGCAGCCGCAGGTTCGCGTCGTATTTCCACGTGAGCATCGCGCGCAGCAGCCGATCGGTGCGGTTCAGGCTGGTGATCGCGAGGAATTCGCCTTCGAGCCGGTCGGTGAGCTCGCGCGCGACGAGCAGGCTCGCACCGTTCTCGTAGCGCTTCATGCCGGTATCGCGTTCGTGATCGAGGAAGACGCGCTGGAAGAACTGCGCGTTCACGCGCCAGCGCTCGGCCGGCGTCAGGTCGACGCCGGCGATCCAGTCGAGCGTGCGCAATCGTGCGATGCCGTCGCTCGCGTCGAGCGGCAGCAGCGAGAAGCCGCGTCCGCGCGTGTAGACGGCCTCGGCTTTGGCGACGATCCCGTCGAAATCCTTCGACACCGTTGCGCCGATGCGCGTGACGAGCTCGTGCCGGCCCTCGTAGGAAACGGTCGGCGTCGGCCCGGGCACGATCGACCGGAAGAACGTCGCCTGCGTATCGGGCGCACGGTAGACGAAGGCGGTCCAGTCCCAGCCGCCGACGAGCGTCGACATCCGCAGCCCCAGGCCCGAGCGCGACAGCTTGCGCGAAGGCCGACGCTCGTCGACCTCGAAGTCGAAGCCCGGGTAGCGCACCGGGAACGGATAGAACTCGGCGCCCGGCTCGCCGATCTCGTCGACCTCGGGCGCGGGCAGCCAGACGAGCTCGAGATGCGAGTCGCCCTGGAACCATTCGGCGCGCACGGCCCATTGCGGGATCCGGATCTGGTCGAACTCGGGCAATACCGTGTCGCGCAGGTCCCTGGCCGAGACGACGTCGGCGAAGAACAGGCCGACCATCTCGCCCCAGACGATGTTCTGCTTGCCGACGCGGAACTCCCAGTCGCCGCGCGAGAAGTCGACGTAGGCCTCGTGCAGCCGGGCCCACGCACGCTGGTCTTCGCGCACCTCGCGCGGGTAGTGATCCGACCAGGCATACGCGCCGTCGAGGTTGGCGCGCGCCGACAGCTTCCACTTCATCCCGTTGGCCCACTCGCCGCGCCCGGCGAGCTCGCCCAGCGTGCGCAGATGCGTGAAATGGCCGGGACTCGGCCACGCGTAGGCCATGTCGACCTGCAGCCAGCCGTTCCAGCGCGAAGGCTCGCCGCGGATTCCGGTTCCGGAAAGCGACAGCTCGGCGGCCGACAGCGACGCGCTGGCCAGCAGCCACGCCGCACCCGCCAGCACGGCGCGCACGCGACGCGATGCCCATCGGATCTTCATTCTGGTTGCACCTCCGCGAGGGTGGAAGCGGCCTCCGGGTTCACCATCGTCCACCTGGCGCCGTGCCGCACGCCGAGCCCGATGATCCGCCCGTCCTCGATGCGCACGAGCCGATCGGCGGCGGCGATCACCCGATCGTCGTGCGTGGAGAACACGAAGGTCGTCCGGTACTTCCGATTGATCGCCTTCATCAGGCGAAGGATCTCGCTGCCCGTCTCGTGATCGAGGTTGGCCGTCGGCTCGTCGGCGAGGACGATGCGCGGCTTCACGGCGAGCGCTCGCGCGATCGCGACGCGCTGGCGCTGCCCGCCCGAGAGCTGGTTCGGTCGATGTTTCGCATGCTTCGTCAGCCCGACGAGATCGAGAAAGCGCGCGACGCGATCGTGCCGCTCCCGATGCCCCAGTTCCCGAAACTGCAGCAACGGATATTCGACGTTCTCCCAGGCCGACAGAACCGGAAACAGATTGAAGGTCTGGAACACGAAACCGACGGTCCGCGCGCGGTACTCGGCGAGCTCGTCGGGCGTGCGTCCGCTGACGTCGCGCCCGTCGATCACGATCCGACCGGAGGTCGGCGTGTCGATGCACCCTATGAGGTTCAGCAGGGTAGACTTGCCGCTGCCCGACGGGCCCGCGATCGCCAGGAACACACCCTCGTCGATGCTCAGGCCGACGTCGCGCAGCGCGTCGACGGTCTGCGTGCCCAGCCGATATTGTCTCGATACGTGTTCGAGTGTGACGAGCGCCATTGCCGATTCCCGATCGCCGGGACGCAACAGGCCGCCTCCGGTCATGCACGAATGTAACCGATCCCTTTCGACGAGCCGAACATGCCGGAATTCCCTCGCGCGCGCGTCGCGCGCCTGTTGATGGTCCTCGGATGCGCGCTGCCGGTGGCGGCGCACGCGCAGCCCACGCCGCCGCTGGAGCCCGAGCCGAGTGCACCGCTCGCCGCCGATCCGGCCGAGATCGTCGAGCGCGCGGACCAGGTGCGCTTTCCGAAGGAGTCGTTCCAGGTCGACGTGAGCGTGCGCTCGAAGAGCGGCGACGAGGAGCTCGAGCCGCGCGTGTACCGGGTCTCGTCCAAAGGCAGCGGGAACACGATCGTGCAGACGCTGGAGCCGGCGAACGAGCGCGGCCAGAACATGCTGATGCGCGGGCGCGACCTCTGGATCTTCATGCCCAGCGTCTCGCAGCCCGTTCGACTGTCGTTGTCGCAGCGGCTCACCGGCCAGGTCGCCAACGGTGATCTGGCGCGCGCGAACTTCGCCGGCGATTACACGCCGTCGCTGGCCGGCAACGAGACGATCGACGGCGTCGCGTACCACGTGCTCGAACTGGTCGCCGCGCAGCGTGGCGTCACCTATCCGAAAGTCCGGTACTGGGTGCGCGCGAAGGACTTCGCTCCGCACCGCGCCGAGTTCTATTCGGTGTCCGGCCGCCTGCTCAAGACCTGCAGCTACGAGGCGTTCCGCCCGCTCGGCGAGCGCGTCCGGCCGACCCGGCTCGTCATGACCGACGCGCTCAAGCCGGCCGACGTCTCGGTGATGGAGTACAGCGAATTGAAGCGCGTCGACCTGCCCGATCGCTTCTTCACGAAGGACTACATGAAGAAACTCGATTGATGCTGCGCACAAACGTCCGTCGCCGGCCGGGGGCCTCGCCCGACCGCTCGTCCAGCCGAAGGCGAATCGACAAGGGATCGGAGCGAGTATTCCGATGACAAGAAGGAGAACGAAAACGGCCTGAATCGAAGGATGCCCACTTGAGTTCCGCCGCCGCCCTCGCCGACAACGCCGTCCTCGATCCGCAGACGATCATTGCCGTAGGGGGGAGCAGCGAACCGTGGATTCCCCGGCCCACGGCCCGCGCAACGCCCCGCCTCGCCGCCGTCGACCCGACCCGGCTGCGCGCCCCGCACCGCGATTGGCCGACGCTCGCCGCGCTGCGCGAAGAAGTCCGCTTCAAGATCCGTCTCGCCAACAGCGAAGGCACGCGCAGTACCGCCAGCTACCTGATCCAGAAGATGTACGGGTGGCGCGGCTACGCCGTGTCGCCGTTGTCGCGCGAGCGAAGCCCGATCACGATCGTCGCCTCCGACGCCGAACGCGCGCTGGGCACGATCTCGATCGGGTTCGATTCGTCGCAGAAACTGCTCGCCGACCAGCTCTACGGTCCCGAACTCGACGCACTCCGGGCGCGGGGGGCCAGCCTCTGCGAATTCACGCGCCTGGCGATCGATCGCAACGAGCGGTCGCGCGACGTGCTCGCGATGATGTTCCACATCGCCTACATGTATGCGCGAAGATTCGCGCGCTGCACCGACCTGCTGATCGAGGTCAATCCCCGGCACGTGCGTTTCTATCGCGCGATGCTCGGATTCGAGGTCGTCGGCGAGGAGCGCGCCTGCCCGCGGGTGAACGCGCCCGCCGTGCTGCTGCGTCTCGATCTGGCGCATTGCGAGAAACAGATCGCCCGCTTCGGCGGCCGACGCGAGCTCGCGTCGACCGTTCGCTCGCTGTACCCGCTGGCGTTCTCGCCCGCGGAAGAGGACGGAATCTGCGGGCGGTTGCGCGAGCTGGGCTAATGTCCTGTTCCGCCGGCCGCGTCGTGGATCAATCGATCGAGCGGCAGGCGTAGCGATCTCGCCCGGGCGCGCTCGCCCGCACCGATGCGGCCGATCCACACCGCCTTCGTCCACGTGTCGGCGCCGAGCAGGGCACCGAACGATGCACGCAACGATCGGGCCGCGGCGAGCGCGTGCTCGTCGGTCGTGAATCGAACGCCCGTTGCCGCATAGCGCGAGAACACCAGCGGCGTGATCTCCGGCTGATGCCGAAGATTCAGCTTCTCGGCGGTGAGCCAGAACCGTTGCACGGCCGCGCCGGCGTCGAAATCCGCGTCGAGCGCCGCCTGCCGGTCGGAGGCCGCCGGAGCGCTCCGGTCCAGGAGGACGAGATGCGCCGCGCACAGAAGCGCGGGCAGGAGGTCGAGCTGGATGCGGGGCGGAATCGTCCCGCCCAGATAGCGCGAGACGAAGCGGGTTCGTTCCCAGCTGCCCATCGCCCAGCGCATCGCCCGCAACGACATCGGGTCCGCACCGAGCGCGGCATCGGGAACGCGGTCGACGCTGTGCCGGGCATTCCATTCGATGATCGATGCGTGCACCCGGTACGCCTCCTCGATCGTGAGCCGGATGCGCGCGGACCGGAACATCAGCGCGGCCATCTCCCGCCGTGCGGGCCAGCCCTCGAACCAGCGCACTTCGTAGCGCGGACCGACGGCGGATTCGAGCGCCTGCTTCTCGTGTGCGGACAGCGGACGCACCGACAACGGCTTGCGCTGGACCGAGCGCGTCTGGACGAAATCCGCGAGCGGATGCGGCCGCGCGTGCGGGTCGGGCGACAGCTCGACGTCGAAAACCGGCTTCTCCTCGGGCGCGGAGCGCTCGCGGCGAACGACGGCGCGCGTGCCGAAGGAGGCCGCCGCGATCCGCAGCGTCTCGAGCATCGCGCCGATCGACAGCCGGCTGGGGCGCCCATCGAGGTCGTAGACGCAGTGCGAGCGGGTATCGAAGCCGTGCACGCGGACCCGGCGCTCGTCGATCGGCTCGAATCGCCACGGCTGCGTGTTGTCGCCGCTGGGCGCCCAGCGGGCGATCTCCAGGACATCCCGGATCGGACCGGGCAGCGTGTTCTTCGGATCTGGGCCAGGCATCGGAAAATCCATCCTTCGCGCACACGTCCGCGCATTGTCGACGTTCTTTACACAGCCGATCCGGGCATCCCGTCGGTTTCGTCCGCCGCGACCCGTCTTTCAGTCGAATCAAGGGCTTATTCGCCCGGCGGCCGGCTGGCACGAATTCTGCGTGTATGGGGGCAAGCCTCTGTCCGGTGTGGTCCCTTCGGCTCAGACGCTCTCGACAAGCAAGACTTTTTGGAGGCGCCTCGAAAATGAAAACCTTACTCCGCAAACTGGCCGTCACGGCAGCGGTGACCGGCGTGCTGGCTCTGCCCGCGGCCGCATCCGCGCAGACCTTCCTGAACAACTGGTTCTTCGATGCCGATGGCGGCGGTGCCGGCAGCGCGACGCAGATCAACGAGTATTTCGACATCGTCGGCAACTCGTACATTCAGTTGAGCCCGACCACCGGCGACAACTTCACCTTCCTGGAAGACGGCGTTTTTGTCGTCCAGGGGCACGACGGCGGCGCGCTCGTCAGCAACACGAACCAGATCACCGCGACGTTCACCGGTGCGCAGGGAACGGGTACGTTCGGCGGACCGATCAGCTTCACGAGCGGGTTCGGCACGCTG
>JAKFES010000107.1:0-10816 GCA_036675585.1 Burkholderiaceae bacterium
GCGGCGCTCAACCGAGCGCGCTGTCGCTGCCTGCCGCCGCGCCCGCGCGGGGCGGCGGCTCGGCCCCCGCGGCGGCCCGCGCCTCGCGTTCGCGCAATTCGTTCTTGAGCACCTTGCCGTAGTGGTTCTTCGGCAAGGCGTCGACGAAGCGGTAGCGGCGCGGCCGCTTGAAGCGCGCGATGTATTCCAGGCAATGCGAATCGAGCTCGACCTCGCCGACCGGCGTGCGCGCGACGACGTAGGCGACGACGACTTCGCCCCATTCGGGATGCGGTGCGCCGATCACGCTGGCCTCGGCAACCGACGGGTGCTGCAGCAGCGCTTCCTCGACCTCGCGCGGATAGATGTTCGATCCGCCGCTGATGACCAGGTCGCGGCTGCGATCGAGCAGCGTGAGGAAGCCGTCCTCGTCGAGCCGCCCGATGTCGCCGGTGCGCAGCCATCCGTCGCGGATCGTCTCGGCGGTGGCGTGCGGGCGCGACCAGTAGCCCTTCATGACGACCTCGCCGCGCACGCAGACTTCGCCCGGTTCGCCGACCGCGAGCGGCGTGCCGTCGTCGGCGTGAATCGCGACCTCGACCATCGGCTGCGCGTATCCGACCGAAGCCAGCCGCTGCCGATGACGCGGATGCGCGCGATCCTCGATCACGTGCTTCGGCAGCACGGTGATCGTCATCGGGCATTCGCCCTGGCCGTAGATCTGCGCCAGATGCGGGCCGAGCACCTCGCGCGCCTGCTCGATGTCGGCGAGGTACATCGGACCGCCGCCGTAGACGATCGTCGCCAGTCCGTCGATGCGCCCGCGCCGATCGGGTGCCGCCGGCGGCTCGCCCGGCTGCTCGCGCGCCCAGTCGACGAACCGGCGCACCATCGTCGGCGCCGCGAAGAACGACGCGTTGCGCCAGCGCGCGGCGAGCGCGGCGATCTCGGCCCCGTCGAATCCGCCCGAAGTCGGCACCACGTTGACGCCGCCGTTCAGCACGTACGGCAGGTGATAGAGCCCCGAGCCGTGCGACAGCGGCGCCGGATGCAGGCACGCGTCGCCGGGCGCGACGGGCTGCACTTCGGCCAGGTAGCCCATCGTCGCCCAGCGCAGGTTGCGCGCGGTGAGCCGCACGCCTTTCGGTCGCCCGGTGGTTCCGCTGGTGTAGAACAGCCACGCATCGTCGTCCTCGGCGCGCGCGGCGATCGCGGCCGGCGCGAGCGAGCGATCGTCGAGGAAGCGGTGGTCGTCGATGACGCGGCACGCGCCGGGAACGAAGCCGGCGAGCGCGTCGGCGTGGCTCGGGTCGACGAAGCACATCGTCGCCGCGCAATCGGACAGCATGAACGCCGCTTCGCGTCCGTGCAGGCGTGCGTTGATCGGCACCGCGACGAGCCCCGCCCACCACACGCTCCACAGCAGGCGCAGGTAATCGGGGTGGTTGTTCAGGAACAGCCCGACCCGGTCGCCGGGCTGCAGTCCCTGCTCGCACAGCCATTGCGCGCCGCACGCCGCCGAGCGCGCGAATTCGGCGAAGCTGCTCACCGGCGTGCGACCGTGCGCGAGCGCCGGACGTTCGCCGAACACCGCCGCACCGCGTTCGAGCCAATGAGCCAGGTTCATCGTCTCCTCCGAAGCAGCCACGGCGTACCATCGACGATTCTGCCATGCAGGGTTACCGGATGCACCCGACGATCGGGCGGATCGCCGCCGACCACGACGAACTGCGCGAATGGCGTCGCGACCTGCACGCGCACCCCGAGCTCGGCTTCGAGGAGACGCGCACCTCGGCGCTCGTCGCCCAACGGCTCGAATCGTTCGGCATCGAAGCGCATCGCGGCATCGGGCGCACCGGCGTCGTCGGCGTGCTGCGCAACGGCGCTTCGCCGCGCACGATCGGCCTGCGCGCCGACATGGACGCGTTGCCGATCGACGAAGCGAACGATTTCGGGCACCGCTCGCGCAACCCCGGTCGCATGCACGCCTGCGGGCACGACGGGCACACGACGATGCTGCTCGCCGCCGCACGCCACCTCGCCGCCACGCGCGCCTTCGACGGCACCGTGCATTTCGTCTTCCAGCCCGCCGAGGAAGGGCTGGGCGGGGCACGCGCGATGCTCGACGACGGACTGTTCGAGCGCTTTCCCTGCGACACGATCTTCGGCATGCACAACCGGCCCGGTCTCGAGGTCGGTCGCTTCGCGGTACGCTCCGGCCCGATGATGGCGGGCGGTGCGTTCTTCGACATCCACGTCGAGGGCGTCGGCACGCACGGCGCGCGCCCCGAAGCCGGCGTCGATCCGGTGATGGTCGCGGTGCACATCGCCGCCGCCGCGCAGACGATCGTCTCGCGCAACGTCGCGCCGGTCGACACCGCGGTCGTGTCGATCACGCAGATCCACGCCGGCGACGCCTACAACGTGATCCCGCAGACCGCGCGGCTCGCCGGCACCGCGCGGGCGTTCTCGATCGCGACGATGCGCTCGATCGAGAGCGGGCTGCGCCGCGTCGCCGAAGGGGTGGCGCAGGCGATGGGCGCCTCGGTGCGGGTCGACTTCCGGATCCCCTTCTCGCCGACGATCAACGATCCCGAGCAGGCCGAATTCGCCGCGTCGGTCTGCGCCGAGCTCGTCGGCAGCGAGCGCGTGCAGCGCGACCCGCCGCTGATCATGGCGTCCGAGGATTTCTCGGCAATGCTCGAGCGCGTCCCCGGCTGCTACCTGAACATCGGCAACGGCGATGCGCACGGCGGCGGGTGCGAAGTGCACAACCCGTCGTACGACTTCGACGACCGCGCGCTGCCCTACGGCGCCGCGTTCTTCGTGCGCGCCGTCGAACGCAAGCTCGCGCAGCCCTGAACACCGTCCGCCCCACGCCGATGCCCGATTCGTCCGACGCACGCGCAACGGATCCGCAAGCGCGCGCGGCGCCGGCACGTCGCACCGGCCGCCGTCTCGTGTCGACGCTGCTCGTGCTCGCGCTCGCCGCCGGACTCGCCTGGTGGTGGATCGGGCGCGAAGCGGCCGATCCCGGCACGCCGCCGGCCGGGCAACGCAACGGCCGCGGCGGCGACGCCGCGCGTGTGCTTCCGGTCACCGTCGCGCCCGCCGGGCAGGCCGACGTCCCGGTGGTGTTGAATGCGCTGGGCACCGTCACGTCGCTGAGCACGGTCACGATCCGCTCGCAGGTCGACGGGCAACTGCTGCGCGTGCCGTTTCGCGAAGGCCAGCTGGTGAAGGCGGGCGAACTGCTCGCCGAGATCGACCCGCGCCCGTTCGAGGTGCAGCTCGCGCAGGCGCAGGGCCAGCTCGCGCGCGACCGCGCGCTGCTCGAGAACGCGAAAGTCGACCTCGAGCGCTACCGCACGCTGGTTGCGCAGGACGCCGCGAGCGCACAGCAGCTCGACACGCAGCGCGCGCTCGTCGCGCAGTACGAAGGCGCGCTGAAGACCGACCAGGCGCAGGTCGACCACGCCCGGCTGCAGCTCGGCTACACGCGGATCACCGCGCCGTTCGCCGGGCGGCTGGGCATGCGGCTGGTCGACCCCGGCAACCTCGTGCGTGCCGGCGACGCCACCGGGCTGGTGACGATCACGCAGATCCAGCCGATCGGCGTCACGTTCTCGATTCCGGAGAAGGATCTCGCGCCGGTGCTCGAGCGCTACCGCGCGGGCCGCGAGATGCAGGCGCAGGCGCTCGACCGCGACCAGCGCGAAGTGCTCGCGACGGGGCGACTGACGACGCTCGACAACCAGATCGACACGACGACCGGCACGCTCAAGCTCAAGGCCGAGTTCGCCAACGCCGACGGCGTGCTGTTCCCGAACCAGTTCGTCAACGTGCGGCTGCGGGTCGACACGATCCGCGGCGCGACGGTGATCCCGAGCGCGGCGATCCAGCGCGGCTCCCCGGGCACCTACGTCTACGTGGTCCAGGCGGGCGACACGGTCGCACTGCGCCCGGTCTCGCTCGGACCCGCCGACGGGCAGCAGACGGTCGTGCGCGAAGGCGTGGCCGTCGGCGAGCGGGTCGTCATCGACGGCGTCGACAACCTGCGCGACGGCGCGCGCGTGGAACCGATCGAGAAGGACGCGGCCGAACGCGCGGCGGTGCAGCCGGGCGCGACGCGCCAGCGCCCCGGCGCGCGTCCATGAATCCGTCGCGCCTGTTCATCCTTCGCCCGGTCGCGACCTCGCTGTTGATGGTCGCGATCCTGCTCGCCGGGCTGGTCGGCTACCGGCTGCTGCCGCTGTCGGCGCTGCCCGAAGTCGATTACCCGACGATCCAGGTAACGACGCTGTACCCGGGCGCGAGCCCCGACGTCATGGCCTCGTCGGTCACCGCACCGCTCGAGCGGCAGTTCGGCCAGATGCCGGGACTGAACCAGATGTCGTCGACCAGCTCGGGCGGCGCCTCGGTGATCACGCTGCAGTTCGACCTCGCGCTGGCGCTCGACGTCGCCGAACAGCAGGTGCAGGCGGCGATCAACGCGGCGATGACGCTGCTGCCGAACGACCTGCCCGCGCCGCCGATCTACAGCAAGGTCAACCCGGCCGATGCGCCGGTGCTCACGCTCGGCATCGTGTCGCGCACGATTCCGCTGACGCGGCTGCAGGATCTCGTCGAGACGCGCATCGCGCAGAAGATCTCGCAGCTGCCCGGCGTCGGGCTGGTGTCGATCACCGGCGGCCAGCGACCCGCGGTGCGCGTTCGCGTCGACCCGAAGGCGCTCGCCGCCGCCGGCATCGGCGTCGAGGACGTGCGCACCGCGATCGTCGCGGCCAACTCGAACCAGGCCAAGGGCAGTTTCGACGGGCCCGAACGCGCGGCGACGATCGACGCGAACGACCAGATCCGCGCGGTCGAAGGCTACCGCGACCTGATCGTCGCGTACCGCGGCGGCGCGCCGCTGCGGCTGTCGGACGTCGCGCGCATCGACGAGGGCGCCGAGAACGCGCAGCTCGCCGCGTGGGCCAACGAGTCGCCGGCGATCGTGCTCAACATCCAGCGCCAGCCGGGCTCGAACGTGATCGAGGTGGTCGACCGGATCCAGGCGCTGCTGCCGTCGCTGCGCGCTTCGCTGCCCGGCGCCGCCGAGCTCACCGTGCTCACCGATCGCACGGTGACGATCCGCGCTTCGGTGCGCGCCGTGCAGTTCGAGCTCGTGTTGGCGATCGCGCTGGTCGTGATGGTGATCTTCCTGTTCCTGCGCAACGTGTCGGCGACGATCATCCCGGCGGTCGCGGTCCCGCTGTCGCTGGTCGGCACCTTCGGCGTGATGTATCTCGCCGGCTTCTCGCTGAACAACCTCACGCTGATGGCGCTGACGATCGCCACCGGCTTCGTCGTCGACGACGCGATCGTGATGATCGAGAACGTCGCGCGCTTTCGCGAAGCCGGCGATTCGCCGCTCGAAGCCGCGCTGAAGGGATCGAAGCAGATCGCGTTCACGATCATCTCGCTGACACTGTCGCTGATCGCGGTGCTGATTCCGCTGCTGTTCATGGGCGAAGTGGTCGGCCGGCTGTTTCGCGAGTTCGCGATCACGCTGGCGGTCGCGATCCTGATCTCGGCGGTCGTCTCGCTGACGCTCACGCCGATGATGTGCGCCCGATTGCTGCGGCACGCACCCGGCGAGGGCCAGCCGAAGGAAGCGGCGCGCGCGGGCTGGTTCGAGCGCCTCGTCGCCGAGTACGCGCGCTGGCTCGACTGGGTGCTCGACCACCAGGGCGCGACGCTGTTCGTCGCGGTCGCGACGCTCGCGCTCACCGTCGTGCTGTACATCGCGATCCCGAAGGGATTCTTTCCGGTGCAGGACACCGGGCTGATCCAGGGCATCTCGGAAGCGCGCCAGTCGATCTCGTTTCCGGCGATGGCCGAGCGCCAGCGCGCGCTCGCGCGCGAGATCCTCGCCGATCCGGACGTGGAGAGCCTGAGCTCGTTCATCGGCGTCGACGGAGCGAATCCGACGCTCAACACCGGGCGCATGTTGATCAACCTGAAGCCGCACGGCGAGCGCGAAGCGAACGCGTCGGAAATCATCCGCCGGTTGCAGGGGCGACTCGCGCAGGTGCCCGGCATCACGCTGTACATGCAGCCGGTGCAGGACCTGACGATCGAGGAGCGCGTCGCGCGCACGCAATACCAGTTCACGATCGAGGATCCCGATCCCGAGCGGCTCGCGCAGTGGGTGCCGCGACTGGTCGAGCGGCTGCGCGGATTGCCCGAGCTGGCCGACGTCGCGAGCGACCTGCAGGACCGGGGGCTGCAGGCTTTCGTCGACATCGACCGCGACGCGGCGGGGCGGCTCGGCGTGACGATGAACGCGATCGACCAGGCGCTGTACACGGCGTTCGGGCAGCGACAGGTGTCGACGATCTTCACGCAGGCCAACCAGTATCGCGTCGTGCTCGAGGTCGCACCCGAGTTCTCGACGAGCCCGGCGGCGATCGCTTCGATCTACGTCGCGGGCGGGCAGGGCGCGCTCGTTCCGCTGTCGAGCATCGCGCAGGTGATCGAGCGGCCGGCCCCGCTCGCGATCCACCATCTGGGGCAGTTCCCGGCGGCGACGGTCTCGTTCAACCTCGCCCCCGGCGCCTCGCTCGGCGAGGCGGTCGATTCGATCCGCGACGCCGAGCGCGAGCTCGGCCTGCCGGCGAGCATGCAGACGAGCTTCCAGGGCGCCGCGCTCGCCTTCCAGGCGTCGCTCGACAGCACGCTGCTGCTGATCCTCGCCGCGCTGGTCACGATGTACATCGTGCTCGGCGTGCTCTACGAGAGCTACGTGCATCCGGTGACGATCCTCTCGACGCTGCCGTCGGCCGGCGTGGGCGCGCTGCTCGCGCTGATGCTCGCCGGCAGCGACCTCGGCATCGTCGCCGTGATCGGCATCGTGCTGCTGATCGGCATCGTGAAGAAGAACGCGATCCTGATGATCGATTTCGCGCTCGACGCCGAGCGCAACGAGGGCAAGTCGCCGCGCGACGCGATCTACCAGGCGTGCCTGCTGCGCTTCCGCCCGATCCTGATGACGACCTTCGCCGCGCTGCTCAGCGCGTTGCCGCTGATGCTCGGCACCGGCGTCGGCTCGGAACTGCGCCACCCGCTCGGCGTCACGATGGTCGGCGGCCTGCTGCTCAGCCAGGTCCTCACGCTGTTCACGACGCCGGTCATCTATCTCGCGTTCGACCGTTCGGCGCGCCGGGTCGGCGCGCTGAGAGGCCGATGATGAGAGGCCGGTGATGAGAAGCCGATGAACTTCTCCGAGATCTTCGTCCGGCGTCCGGTCGCCACGACCCTGCTCACGCTCGGCATCGTGCTCGCCGGGCTCGCCGCGCTGCGCGTGCTGCCGGTCGCGCCGCTGCCGCAGGTCGACTACCCGACGATCTCGGTATCGGCGTCGCTGCCGGGCGCGAGCCCCGAGACGATGGCGGCGACCGTCGCCACTCCGCTCGAGCGCTCGCTCGGCAAGATCGCCGGCGTCACCGAGATCACTTCGCACAGCTCGCTGGGCCAGACGCGCGTCGTGCTGCAGTTCGACCTCGACCGCAGCATCGAATCGGCGGCGGTCGACGTGCAGGCGGCGATCAACGCCGCGCGCGGATCGCTGCCCAGCGGCCTCGTTCGCAACCCGACGTACCGCAAGGTCAACCCCGCCGAGGCGCCGATCCTGATCATGGCGCTCACGTCGGAGTCGATGACGCAGGGCCGGCTCTACGACGTCGCCTCGACCGTGCTCGCGCAGAAGCTCTCGCGCGTCCCGGGCGTCGGGCAGGTCGTCGTCGGCGGCAGCTCGCTGCCCGCGGTGCGCGTGTCGGTCAATCCGCTGCAGCTCGACCAGTACGGGATCGGGCTCGAGGCGGTGCGCGAGGCGATCGCCAACGCCAACGCGAACCGGCCGAAGGGATCGGTCGCCGACGACGAGCGCCGCTGGCAGATCGGCGCGAACGACCAGTCGCGTGCGGCCGCCGACTACGTGCCGCTCGTCGTCGCCTACCGCAACGGAGCGGCGGTGCGCCTGTCCGACGTCGCCACCGTGCGCGAGTCGGTCGAGGACGAGCGGCACGCGGGGTCGGCGAACGGGCGCCCGTCGGTGCTGCTGATCGCGTATCGCGAACCGGCGGCCAACATCATCGAGACCGTCGACCGGATCCACGCGCTGATGCCGGTGCTGCATGCTTCGGCGCCGGCGTCGATCGACCTCGTCGTCACGATGGACCGGACGACGACGATTCGCGCGTCGCTGCGCGAGGTGCAGTTCACGCTCGTCGTCTCGGTCGTGCTCGTCGTGCTCGTCGTGTTCCTGTTCCTGCGCAGCGCGCGCGCCACGCTGATCCCCGCGATCGCGGTGCCGACGTCGCTGATCGGCACCTTCGGCGTGATGTACCTCGCCGGCTACAGCCTGGACAACCTGTCGCTGATGGCGCTGACGATCGCCACCGGCTTCGTCGTCGACGACGCGATCGTCGTCGTCGAGAACATCGCGCGCCGGCGCGAGGCGGGCGAGGGGCCGCTCGAAGCGGCGATCCACGGCGCACGCGAGGTCGGCTTCACCGTCGTCGCGATCAGCGTCTCGCTGATCGCCGTCTTCATCCCGATCCTGGCGATGGGCGGCATCGTCGGCCGGCTGTTCCGCGAGTTCGGCGTCGTGCTGTCGGTCGCGATCCTGATCTCGCTCGCCGTCTCGCTGACGACGACGCCGATGCTCGGCGCGCGCTGGCTCGGCGCGCCGCGCCCTCGTGCCGGTGCCGCGCGCGAAGGCCGCCTGGCGCGCTTCGCGCGCAGCGCGCTCGATCGCGCCGTCGACGGCTACTCGCGCAGCATCGGCTGGGCACTCGATCACGGCTGGCTGATGCTGCTGATCCTCGCCGCGACGATCGCGCTCAACGTCTGGCTGTACATCGTCGTGCCCAAGGGATTCTTTCCCGACCAGGACAACGGGCGCATCTACGCGTCGGTGCGCGGCGACCAGAGCATCTCGTTCCAGGCGATGCGCACCAAGCTCGACACGTTCATGGAAATCGTCGGGCGCGACCCGGCGGTGGCCAACGTCACCGGCTACACCGGCGGATCGCGCGTGAACAGCGGCGTGATGTTCATCTCGCTCGAGCCGCTGTCGCAGCGAAGCGAGTCGACCGAACAGGTGATCGAACGGCTGCGCGCGGCGACGGCGAAGGTGCCGGGGGCGCGGCTGTACATGGTGCCGCAGCAGGAGATCCGGGTCGGCGGCCGCTCGAGCAGCTCGAGCTACCAGTACACGCTCAAGAGCGACGACCTCGGCGAGCTGCGCACCTGGGAGCCGCGCGTGCGCAACGCGATGAGCCGCCTGCCCGAGGTGGTCGACATCGACACCGACCAGGAAGACAAGGCCAGCCAGATCACGTTGTCGATCGACCGCGACGCCGCGACGCAGCTGGGCATCAGCACGCGGCAGATCACGAACCTGCTCAACGACGCCTACGGCCAGCGCCAGGTCTCGACGATCTACGCGCCGCTGAACCAGTACCACGTCGTGCTCGACGTCGCGCGCGAGTTCCGCGACAGCCCCGAGGACCTGCGCGGACTGAGCCTTCCGAACGCCGACGGAACGCCGGTTCCGTTGTCGATGTTCGCCCGCTGGCAACCGACGACGACGCCACTGGGGGTGAGCCACGACGCGGGCTTCGTCGCGTCGACGATCTCGTTCAACCTCGCGCCGGGCGTCTCGCTGTCGCAGGCGACCGACGCGATCGACGACGCGATCCAGCGCATCGGCGCCCCGTCGACGCTGCAGCGCGGATTCGAGGGCACGGCCGGCGCGTTCCAGCGATCGGTCGCGAACCAGCCGTACCTGATCCTCGCCGCACTGGTCACCGTCTACATCGTGCTCGGCATCCTCTACGAGAGCCTGGTGCACCCGATCACGATCCTCTCGACGCTGCCGTCGGCCGGCGTCGGCGCGCTGCTCGCGCTGATGGCCACCGGCACCGAGTTCAGCGTGATCGCGCTGATCGGCGTGCTGCTGCTGATCGGCATCGTGAAGAAGAACGCGATCCTCATGATCGACTTCGCGCTCGCCGCCGAACGCGAACAGGGACTCTCGCCGCGCGAGGCGATCCACCGCGCGTGCCGGCTGCGTTTCCGTCCGATCCTGATGACGACGATGGCGGCGATGCTCGGCGCCGTCCCGCTCGCGATCGGCGCCGGCGACGGCGCCGAGCTGCGGCGCCCGCTCGGCATCGCGATCGTCGGCGGGCTCGCGGTCAGCCAGCTGCTCACGCTGTACACGACGCCCGTCGTCTACCTCGCGCTCGATCGTCTGCGCCTGCGCGTGCTCGGGCGCCGGCGCGCGCGCGAAGGGCGCGGCGGGCGATGGGCGGCGCCGCTCGGTTCGCTGGCGCTCGCGCTCGGTGTCGTGCTGCTCGCCGGCTGCGCCGCGACGCCCGACTATGCGCGCCCGGCGATCGAGATCCCGCGCGAATTCAAGGAAGCGCAGCCGACCGGCATCTGGATGCCGGCGCAACCCGACGTGCCGCCCGCGCCCGTCTCGTGGAATGTCTTCGACGACCCGGTGCTCGATTCGCTCGTCGCCGACGTCGACGTGTCGAACCAGAACCTGCGCATCGCCGAGGCGCAGTTGCGCCGCGCCCGTGCGGCCGTGGTCGGGGCGCGCGCCAACCTGTACCCGATCGTGTCGGCCGGCGCATCGGCGAGCCGCGGCCGCGCGCCGAGCGGAATCACCAGCAGCATCTACACCGCCGATGCGGCGGCGAGCTGGGAGGTCGACCTGTGGGGACGCGTGCGCGCGGGCGTCGCGGCCGCGCGCGCCGGCGCCGAGGCGAGCGCCGCCGAGCTC
>JAKFES010000087.1:0-10731 GCA_036675585.1 Burkholderiaceae bacterium
CGCGCGTGATCGTGATCTTCGCTTCGTCGCGGTTGAACGCGATGCCCGAGATGACGGCCTGCTCCATGTCCTTGTCTTCCTCGAAGGTGATCAGCGTGCCCGATCTCGACTCGATCTCCACCGGGAGATCGGGCGGGGTGAGGCTCGACAGCACGCGCGTCTTCACCTTGTACTTGCCGGCGAACTCCACCGAACGGATCTGCAGCACTTTCGATCCGAGGCTCGCCATCTCGAGCATCTCCTCGAAGGTGACGCGCTCGAGGCGGCGCGCCTCGGGGACGATCCGCGGGTCGGTCGTGTAGACGCCGTCGACGTCGGTGAAGATCAGGCATTCGTCGGCTTTCAGCGCCGCGGCGATCGCGACCGCCGAGGTGTCGGAGCCGCCGCGCCCGAGCGTCGTGATGTGTCCGTCGCCGTCGACGCCCTGGAAGCCGGTGATGATGACGACGCGCCCGGCGTCGAGGTCCTTGCGCACGCGCGTGTCGTCGATCGACGAGATGCGCGCCTTCGTGAACGCGCTGTCGGTGCGCACCGGAACCTGCCAGCCGGCGTAGCTGATCGCATCGACGCCGATCGCCTTGAGCGCCATCGCCAGCAGCGCGACCGACACCTGCTCGCCGGTGGCCGCCATCATGTCGAGCTCGCGCCGGTCGGGCTGCGGCTGGATCTCGCGCGCCAGCGCGATCAGCCGGTTCGTTTCGCCCGACATCGCCGAGGGCACGACGACCATCCGGTGCCCGGCTTCATGCCAGGTCGCGACGCGCCTTGCGACGTTGCGGATGCGCTCGACCGAGCCCATCGACGTGCCGCCGTACTTGTGAACGATCAGGGCCATGCTGTACCCGGTGTGCGTCGCGGCCGGCGGCGCAAAAAGCTTGCGATTATACGGGAGGCCCCGGGTCGGGAAACGCCGCGCGCGGATCGTCCGCGGCGTCGACCCGCCACGATACGTCGATGCCCTGCCCGTTCGGCGGCACCGGCGCTCCCGAACGGTCCATGCCGATTCCGGCGACGTACAGCACGCGCCCGCCGCCCTGCAGCGCCGGCATCGTCGCGCGCAGCCGCGGCGGGATGCCGCGTTCCTGGAACAGGTTCTTCAGCGTGCGGCTCGGCCCGCCCGCGCGCGGGCGCAGCCGATCGACGCCGCGGGCGGCGCGCAGCGCGAGCGGCTGCGCGGCGAGCCACTCGGCATCGAGCGAATCGGCCCGCGCGCTCGGCGAGAAGCGCAGGTGTCCGCCCCAGCCGGGGAGCGCGATCTCGGGCTCGCCGTGCCAGCGAAACGTGAAGGGAACGGGCAGCGCGGCGGCGTCTCGCGACGCCGCCGCGTCGACTTCGATCCGGTCTCGATAGCGGCGAAAGCGCCAGCGCTCGTGAACGAATTCGGCGTGCGCCGAATCGGCGACCAGCATCTGCTCGACCCATTCGGCGAGCCGCTTGCGCGGCGGCATCGTCGCGCCGAGCGCGCCGAACCAGGCGCGCACCGCCTGGTCGCGGCGCACGGCGGACAACGCGGCCAGCGCCCGACGGTCGAGTGCGCGTGCGCCGTCCTCGAGCCCGGCTTCGCGCAAGTCGCGCTCGGCGAGGTCGCGCAGCGCGCGCCCGCCCTCGCGCAGCCACTGCGCCGAACGGAGCACGTTCTCGCGCAGCGCCGGAACCGCCTTCGTCCATTCGGGGATCACCCGCGTGCGCAACGCGACGCGCAGATAGCCCGGGTCGTCGTTCATCGGATCGTCGATCCAGGCGAGGCCGCGCGCGCGCGCATACGCGACGACGCGTTCGCGTGGAACGGCCAGCAGCGGGCGCAGCAGCCAGCCGCCGGCGCGGCGCTGCGCCGGCAGCATCCCGGCGAGCGCGCCGACGCCGCTGCCGCGCGACAGGCGCATGAGCACGGTCTCGAGCTGATCGTCGGCCTGGTGCGCGGTCAGCAGCGCGCTCGCGCGCGACGCCGCGACGGCGGCCCACAAGGCGCGATAGCGCGCATCGCGCGCCCAACCCTCGATGTTGATTCCGCGCGCGACCGGCGCATCGACGCGCGTCGCGCCGAAGTGCACGCCGAGCCGGCCCGCTTCGCGCGCGCAGTGTGCGAGCCACTCGTCGGCCTGCGGCTGCAGGCCGTGGTGCACGTGCCAGGCGTGGATGCGCTCGCGTGGCCACGAACGGGCGAGCGCATCGAGCAGCACGGCCGAATCGACGCCGCCGCTGAAGGCGACGACGACCCGATCGTCCGCATCGAGACGGCGCAGCGCCGCTCCGACCGCGCCGAGCACCTGCGTGTCGGCCGACGGCGCCGGAGTTCGCTCAGGCCTGCGCGAGCTCCTTGAACTTGCCATAGTGCAGGATCCGCTGATGCCGCTGCTCGAGCAGCACTTTCGGATCGACGCCCTGGAACTGGCGCAGCGCATCGGAGAGCGCGCGCTTGAGCAGTTGCGCCATGTGCGCCGGATCGCGGTGCGCACCGCCGACCGGTTCGCTGATGATCCGGTCGACGAGCCCGAGCGCCTTGAGCCGGTGCGCCGTGATGCCCAGCGTCTCGGCGGCCTCGGGCGCCTTCTCGGCGCTCTTCCAGAGAATCGCCGCGCAGCCTTCGGGCGAGATCACCGAATAGATCGCGTACTGCAGCATCAGCGTGACGTCGCCGACGGCGATCGCGAGCGCGCCGCCCGAGCCGCCCTCGCCGATCACCGTCGTGACGATCGGCACGCGCAACGCGGCCATTTCGTACAGATTGCGCCCGATCGCCTCGGACTGGTTGCGCTCCTCGGCGCCGATGCCGGGAAACGCACCGGGCGTGTCGACGAACGTGAACAGCGGCAGCTCGAATTTCTCGGCGAGCTTCATCAGCCGCAGCGCCTTGCGGTAGCCCTCGGGTCGCGGCATGCCGAAGTTGCGCTGGCTGCGTTCCTTCGTGCCGTGGCCTTTCTGGTGGCCGAGCACCATCACCGGCTGGCCGTTGAGCCGGGCGAGCCCGCCGACGATGGCCGGGTCGTCGGTGAACTCGCGGTCGCCGTGCAGCTCGTGGAAATCGGTGAAGATCGCGTCGACGTAATCGAGCGTGTACGGACGCTGCGGATGGCGCGCGACCATCGCCACCTGCCACGGCGTGAGCTTCGCGTAGGTGTCCTTGATCAGCGACTGGCTCTTCTGCTGCAGCCGCGCGACCTCCTCGGCGATGTCCACCGCCGAATCTTCCTGCGCGAAACGCAGCGCTTCGATCTTCTGTTCGAGATCGGCGATCGGTTGCTCGAATTCGAGGAAAGTGGTCTTCATCAGTACTCCACCGGCAACGGATCCTGCACGCGCCACAGATACCAGGTGGCGACCGTGCGCCACGGCCGCCACGCTTCGCCGATCTCGATGACCTCGGTTCGCGTGGTCGGCTGCCCTTCACGGTAATGCACGGCGATTCCGCGCAGCAGGCCCACGTCGTCGACCGGATACACGTCGGGCCGCAGCAGGTTGAAAATCAGGAACATCTCGGCCGTCCAGCGGCCGATTCCGCGCACCGTGCACAACTCGTCGATGATCGCGTCGTCGTCGAGCGCCGGCCAGCGCGCCGGGTCGACGGCGCCCGAGCGGAAATGCGCGGCGAGATCCTTCAGGTACTCGGCCTTGCGCTCGGACAGGCCGCTGTTGCGCAGCGTCGCCGTGCGCATGCGCGAGACGCGCAGCGGCGTGACTTCACCGGCGGCGGCGGCAAAGCGGTTCCATACCGACTGCGCGGCCTTCACCGAGATCTGCTGGCCGACGATCGATCGCGCGAGCGTCTGGAACGCATCGCCGCGCGAGACGAGGTGCCCGGTTCCGCAGCGCCCGATGATGTCGCCCATCTTCGGGTCGACGCCGGCCAGCGCCGCACACGCGTCGTCCCAGTAACCGGGCTTCGGCAGGAGCGGATCGATGCGCCGGCTCATGCGCGTTCGTTCCGTGCATACATCACCGCGGGCGCGACGCGCATTCAGTGCGCCTTCAGCGGCAGGTTGAACAGCAGGTTCTGCGGCTTGAGCCGCAGCATCCCCGCCTCGTCGGCCGCGATCGCCAGGTACACGGGCTTGCCCGCGACTTCCGCGTCCTGCTGCTCGAGGCGCTCGAAGTCGAGCCGCATCAGCAGCAGGATGCGGCGAAGCTCGTCGGGCGTGAGCCCGTTTTCGCGATAGAGCTTGTCGAGCAGCACGCTCGAATGCGAATCGAGCCCGGTGTGCCAGCGCCAGCGCGAATCCTCGATCGAGGCGAGCGGCGTCACCCGCACCGCCACGCCGAGCAGGTGTCCGACCCAGCGCCGGATCAGCTCGCACAGCCGCTGCGCGGCGGCGCGTCCGTGGGTGATCTCGACGGCGAAATCGTGCCGCTCGTCACGCTCGAAATACGAATCGGCATTCGGCGTATCGATCACGTCGAGATCGACGCCGGACACGCCGACCTGGGCCTGCGCGAGCAGGCGTCCGAGGTTGCCGCGGCCCGCGTCGGCGGCGCGGGCCTCGACCGTTTCCGCATCGGCGAGCACGACCCGGCCCTCGGTGAGCGAGACGCGCTGGTCACGGAACCACAGCTCGGCCACGCGCAGCATCAGCCCGTCCTCGCAGTCGAACAGCATGTGGTGCACGATGATCTGCGCGAGCTGCTCGACGAACAGCGGCGGCACGTCGATGCGCCCGCTGCGCTGCGCATCGGCGAAGATCGCCACGTAGGCCGCCTGCAGGTTCGGCGCGTCGAGCAGGCGGTCGCGAAAGCGCAGGAACAGTCGCCAGTTCTCGCGCACGTCCGGGTCGGCGATCGCCTCGAGCTCGGCCGCCGCAACGGCGCGGCGCGGTTCCTCGTGCAGCCGCGCGTACAGCGCGCGCTCGGCCGGACACGATTGCTCGATGAGCGCGAGCTCGTCGCGATGCAGGTACGCACGCAGGAACGCGTCGCTCGCATGCAGCCCGGCGTGGTCGTCGACTTCGAGCAGCGCCAGGCCGGAGTGGATCCAGAAGGGTTTCATCGGCGAGTACCGTTCGCGCTCACGCGCGTCTCCTCGTGCTCACGCGCGTCTCCATTGCGTGCCTGCCGGCGTGTCCTCGAGCACGATGCCCTGTGCGGCGAGTGCATCGCGGATCCGGTCGGCATCGGCGTACCGCCTGGCCGCCTTCGCCTCGGCGCGGGCGGCGATCTGCGCATCGATCTCGGCGTCGGCGAGCCGCTTGCCCGCAGCCGTTTCGCGGCCGTGCAAGCCGCCCTGGCGAACCGCCGACGGGTCGCGCTGCAGCAGCCCGATCGTCGCGCCGAGCGCTCGCAGCAAGCGTTCGTGCGACGCCGACGGCGAGCGGTTCGCCTCGGCGGCGAGGTCGAACAGGACGGCCAGCGCGACCGGCGTGTTGAAATCGTCGTCCATCGCATCGCGAAAGCGCGCCGCGTACGGATTCGACCAGTCGATCGGCCCCTCGTCGGCCTGCGCCTCGGCGGCCTGCGCCGCGCCGGCGCCGAGCGCCCCGTAGAGCCGCAGCAGCGCCTGGCGGGCGTCCTCGAGATGCGCATCGGAATGATTCAGCGGGCTGCGGTAGTGCGCGCGCAGGATGAACAGCCGCAGCACTTCGGCATCGAACTTCTCGAGCACTTCGCGGATCGTGAAGAAGTTGCCGAGCGACTTCGACATCTTCTCGTCGTCGACGCGCACGAACCCGTTGTGCATCCAGTAGCGCACGAAGTTGCAGCGCAGCGCGCCTTCGCTCTGTGCGATCTCGTTCTCGTGGTGCGGGAACAGCAGGTCGGCACCGCCACCGTGGATGTCGAGCGTCTTGCCGAGCAGGCTCGTCGCCATCGCCGAACATTCGATGTGCCAGCCCGGGCGTCCGAAGCCGTACGGCGATTCCCAGCGCGCCTCTTCCGGCTCGCCGGGCTTGGCCGCCTTCCACAGGACGAAGTCCAGCGGATCGTGCTTGCCCTCGTCGACCGAGACGCGCTCGCCGGCGCGCAGGTCGTCGAGCGACTTGCCCGAGAGGCGTCCGTAGCCTTCGAAGCGGCGCACGGCGAAATCGACGTCGCCATCGGTCGCACGGTACGCGAGCCCGTTCTTCTCCAGCAGATCGATCAAGCCGAGCATCTGCGGGACGTATTGCGTGGCCCGCGGCTCGTGGTCGGGACGCTGCACGCCGAGCGCATCGGCGTCCTCGTGCATCGCGGCGATGAAGCGGCCGGTGAGGCTCGCGATCGACTCGCCGTTCTCCACCGCCCGACGGATGATCTTGTCGTCGATGTCGGTGATGTTGCGCACGTAGGTGACGCGGTATCCGCTCGCGCGCAGCCAGCGCTGCACCATGTCGAACACGACGAGCACGCGCGCGTGGCCGACGTGGCAGTAGTCGTAGACCGTCATTCCGCACACGTACATCCGGACCTTGCCGGGCTCGAGCGGAACGAAGACTTCCTTGCTGCGCGTAAGCGAGTTGTGGATCCGGAGCATGAAGCGGAGCACCGACCCGGGAAACGACGGCTGCCGCGGCCCCGTTCGGATGGGCACGCGCCGCGGCGAGAGCCGTCGGCGCCGGTTGCGATTGCACGGTGGCCGGCGCCGGGTGCCGGGGCTTCGATTGGCTAGAATGCCGGGATGCGATCGAGTATATCAGCAGCGCTGCCGGGTTCGAACGCCGTCCAGCCGGCACCGCTCGGGCGGCTCGCTGCGCTCGTCGCGACGCTCGCGCTGCTCGGCGCGGCCGCGCTGCCGCCCTTGCCGCTCGCGCTCGCCTCGCTCGCGGTCGGCGCGCTCTCGCCGGCGATCGCCGTCGCGCAGACCGACCTCGACGCGCAGACCGGCGCCGACACGATGAGCGGCGCCGCAGCCGGATCGGCACCGCGCGCGGCGCAGGCTGCGCTCGAGCGCGCGCGCGAGCTGCTCGCGCAGAACCGTGCCGGCGAAGCGCTCGACGCGATCGACGCGGGACTGCGCAGCGCGCCGTCCGATGCGCGGCTGCGCTTCGAGCGCGGCGTGATCCTCGCCCGCACCGGCCGTACCGACGAAGCGATCGCCGCGTTCACCGAGCTCACGCAGCAGTTCCCCGAATTGCCCGAACCCCACAACAATCTCGCGGCGCTGCACGCCGAACGCGGCGAGCTCGACGCGGCGCGTGCGGCGCTCGAGGACGCGCTGCGCGCGTTCCCTTCGTATTCGCTCGCGCACGAGAATCTCGGCGACGTGCAATTGCGCCTGGCCGAGCGCGCGTACCAGCGCGCGATCGACGCCGACGCATCGAACCGTGCCGCACGCGAGAAGCTCGCCCTGGCGCGCGAGCTGCTCGGCAAGGTCTCCGCGCCGGCGGGCAGCGCACCGGGCGCCGCCGCGCAGCCCTCTTCGTCATCGACCGCCGCGCACTAGCCCGGCGCTTCGCCGCCGCTTCCTTGCGCTTCCCCTTCCCGCTTCGGAGCTCTCCACGATGTTCAAGAAACTGCCGCTGATCGGCGCCCTCGTCTTCGCACTGAACGCCGCCGACGGGGCGAGCGCCGCACCGAACCCGCAGGTGCTGGTGAAGACTTCGCTCGGCGAATTCGTCATCGAGCTGTATCCCGAGAAGGCGCCGACGACGGTCGCGAACTTCCTTCGCTACGTCGACGACGGTTTCTACAGCGGAACGATCTTTCATCGCGTCATCGGCAGCTTCATGATCCAGGGCGGCGGTTTCGGCGCCGACCTGTACCAGGGTGCGACGCGGCCGAAGCCCACGCGCGACGCGATTGCGCTCGAATCGAAGAACGGCCTGAAGAACGACCGCGGCTGGGTCGCGATGGCGCGCACCGGCGACCCCGATTCGGCCACCGCGCAGTTCTTCGTCAACGTCGTCGACAACGCGAACCTGAATCACCCGCAACCCGACGGGCACGGTTACGCGGTGTTCGGCCAGGTCGTTCGTGGCATGGACGTCGTCGATTCGATCCGCAAGGTGCCGACGACCACGGTCGGACCGTACCGCGACGTACCGCGCGATGCGGTCGTCATCGATTCGATGCAGGTCGTCGGCGGGCGCTGAACGCGCCCGAACGCGACACGGGCACGCGCGTGATCCGGATCGGCACCGCCGCGGACGAGGTCGCGCTCTTTGCGTCCGACATGCACCTGGGCGACCACGACGCGAAGACCGCCGCCCGGTTCTTCGCGGCTTTCGACCGACACGCCGCGCAGGCGACGCACCTGTTCCTGCTCGGCGACCTGTTCGAAGCGTGGGCCGGAGACGATCAGCCCGATGCACAGGCGCACGCGCTCGTGGCGCGGCTGCGCCGGTGCGTCGAAGGCGGGCGCCAGGTCTTCGCGCTTCGCGGCAACCGCGATTTCCTGCTCGACGTTGCGCTGCCCGGCACGACCGGGTCCGGCGGTGCTTTCTCGGCGCGCAGCGGCGCCCGGGTGATCGAGGATCCGAGCACGATCGAGCTGTTCGGCCGGAAAGTGCTCATCGCACACGGCGACGCGCTGTGCACCGGTGACGTCGAATACCAGAACGCGCGCGCGATCGTGCGCAGCGCAGCGTGGCAGCGGGACTTCCTCGCGCGTTCGCTCGCCGAACGGCTCGCGATCGCGCGCGAACTGCGCGCAACGAGCGAACACGTGCAGGCTGCGCGGGCCCTGGCGGGCGGCGAGCCGAGCGACGTCGACGCCGAAGCGGTCGTCGCGGCGATGCGCGCGGCCGGCGTGCGAACGATGATCCACGGACACACGCACCGTCCCGCCCGTCACCGGCTCGACATCGACGGCCGCGAAGCCGAACGCTGGGTGCTGCCCGACTGGCACGCAGGCCGCACGCCGGCGAGCGACCGGGGCGGCTTCGTGCGCGTGGACCGCGACGGCTGGCACACGATCGAGGACTGAGCCCCGAAGACGCCGAGCGGCTCCGTGCGCGCCCGGCCTGCGCGCTCTACTCGACCATCCGGTTCAGTGCGCCGACGTCGAGCGGCTCGCCCTGCTCGGGCACCTCGCCGCCGAGCCGCGCGAGCGCGGCCTGCAACTGCTCGATCGCCCGGTCCTGCTCGGCGACGTGATCGATCAGCCGGTGCAGCGCGAGCGACAACGGGTCGTCTCCGCCCTGCGTGACCGCGTACGCCGAGAAGCCCATCTTCACGGCCTGCGCCTCGCGCCGGCGATCGGCGTCCTCGACGATCACGCGCGCCGGGATGCCGAGCGCAGTGGCACCGGCCGGCACTTCCTTGACGACGACCGAGTTCGAACCGATCCGTGCGCCGTCGCCCACCGAGAACGGCCCGAGCACCTTGGCGCCGGCGCCGACGATGACCTCGCGTCCGAGCGTCGGGTGCCGCTTGCCGGGAGCCAGCGACGTGCCGCCGAGCGTGACGCCCTGGTAGATCGTGCAGTCGTCGCCGATTTCGGCGGTTTCGCCGATCACCACGCCCATGCCGTGATCGATGAACACGCGCCGGCCGATCCGCGCGCCCGGGTGGATCTCGACGCCGGTCAGCCAGCGCGAGAAATGCGAGACGCAGCGCCCGACGGTGCGCAGCCCCGCGTTCCACAACGCGTGCGCGATCCGGTGCAGCCAGAGCGCGTGCACGCCGGGGTAGCACAGCAGCACCTCGAGCGCCGAATGGGCGGCAGGGTCTTTTCCCTGTACCGCGGCGATGTCTTCCCGCATTCGCGCGAGCATTCGCAATCTCTCCGTAGGCGGGGCCGCACGGGACCCGCTTGCCTGTCGTTTGCGCGGACCGACCGCTGCCCTGCGCCAACTGTCAAGTTTATTCGGATTCCGCGCGCCGCGACGCGCCTCGTGCAGCAGCCCCCACCGCCCGGGCGGCCGCGTACGGATCGACGCACGCCTTCTCGATCTGCGTGCACACGCCGCGCAGCAACGCGACCTCCTCGACCTCCAGCCGCGTGCGCGAGAACAGCCGCCGCAGGCGTGGCATCAGCTTCTTCGGGTGCCGCGGATCGAGAAAAGCGATTCGCACGAGTGCGCGCTCGAGATGCTCGTAGAGCGCGGCGAGTTGCGCGTGGGTGGCGAAACGCTGCGCGGCGACGGGTTTCGCGTCATCGGGTGCGCCCCACGCCGGCCCGCCCTCGGCAGCGGGGCGCGAAGGATTCGACCGATCGTGCGCGCGCAGGCAATAGGCGACGATCTGCACCGCCTGCGACAGGTTCAGCGACGCGTAATCGTCCCCGCCCGGAATGCTGCACAGCCAGTGGCACTGCCCGACCTCGTCGATCGACAGCCCGTTGCGTTCGCTGCCGAAGACGAACGCGACGCGCGCCGCCGGATCGGCGCGCATTTCCGCGAAGACGCGCGCAACGATCTCCTCCGGCGGGCGCGGCGGCGGCCCGAACTCGCGCGCCTCGGCGCTGACCGCGACGGCGAGCGTGCACGGCGCGAGCGCCTGCTCGAGCGTATCGACCACGCACGCGCGCTCGAGCACGTCGGCCGCACCGCTCGCCCGCGCGATCGCATCGGGATGCGAGGCGACGGCCGCATCGCGCGGCGCAACGAGCACGAGTTCGCGCAGGCCCATCACCCGCATCGCACGCGCGCTCGCGCCTACGTTGCCCGGGTGACTGGTCGCGACGAGCACGAAGCGCACGCCTTCGAGCCAGCGCGCCGCCGGTCCATGGAGAGTGCTCAGGTCGATCCCTTACAATGCACGGTTCTACGGAGAGGTTTCGCCCAGATGCATCCGATGCTCAACGTCGCGGTTCGCGCGGCACGCCGCGCAGCGCGGATCATCAATCGCGCGAGCCTCGATCTCGAAACCCTCGCCGTCGCACGCAAG
>JAKFES010000195.1:0-10725 GCA_036675585.1 Burkholderiaceae bacterium
AACCACGCGATGTCGCTGGGCGTGAACGTGTATCTCGGCAAGCCGTATCGCGACGACGAACTGCTCGAGCACATTTCGTCTTTCCTGAAGGCGAGGTTGAGCGAAAGCGACGCGAAAGCCCTGTTGCCGTAGTCAGTGTTCGACGCACGACCGTCGATCGGGTCCGCCGCCCTGGGCGTTGTGTCGCGCGAAGCGGCTCTCTACAATCACCCGATGGCGAACGATCCTGCGGATTTCACCAACCAGTTCCTGATCGCCATGCCGAGCATGGCCGATTCGAACTTCGGCGGGGCGGTCGTGTTCGTCGCCGAGCACAGCCCGAAGGGCGCGCTCGGCCTCGTCATCAACCGTCCGATGCAGATCGATCTCGCTACGCTGTTCGAGCGGATCGACCTGAAGCTCGAGATCGCTCCGCTCGCGTCGTCGCCCGTGTTGTTCGGCGGGCCCGTCCAGATGGACCGGGGCTTCGTGCTCCACGAACCGGTCGGCGACTGGAACTCGACGGTCACCGTGGGCGAAGGCCTCGGGCTCACGTCGTCGAAAGACGTGCTCGAGGCGGTCGCCGAAGGCGGCGGACCGAGCCGGATGATCGTTACGCTCGGCTACGCCGGCTGGGGCCCGGGCCAGCTCGAGGAAGAGATCGCGCGCAATGCGTGGCTCACCGTGCCCGCGAGCAGCGAGCTCATTTTCGATACGCCGATCGACGAGCGGCTGCCCGGCGCGTTCCGCTTGCTCGGGGTCGATCCCGCGTTCCTGTCGACTTCGGCCGGGCACGCCTGATTGGCGCAGACGCTGCTCGGATTCGATTTCGGCAGTTCGAACATCGGGGTGGCGGTGGGCAATACGGTCACCGGCACCGCCGACCCGCTCGTCGTCATCCCCTCCGAGCCGCTCGCACGTCGCTGGAGCGCGATCGGCGCGCTCGTCGAGCAGTGGCGGCCGGGCCGCCTGGTCGTCGGGCGGCCCGCCTGGCCGGAAGCCGGGAAAGCCGGCGAAGCGAACACGGCCGAGACCGCCGCGCGCTGCGAGCGCTTCGCCCGCCAGCTCGCCGGGCGCTATCGGCTGCCGGTCGAGTTCGTCGACGAAAGTGGTTCGAGCCTGGCGGCGGCAGCGGCGTTGGGGGCCCGCCGGCGCAAGCGCGGGACCGCGCCCGGCCCGGACGACGCCGAAGCCGCGGCGATAATCCTGCGACAATATCTGTCGAATTCCTGATTTCCGGCCTCCCACCTCAGACGATGAACCCGAATCCCGACGCCGAGGCGCTGTACGCGCGGCTGCTGCAAGCGGTGCGCGACGGCGCTTCGGGACGAGACGTGTCGCTGATCGGCATCCACAGCGGCGGCGCGTGGATCGCCGAGCGGCTGCACCGCGATCTTGCGCTGAAGCGCCCGCTCGGGTCGCTGTCGAGCGCCTTTCACCGCGACGATTACGGACGGCGCGGACTGCCGAACGAAATGAAAGGCACGGAGATTCCATTCGAGGTCGATGGCGCCGATATCGTCCTGGTCGACGACATCCTGTACACGGGGCGCACCGTGCGCGCGGCGCTGAACGAACTGTTCGACTACGGTCGCCCCGCGCGCATCGAGCTCGCCGTGCTGCTCGACCGCGGCGGACGCGAGTTGCCGATCGAGGCGCGCTACTGCGGCGCCGTGCAGCCGCTCGCCGCGCCGCGCAACTACGCGTTCGGCCGCGACCCGCAAGGGCGCTTCTCGCTGCGCATCGAGTGACGCCCATGCCGATGCGCCATCCGCAGGTCAACGAGAAGGGCGAGTTGCAGCACCTGCTGACGATCGAAGGGTTGCCGCGCGAGCTCATTCACCACATTCTCGATATCGCGTCGAGCTTCGTCGGGGTTTCCGATCGCGACGTGAAGAAAGTGCCGCTGCTGCGCGGCAAGTCGGTGTTCAACCTGTTCTTCGAGAACTCCACGCGCACGCGAACGACCTTCGAGATCGCCGCCAAGCGGCTGTCGGCCGACGTCATCAACCTGAACATCAACACCTCGTCGACGTCGAAAGGCGAGTCGCTGCTCGACACGGTCGACAACCTGGTCGCGATGCACGCCGACATGTTCGTCGTGCGCCATGCGCAAAGCGGCGCCCCGTACCTGATCGCCCAGCACATCGAGCGCATGCGCGGGCGCGCGCCGCACGTCAACGTGATCAACGCCGGCGACGGTCGACATGCGCACCCCACGCAGGGGCTGCTCGACATGTACACGATCCGCCACTTCAAGGGCGATTTCACGAAGCTGAAGGTCGCGATCGTCGGCGACATCCTGCATTCGCGCGTCGCGCGCTCGGACATCCACGCACTGATCGCCCTGGGCGTTCCCGACGTTCGCGCGATCGGCCCGCACACGCTGCTGCCGCGCGGGCTCGAGTACATGGGCTTGCGCGTGTTCGCCGACATGCGCGAAGGGCTGCGCGACGCGGACGTCGTCATCATGCTGCGCCTGCAGAACGAGCGGATGCGCGGAGCGCTGCTGCCGTCGGCGCAGGAGTACTTCAAGCACTACGGGCTGACCGAGGAAAAGCTCGCTCTCGCCGCCCCGGATTGCATCGTGATGCACCCGGGACCGATGAACCGCGGCATCGAGATCGAATCGGCGGTCGCCGACGGACCGCAATCGGTGATTCTCGACCAGGTCACGTTCGGCATCGCCGTGCGCATGGCGGTGATGAGCCTGCTCGGACAATCGCAATCGTGAGCACGAACCGGATCTCCGTCGTCCATGGCCGCGTGATCGACCCCGCTTCGGGGCTCGATCGGGTGATCGACCTGCATGCCGCCGACGGGCGCATCGTTGCGATCGGCAACGCGCCCGAGGGTTTTCGCGCCGAGCGTACGATCGACGCGCGCGGGCTCGTCGTCGCGCCCGGTCTCGTCGATCTGGCCGCGCGGTTGCGCGAGCCGGGGTTCGAATATCGCGCAACGCTCGAATCCGAAATGCAGGCGGCGCTCGCCGGCGGCGTCACGTCGCTGTCGTGCCCGCCCGACACCGATCCGCCGCTCGATGAACCGGGGCTCGTCGAGATGCTCAAGTACCGCGCGCGCGGACTCGACCAGGCGCATCTGTATCCGCTCGGCGCGCTGACCATGCGCCTGGCCGGCGAAGTGATCACCGAGATGGCCGAGCTCGCCGAGGCCGGCTGCGTGGGCTTCTCGCAAGCGGGCGCGCCGATCCTCGATACGCAGGTGCTGCTGCGCGCGATGCAGTACGCGAACACCTTCGGCTTCACCGTCTGGCTGCAGCCGCAGGATCCGCACCTCGCGCGCGGCGGCGTCGCGCATGCCGGCGTCGTTGCCGCCCGCCTGGGGCTGACCGGCATTCCGGTCATCGCCGAGACCATCGCGGTGAACACGATCCTCGACCTGATGCGCGAGACCGGATGCCGGGTGCACCTGTGCCGGCTTTCGTCGGCCGCCGGCGTCGAACGGGTACGCCGTGCGAAGGCCGAAGGCCTTCCCGTCAGCGCAGACGTGGCCGTGCATCATCTGCACCGGATCGATGACGACATCGGTCACTTCGACAGCCATTACCGGGTCGATCCTCCGTTTCGCGCGGCGAGCGACCGCGAGGCGATTCGTCGCGCGCTGGCCGACGGAACGATCGATGCGATCTGCTCGGACCACACGCCGGTGGACGACGACGCGAAGCAGCTCCCGTTCGCCGAGGCCGAGCCCGGCGTCACCGCACTCGAACTGCTGCTGCCGCTGACGCTGCAATGGGCGCGCGAGACGCGAACCGATCTGTCGATCGCGCTCGCGAAGCTCTCGCAGCGTTCGGCGCAGGTGCTCGGCATCGCCGAGCGCGCGGGCAGCCTCGCCGTGGGCATGCCCGCCGACCTGTGCGTCTTCGATCCCGACGCGCGCTGGACCGTCACGCGCGAGAGCCTGCTCAGCCAGAGCCAGCACACGCCGTATCTCGGCGCGCAGGTGGTGGGGCAGGTGCGCGCGACGCTCGTCGAGGGCCGTATGGCCTATGAGAAATGGGCACTGGACGATCCGAGGGTCGGATCGTAGAATGTTACATGTAACGTTTTTTATCGACATTCACTTCTCTAGGCGACCCAAATGAGTTCGAGTGCCGATCGCGTGCGTCGCCATCGCGAGGCCTTGCGAGTCGCCGGTCTCAGGCCGGTTCAACTCTGGCTGCCCGACACGCGCGACCCCGATTTCATCGAGGCGTGTCGACGTCAATCGCGTTCGCTTCGCGGCGACCCGCAAGAGAAGGAAATCCTCGGCTGGCTCGAAAGCGTCGCCGATACCGATGGATGGCGATGAAGCGCGGCGACGTCGTCGGCGTCGCGCTTTCGGGCGACTACGGCAAGCCGCGCCCGGCCGTGGTGATCCAATCGGATCTGTTCGACGAGCATCCGTCCGTGACCATCCTGCCGATCAGTAGCGACCTGCGAGAAGCGCCGACGTTTCGCGTCGATCTTCCGCCCGATTCGGTGACCGGGCTTCGGGCGCCGTCGCAGGCCATGGTCGACAAGATCCAGACCGTGCGCCGTGAGAGGGTAGGCGGCGTCATCGGAAAAGTCGACAGAGCGCAGATGCTGGACATCGACCGCGCCCTTGCCGTGTTCCTCGGAATCGCATGAGGCCCGGCATGAGCCCCGTTTTCGTCACCGGCGCAGCGGGCTTCATCGGCATGCACGTCGCGCGCCGCCTGCTCGAGCGCGGCGAAGCGGTCGTCGGCATCGACAACCTGAACGCGTATTACGACCCCGCGCTCAAGCGCGCGCGCCTGGCCGAGCTGGGCAAGTACGACGCGTTCGACTTCCACGAAGCCGATCTCGCCGACCGCGCCGCGATCGATGTGCTTTTCGATCGTCATCGCCCGCAACGCGTGGTGCACCTGGCCGCGCAGGCCGGCGTGCGCTATGCGCTGACGAACCCGATGGCGTACTCGGACAGCAACCTCACCGGAACCACGGTCATCCTCGAGGCGTGCCGGCGCCTGCAGGTGCACCACCTCGTCTTCGCGAGCAGCTCCAGCGTCTACGGCGCGAACCGCGAAGTTCCGTTCTCGGAGAGCGACGCGGTCGATCACCCGGTGAGTTTCTACGCCGCGACCAAGCGCGCGAACGAATTGATGGCGCACAGCTACGCGCACCTGTTCGCGCTGCCGGTCACCGCGCTGCGCTACTTCACCGTGTACGGTCCGTGGGGGCGCCCCGACATGGCGATCTGGAAGTTCACCGATGCGCTGCTGCGCGGTGCGCCGATCGACGTGTACGCGGGCGGAACGCTGTCGCGCGATTTCACGTACGTCGACGACGCCGTCGAAGCGACGCTGCGACTGCTCGATTCGCCGAGGGCGGCGGTCAGCTCGACCGATCCCGACGACTGGAACGCGATCGTCCCCGACACGAGCTGGGCGCCGTTCGAGGTGGTGAATCTCGGGCGCAGCGATCCCGTCAGCGTCAACGACCTGCTCGCGCTGCTCGAGCGCATCACCGGCCGGCGCGCGCGCCGCAACGAAACGGGCATGCAGCCGGGCGATGTCGAGCGCACGTATTCCGACACGAGCAAGCTCGCGCGCATGACCGGCTACACGCCGAACACGCCGCTCGAAACGGGGCTGCGTGCCTTCGTCGAGTGGTTCCGTCGTCATCACCGGATCGATTGAAGGCATGAGACTCGCCGTTTTCGGAGCCGGGTACGTAGGGCTGGTCACGGCCGCCTGTTTCGCCGAGATGGGCAACCACGTCGCGTGCGTCGACGTCGATGCGCAGCGCGTCGAGCGATTGCGCCGCGGCGAAGTGCCGATTCACGAACCCGGGTTGGCCGAGATGATCGTTCGCGGCGCCGAGCGCGACCGGATCCGCTTCACGACCGATGCGAGCGAGGCGATCGGCGACGCCGAAGTGATCTTCATCGCGGTGGGTACGCCGCCGAACGAGGACGGCGCGGCCGACCTGTCGCACGTGCTGGCGGTGGCGCGCACGATCGGCGAGCGGATCGATTCGCCGGTGGTCGTCGTCGACAAGAGCACGGTTCCCGTCGGCACCGCCGACCGCGTGCGCGAGACGATCGACGCGGAGCTGGCGCGGCGCAACGCGTGCGTCGAGTTCGCAGTCGTCTCGAACCCCGAGTTCCTGAAGGAGGGGGCGGCGATCGGCGATTTCATGCGTCCCGACCGCATCGTCCTCGGCAGCCGCGACGCGCGGGCGATCGACGTCCTGCGCAACCTCTACGCACCGTTCTCGCGCAACCACGAGAAGCTGGTCGTGATGAGCGAGCGCTCGGCCGAGCTGACGAAATACGCGGCGAACACGATGCTCGCGGTGCGCATCTCGTTCATGAACGAGCTCGCGGCGCTGGCCGAGCGGCTCGGTGCCGACATCGAGGACGTGCGCCGCGGCATCGGCAGCGACCGGCGCATCGGCGCGAGCTTCCTGTACCCCGGCGCGGGCTTCGGCGGCTCGTGCTTCCCGAAGGACCTGCGCGCGCTGCTGCGCACGAGCGGCGAGAACGATTCGCCGTTGACGATCGTGCAGGCCGCCTTCGACGTCAACGAGCGGCAGAAGCAGGTGCTGTTCGCCAAGGCGCTGGCCGCGTTCGATGGCCGGCTCGAGGGGCTGCGCGCGGCGGTGTGGGGGCTCGCGTTCAAGCCCGACACCGACGACATCCGCGAAGCGCCGAGCCAGGTGCTGATCGAGAGCCTGCTCGATGCGGGAGCGACCGTCGTCGGCTACGACCCGGAGGCGGGCGACAACATGCGTGCGGCTCTGGCCGGGCGCAGCGGATTCGAGATCGTCGACGACCCGTATCGCGCCGCCGAAGGCGCCGACATGTTGTTCGTCGTCACCGAGTGGCGCGAGTTTCGCAGCCCCGACTTCCGGCGTCTGCGCGAGCGGATGCGCCAGCCCGTGCTGATCGACGGTCGGAACCTGTACGAGCCGCAGATGGTGCGGGCAGCCGGGTTGCGCTACGACTCGATCGGCCGCCCCGGCTGATCGCAGCAGCGCACCCGGCGCGATTCGCGGTCGGTCAGGCGCACTGCCGTCAGGTCGCGGCCCCAGACGCAACCGGTGTCGATCGACAGCAGGTCGGGTCGATCGAGGTAGCCGAGCGCGGCCCAGTGCCCGAACACGATCGGCGTGGCCGCGCTCGCACGCCCCGGAACCTCGAACCACGGAACGAAGCCGGCGGGCGCCCGATCGGCGCCTTCCTTGGCCGTGAACTCCATGCGGCCGTCGGGCGTGCAAAAGCGGATGCGCGTGAGCGCGTTGACGATGACGCGCAACCGGTCGTTGCCGCGCAGCGAATCGGACCACCGGGCCGGCTCGTTGCCGTACATCTCGCGAAGGAACTCGAGCCAGTGGGGGCCCGACAGCGCGTGCTGCACCTCGCCGGCGAGCTCGAGCGTGCGCTCGACGCTCCATTGCGGCAAAAGGCCCGCGTGCACCATCAGCCACCCGTTCTCGAAATGCGCGAGCGGCCGCGTGCGCACCCAGTCGATCAACGCGTCGCGATCGGACGCGCCGAGGATGTCGTCGAGCGTATCGGTCCGGTGCGCGCGGCGGATTCCCGCTGCGACCGCGAGCAGGTGCAGGTCGTGGTTGCCCAGCACCGTCACGATCCGGTCGCCCTGGTCGATCGCCCAGCGCAGCGTGTCGAGCGAGCGCGGTCCGCGATTGACGAGATCGCCGGTCAGCCACAGTCGGGCATCGGCGGGAAGCTCGCCGAGCAGTGCGAGCAGGCTGTCGAGGCAGCCCTGGACGTCGCCGATCGCCCACGTCTGCGTTTTCGTTGCGTGTCGCCCGACGGGGCCGGCGAAGGGGGGCGTGTTCGACGAGGAGGCAGGCATGCGGCTATCGTACTGGCCTTCGGTCCAGCGACCGCCCTACAGGAGAAGCCCGTGCCGACTTTCGTTCGCGGCGATGTCGTCGAAGTTCCGTTTCCGGCCGACGCAGGCGGCCCGTCCGCACCGGGGCCGGCGGTCGTCGTATCGCCGTTCGACCTCGCCCGTTCGCACGGCCTGCTCTGGGTCGTTCCGATCGCCAAACAGGACGAAGCGACGGGCTGGGGCGACTTGGCGATCCTCGATGCGCACGTGGCCGGCGTTGCACCGCGATCGGTGATCCGCACGGCGCGGCTCGCATCGGTTCCGGCGGCCGACGCGAAGCGGATCGGGCGGATCTCGCCCCCCTTGCTCGCGGCCGTGATCGGCCAGATCCACGGGGCGCTGGGGCGGATGTGAAACGTCCCGATCTCGAAGCGTGATATCCCGCCGGTGCCCGGTCGCCCTGCGCCCGTAGAATCGCCGCATGAAGAAAACCCTGCATCTCGTCGCCGGCGCGCGCCCGAACTTCATGAAGATCGCGCCGATCGTGCGCGCGCTCCAGGCGCAACCCGAGTCGTTCGAGTACCGGATCGTTCACACCGGCCAGCATTACGACCGCGAGATGAGCGACGTGTTCTTCGAGGAACTCGGCATCCCGAAGCCCGATTTTCATCTGGACGCGGGCGGCGGCAGCCACGCGACGCAGACCGCGAAGATCATGGTCGCGTACGAGGCGATCTGCGAGCGCGAGCGGCCCGATTGCGTGGTCGTCGTCGGCGACGTCAACTCGACGCTCGCCTGCTCGATCGTCGCGAAAAAGCTGCACGTTCCGGTGGCGCACGTCGAAGCGGGCCTGCGCAGCGGCGATCTCCGGATGCCCGAGGAGATCAACCGGCTCGTCACCGATTCGATCAGCGACTGGTTCTTCGTGACCGAGCCCGCGGGCCGGGACAACCTGTTGCGCGAAGGCAAACCCGAGGATCGCGTCTTCTTCGTCGGCCACGTGATGGTCGACAACCTGTTCTACCAGCGCGATCGGCTGCGTGCGGCGGACCGGAGCGGCTTCGAGAGCGAGGCGCTGAAGAAGCGGATCGGGCGCTACGGCGTCGTCACGATGCACCGGCCGTCGAACGTCGACTCGCGCGAGGCGCTGGCGGGCATCGTCGGCGCGCTGAAGCGGATCTCGACGAAGCTGCCGCTCGTGTTCCCGGTGCATCCGAGAACCCGCGCGAACCTGGAGAAGTTCGGCCTCGATCTCGGTGCGGACGTAACGCTGACCAAGCCGCTGTCGTACATGGAGTTCCTGAACCTCTGGCAGGACGCCGGCCTGATCCTCACGGACAGCGGCGGATTGCAGGAGGAAACGACGGCGCTCGGCATCGCCTGCCTCACGTTGCGCGAGAACACCGAGCGACCGGTCACGGTCGACGAGGGCACGAACACCGTCGTGGGCGTCGACCCGGCGGCGATCGTCGCAGCGGCCGAAGCGGTGCTATCGGGCCATGGAAAAACCGGCCGCAGGCCCCAGCTGTGGGATGGCCGCGCCGCCGAGCGCATCGTCGCGACGCTGGCCGAACGCCTCGCCTGAGCGCTTCGCGGAACGCCTCCCGACATCCGCGGCGGCCTTTGTCGCGCGCGCCCGCGTCCTGTAGCATTGACTTCATTCTAATGACGCAACCACTTCATTAGCCGATGAGCGCATTTCACGAGGAAGAAGTTCTCAGCGTCCACCACTGGACCGACCGCCTCTTCAGTTTCAGGACCACGCGCGACCGCTCGCTGCGCTTCAGCAACGGCCACTTCACGATGATCGGGCTCGAGGACGCCGGCAAGAAACTGCTGCGCGCCTACAGTATCGTGAGCCCGAACTACGAGGACCACCTCGAGTTCCTGAGCATCAAGGTGCCCGACGGCCCGCTCACGTCGAAGCTGCAGCACATCAAGGCGGGCGACCGGATCATCGTCGGCCGAAAGCCGACCGGAACGCTGCTGATCGACTATCTGCTGCCGGGCAAGCGCCTGTACCTGCTCTCCACCGGAACCGGACTGGCACCTTTCATGAGCGTGATCCGAGACCCGGCGACGTACGAGCGCTTCGAGCAGGTGATCCTCGTCCACGGGGTGCGCGAAGTCGAGGAACTCGCGTACCACGACTACCTCGTCGAACACCTGCCGTCGCACGAGTTTCTCGGCGACCTGGTGACGAGCAAGCTGCGCTACTACCCGACGGTGACGCGCGAGGAGTTCGTGCACATGGGGCGGATCACCGAGTTGATCGAAAGCGGCAGGCTGTTCGCCGATCTCGGCGTCCCAGACCTGGCGCCCACCGAGGATCGGGTGATGATCTGCGGCAGCCCCGCGATGCTTCGCGACCTCAAGACCATGCTCGAGTCGCGCGGGTTCCTCGAGGGGAACACGTCGATGCCGGGCCACTACGTCGTCGAGCGCGCTTTCGCCGATCAATAGGCCGGCTTTCGAGCGCGGGACGGTCGGCTGGCGGCGGAGTTCTCCGTTGAATCGGCAGCTGCGCTTTTCGCGGCAATCCATTGCGCGGCCTCCGTATCGGGCCGCGCCCCGGGTATCATTCCGGGCGACCGTAGCGGTCGGCCGGCACGCGTCTCGGCAGGGCATCCGTTGTGCGCCGGACGCTGCGCGGGGCCCTCGCGAATTCAAACGGTCTCGGTACGGCGAGGCCAGAGGTCTCGCCGCTGCCCCATCGTGAGCGGAACGCCGCGCGGCTCGCACTCGGCTGAGTGACGTCGATTCCGGGATCGCGCGTACTGCGGGTGTGCGCGTGCAGGCCGGAGCGGCACGCTGCTTGAGTATTACGAAGGAATTCGGGAGGTGCGCGTGGGGACACGCAAGTCGATACGTCCGGAGGCGCTGCACGAAGATCTGGTTCGCGATAACAGGATCGAGGGCGG
>JAKFES010000232.1:0-10708 GCA_036675585.1 Burkholderiaceae bacterium
CCTCTGCGTGGCTATAGCTCATGATTGATATATCGGACTCGGGCACGGTCGTTTACGCACCCGCCTTGCGCAGCGCGCCTCGTGAGACGTCTACTGGTAATCAAGCGTGATCAAACCGGCGGGCATTTTCTGCATGCCCACGACATCAACCCCAGCTACCTCCTTAATCAGCTTGAAGCCTTCGTCGAACCCGTTGGCCATCTCCGGCTTGAAATTCTTGAGGAGGTCGGATCGCACCTGGTGCTTGAAAAGTGCAGCCGCCTTTGGAGAGAGTTTCAAGCGAGCGAACTGTTCAGTCCAAACTTCGTCGTCCCTCTGGAGGATGTCCACTACCTCCTGATAAGCAGCAACAAAAGCTCGGGCGTTGGACGGGTTTTCTCGGGCATAGTCTTCCCGGATGCCGAAGAGCAGGTACGGCAGTGTGGGGAGTCCAAGCTGATCAGACAGCTGGCGGATTGTGACAAGCGTCTTGAATTTTCCACTTGCAACCATCTCCGGGCCTATCGAATTCCACATTTGCGTGGCATCAAGCTCTCCGTTCTCGATCAAGCCGCGCAGAAGCGGGACAGCGCCTTCCTGCATCGTCACTTCTTTCTCAAGATTGACTCCATGGATCTTCTTCGCTGCAGCGAGCATGATCATCGTGTCGAGCACTTCCTTGACCATCTCCGGATCGAGCGCCGAAGTGGGCTCGTCGAACAGCATGATCGACGGTTCCATGCACAGGGCGCGCGCGATCGCCACGCGCTGCTGCTGGCCCCCCGAGATCTGCCCCGGATACTTGTGCGCCTGGTCGGCGATGCGAACGCGCTCGAGAAAGCGCATCGCGCTCGCCTGCGCTTCGGCCGTCGGCTTGCGCAGCACCCACACCGGCGCGAGCGTGCAGTTCTCCAGCACGGTCAGGTGCGGGAAGAGATTGAAGTGCTGGAACACCATGCCGACGGTCGAACGCACCGCGTCGATGTTCTTCAGGTTGTCGGTGAGTTCGGTGCCGTGGACGACGATGCGCCCCTGCTGGTGCGGCTCGAGGCGGTTGATGCAGCGGATCAATGTCGACTTGCCCGACCCCGACGGCCCGCAGATCACGATGCGCTCGCCGGTGTGCACCTGCAGGTCGATGTCGCGCAGGACCTGGAAGTCGCCGAACCACTTGCTCAGGTGCTCGATGACGATCGCGGGTTCGGTGCCCGGCGCGCGCGACGCGCGGGACGGAACGTGCGCGGCTTCGCGCGCCGCCGGGATTTCGCTCATGTGCGCAGGCTCATTGGCGGTTCCTCCGGCGTGCCTGCTCACTTTCGATCGCCGTGCGCGAGCCCGCGTTCGAGCCACTGGCTGTAGCGGGACATCGCGAAGCAGAACACCCAGTACACGGCGATCGAGAACAGGAACGCCTCGATGAAATACTTCTTCCAGGCGAAGTCGGTTTCCACCGATTTCTTCACCGCGTAGGCGAAATCGTAGATCGCGATGATCACGACGAGCGACGTGTCCTTGAACAGCGAGATGAAGCTGTTGACGATCGACGGGATCGCCACGCGCAGCGCCTGCGGCAGGATCACGAAGCCCATCGATTTCCAGTAGGGCAGCCCGAGCGCCTCGGCGGCTTCGTACTGGCCGCGCGGCACCGCCTGCAGCCCGCCGCGCACCGCTTCGGCGAGGTAGGCGGCGACGAACAGGATCAGCGCGATCTGCGCGCGCAGCAACTGCTCGACGCGCAGGTTCTCGGGCAGGAACAGCGCGAACATCACCGAGGCCATGAACAGCACGGTGATCAGCGGCACGCCGCGGATGACCTCGATGTACACGACCGAAAGCGAGTGCACGATCGGCAGCGACGAACGCCGGCCCAGCGCGAGCAGCACGCCGAGCGGGAACGCGAACGCGACGCCGAAGATCGCGAGGATCAGCGTCACCGGCAGCCCGCCCCATTGCTCGCTGCGCACGCGCTCGAGCCCGAAGCCGCCGCCCATCAGCCAGAACGCGGCGGCGATTCCGGCGAGCCAGACGAGCGCAAGCGAGGCGCGCCAGAAGCGCGGGATCGCCGAGACGACGAGCAGCGCGCACAGCACCCCGATCACGATCGCCGGGCGCCACTGCAGCTCGAACGGATAGAAGCCGAACAGCATGAAGCGGAACTTCTCGGCGACGACCGCCCAGCAGGCGCCCTGGCCGCGTACCGCGTCGCAGGCCGACGCCGGCGCGCGACCCCAGACCGCGTCGAAGACGAGCCAGTCGAGCGCCGGCGGCAGCGCCCAGGCGAGCAACGCGACCACGAAGATCGTCAGCGCCGCGTTGCCCGGCGACGAGAACAGGTTCGCGCGAATCCAGCTCAATGCGCTCACGCCTTCTCAGCGTTCGACCAGGCGCACGCGCGCGTTGTACCAGTTCATCGCGAGCGAGATCGCGAGGCTGATCGCCAGGTAGACGGCCATCAGGATCGCGATCGCCTCGATCGCCTGTCCGGTCTGGTTCATCGCGGTGTTCGCGACGGCGACCAGATCGGGATAGCCGATCGCGACCGCGAGCGACGAGTTCTTCGTCAGGTTCAGGTACTGGCTGGTCAATGGCGGAACGATCACGCGCATCGCCTGCGGCAGCGTGACCAGTCGCAGGCGCTGGCCGGGCTTCAGGCCGAGCGCCATCGCCGCCTCGGTCTGCCCGGTGGGCACCGCGAGCAAGCCGCCGCGAACCACCTCGGCGATGAACGCCGCCGTGTACGTCGACAGGCCGACGAGCAACGCGATGAACTCCGGCGACATCGCGCGCCCGCCGTCGAAGTCGAAGCCGCCCAGCTCGGGGACGTCGAGGGCGGTGGGGGCGCCGAAGGCCCACCACGCGAGCACGGGCAGCCCGATCGCGAGCGCCGCCGTCGGGCCGAACAGCGGCCACCGCAGGCCGGTGTCGCGCTGGCGGCGCCGGACGACGGCGCGCCAGGCAAGCGCGAGCACGAGCGCCGCGGCGAGCGCCCAGCCGGCGGCGACCCAGCCGGGCGCACCCTCGGGCCACGCATAGCGCAGCCCGCGCTGGCTCAGGAAGGCGAGCCCGCCGAAGCCGATCGCGTTGCGCACCGGTGGCAGCAGCTCGGTGATGAGTCCGTACCAGACGAACAGCTGCAGCAGCAACGGGATGTTGCGCACGGACTCGACGTAGGCGCCGGCGATGCGCGCGACCAGCCAGTTCGACGACAGCCGCGCGATGCCCACGAGCGTGCCGAGCACGGTGGCCGCGACGATGCCGAGCGCGGAAAGCCACAGCGTATTGACCAGCCCGACGAGGAATGCGCGCGCGTAGGAGTCGGACGGCGCGTACTCGACGTGCGTCTCGGCGATCTCGAACCCGGCTTCGCGCGACAGGAAGTCGAAGCCGACCTGGATCTGTCGCGTCTGCAGGTTGTGCAGCGTGTTCGAGACGAGATACCAGCCGACGCCGATCACCGCGGCGAGCAGCAGCGCCTGATAGAGAACCGCGCGGACGCGTTCGCTCTGGAACATCTCGTGTGCGACGGCGTTGCGCGCGGCCCGCGGGGCAGCCGGCGAGGGCGGACGAAGCCGGCGCGCGTCAGCGGATCGGCGGCGCGTACATCAGGCCGCCGTCGCGCCATTGCGCGTTCAGCCCGCGCGCGATGCCGATCGGGCCGATATTGCGCTCGTAGAGCTCGCCGTAGTTGCCGACCGCCTTGATCGCGCGCGCCATCCAGTCGTTGTCGAGGCCGAGCCCCTTGCCGATGTCGCCGGTGACGCCGAGCAGCCGCTGGATCGGTGGCTCCTTGCTCGACGTCTTCAACTGGTCGACGTTGGCCGACGTGACGCCGTATTCCTCGGCCTCGATCAGGCCGAACAGCGTCCATTTGACGATCGCGAAGTACTCCCAGTCGCCGCGGCGCACGAGCGGGCCGAGCGGCTCCTTCGAGATCGCCTCGGGCAGGATCACGTAGTCGTCCTTGTTCGCCGCCTTCAGCCGCGTGGCGGCGAGCCCCGAGATGTCGGTGGTGAACACGTCGCAGCGGCCCGAGAAGAACGCCTGCTCGACCTGCTGCAGCTCGTTGACGACGACCGGCCGGAAATTCATCTTCTTCGTACGGAAGTAGTCGCTCAGGTTCAGCTCGGTCGTGGTGCCCGGCTGCACGCAGACGGTGGCGCCGTTGAGCTGCGTGGCGCTGGTGATCTTCGCGTCCTTGCGTACCATGAAGCCCTGGCCGTCGTAGAAGATCGTGCCGGCGAAGACGGCGCCGAGCGTGGCGTCGCGGCTCGCGGTCCACGTCGTGTTGCGCGACAGGATGTCGACTTCGCCCGACTGCAGCACCGTGAACCGGTTCTGCGTGTTCGTCGGCACGAACTGGACCTTGTTCGCATCGCCGAGGATCGCCGCGGCGACGGCACGGCAGAAATCGACGTCGATTCCGTTCCAGCGTCCCTGGCTGTCGGGCCCGGAGAACCCGATCAGGCCGGTGTTCACGCCGCAGCGCAGAACGCCCTTCTCCTTGATCGAATCGAGCGTCGGTCCCGCCGAAGCGACGGCGGGTACGAGCCATGCGGCGGCGAGGCACACGGCCAGGCGCAATCGGGGCATCTCGGGTCTCCGGGTCATCTGAAAGTGCGCACAGTCTCACCCAAATGCGCACGGCGCGCCACCGTTCGCGGCGGCGCCCGGAGTGTGAACAGGCCCTAGCGCTTGTAGCGTTTGGGCACGAAGGGCAGCGGCGCCGGCGAGACCGACGGGCGACGCTCGCGCACGACCGCGCGTAGCGTCGCGGCGCGCTCGCCCTCGAGCGCGGCGCGTTCGATGCGCGCGAGCATCACCGGGTGCCCGAGCGTGGGCGAGACGGTTCCGCTGGTGACCTCGCCGACGACACGTTCGTCGGCGTCGACGATCGGCGCGTGCGCGCGGATCGGAACGTTCTCGTGCGACACCAGGCCGGCCAGCCGGTGCGTCGTGCCTTCGGCGAGCTGGCGCAGCACGACGGCCGCGCCGGGAAACCCGCCCGCCTTCGCGCCGCCCGCGCGCCGCGAACGGGGAATCGCGAACGCGAGTCCCGACTCCACCGGCGTCGTCGACGCGTCGATGTCGCTGCCGTGCAGCGGCAGTCCCGCCTCGAGACGCAGCGTGTCGCGCGCGCCGAGTCCGGCGAGCCGCACGCGGTGATCCTCGAGCAGGCGCTCGACGATCGCGCCGGCGCGCTCGAGCGGCAGCGAGATCTCGAATCCGTCCTCGCCGGTGTAGCCCGAGCGCGTCGCGAAGCACGATGCGCCGAGCAGCCGCAGCGAACGCGCCTGCATGAAGCGCATCGATTCGCACGCGGGATCGAGCGCGGCGAGCGCCGCCTCGGCGAACGGCCCCTGCAATGCGATCAGCGCCGCGTCGATCTCCTCGATCTCCAGCGCCGGGCAGCGCTCGCGCAAGCGCGCGAGGTCGGCGTCGCGGTTGCCGGCGTTGACGACCATGCGCACCTCGCCTTGCCCGCCGTCGTCGAGCCGCACGAGCATCAGGTCGTCTTCGATTCCGCCCGCCTCGTCGAGCAGCAGCGAGTAGCGCTGCAGCGAGTCGGGCCAGTCGTCGAAATCCACCGGCAACGCCGCCTCGAGCTGGGCCTGCAGCGTCGTGCGCGTGCCGTCGCGCGCCCGGATGCGCAGCTGCCCCATGTGCGAGACGTCGAACACGCTGGCCGACGCGCGCGTGTGCAGGTGCTCGGCGCGCAGGCCGTCGGCGTACTGGATCGGCATCCGGAAACCGGCGAAGGCGCCGAAGCGCGCGCCGTGCGCGGCGTGCAGCGAATGCAGTCCGATCTCGCGCAGCTCGCTCACCGCATCGCTCCCCGCGTCTCGTCCGCGATCGGCGGGCAGGTGCAGACCAGCTGACGGTCGCCGGCGGCGTTGTCGATCCGGCCCACGCTCGGCCAGAACTTCGCTTCGCGCACCCACGGCAGCGGATACGCGGCTTGCTCGCGCGTGTAGCGGTGCGTCCACTCGCCGGCGAGCGCCTCGGCGGTGTGCGGTGCGCCGCGAAGCGGGTTGTCCTCGCGATCGAACTCGCCGCTCGCGATGCGTTGCAGCTCGCCGTGGATCGAGATCATCGCGTCGCAGAACCGATCGAGCTCGTCGCGCGGCTCCGACTCGGTCGGCTCGATCATCAGCGTGTCGGCCACCGGGAACGAGACGGTCGGCGCGTGGAAGCCGTAGTCCATCAGCCGCTTCGCGACGTCCTCGGCGCTCACCCCGTAGCGCGCCTTCAGCGTGCGCAGGTCGACGATGCATTCGTGCGCGACCAGTCCGTTGGCGCCGCGGAACAGCACCGGGAAGTACGGGTCGAGCCGGCGCGCGACGTAGTTCGCGTTGAGGATCGCGACCTCGGTCGCCTTGCGGATTCCGCTCGCGCCCATCATCCGGATGTACATCCACGAGATCGTCGTGATCAGCGCGCTGCCGTACGGCGCGGCGGCGACCGCCGTCGCCGCATCGGCCGAAGCCACCGGATCGGTGGGCAGGAACGGCACCAGGTGCGCGGCGACGGCGATCGGCCCCATGCCGGGACCGCCGCCGCCGTGCGGGATGCAGAAGGTCTTGTGCAGGTTCATGTGGCAGACGTCGGCGCCGATCGCGCCGGGCCGGGTCAGCCCCGCCTGCGCATTCAGGTTCGCGCCGTCCATGTACACCTGTCCGCCCGCGTCGTGCACGAGGCGACACACCTCGACGATGGTCGGCTCGAACACGCCGTGCGTGGAGGGATACGTGACCATCAGCGCGGCGATCGCCGCGCGGTTCGCGTCGATCTTGCGAACGAGGTCGTCGACGTCGATGTTGCCCTCGGCGTCGCAGCCGACGACGACGATGCGCATTCCCATCATCTGCGCGGTGGCCGGGTTGGTGCCATGGGCCGACGCCGGGATCAGGCACACGTCGCGCGCGCCTTCGCCTTGCGATTCGAGGTAGCGCCGGATCGCGAGCAGGCCCGAGTACTCGCCCTGCGCGCCCGAGTTCGGCTGGAACGACACCTCGGCGAATCCGGTGATCTCGGCGAGCCACGCGCCGAGCTGGCGCAGCATCTCGCGATAGCCGAGCGCCTGCTCGGGCGGCACGAACGGGTGCAGATTCGCGAACTCGGGCCAGCTGATCGGCGCCATCTCGGCGGCCGCGTTCAATTTCATCGTGCACGAGCCGAGCGGAATCATCGAATGCACGAGCGACAGGTCGCGGTTCTCGAGCTTCTTCAGATAGCGCACGAACGCCGTTTCGCTGTGGTACTTCCGGAACACCGGGTGCATGAGCACCGCGTCGGTGCGTCGCAGCGCCGGTGCGAGCGCTTCGGGTTCGAGCGGCCAGCGCGCACCGAGTGCGTCGAGTTGCGCGCGCTCGGCGCGGTGACCGGAGAGCACCCACGCGAGGTCGGCCACGTCGGCCAGCGTCGTCGTCTCGTCGAGGCTCACGCCGCAGCGGCCTTGCGGCCCGCCCTCGGCGGCATGGTCGCGCAGGTTGATTTGCTGCGCGCGCGCGCGTTCCTGCACGGCGGACGCGTCGTCGCCGAGGTCGTAGGTGAGCGTGTCGAAATACGAATCGTGCAGCGGCGCGAGCGGCCGGCCGCCCGCGTGCGCAACGAGGTGCGCAAGCAGCCGCGTGTACGCGTGCACGCGCAGCGCGATGCGCAGCAGGCCCTGCGGCCCGTGCCATACGGCATAGAAGCTCGCCAGGTTGGCGAGCAGTGCCTGCGCGGTGCAGATGTTGCTCGTCGCCTTCTCGCGCCGGATGTGCTGCTCGCGCGTCTGCAGCGCCATGCGCAACGCGGGCCGTCCCGACGCGTCGCGAGACACGCCGATGATGCGGCCCGGGATCGTGCGCAGCAGGTCTTCGCGGGCGGCGAGAAACGCCGCGTGCGGCCCGCCGTAGCCGAGCGGAACGCCGAAACGCTGCGCCGAGCCGATCGCGATGTCGGCGCCCATCGCGCCGGGCGATTTCACCAGCATCGAGGCGAGCGGATCGCAGCCGACCGTCGCGCGGGCGCCGACCGCATGCAGCGCGGCGATCCCGTCGGTGAAATCGCGCACGTGCCCGAACGTGTCGGGCGTCTGCAGGTGCGCGCCGAAATACGCCGACGCATCGTGCGACAGCGTGCCCGCGTCGTCGACGACGATCTCGATGTCCATGCGCGCGGCGCGCGTGCGCAGCACCGCCCGCACCTGCGGGTGTACGCCACGCTCGACGAAATAGCGGTGCGCCTTCGATTTCGACGCGCGGCGCGCCATGGCCATCGCCTCGGCGGCCGCCGTCGCCTCGTCGAGCAGCGATGCGTTCGCGATCGGCAGGCCGGTCAGGTCGATCACCATCTGCTGGAAGTTCAGCAGCGCTTCGAGGCGACCCTGCGCGATCTCGGCCTGGTACGGCGTGTACGCCGTGTACCAGCCGGGATTCTCGAGCACGTTGCGGCGGATCGGCTCGGGGACGATGGTTCCGGCATAGCCGGCGCCGATGTAGCTGCGCCAGCACGCGTTGCGCGCGGCGAGCGCGCGCAGCTCGTCGAGTGCCTGCGCCTCGCCGACCGGTTCGTCGATCGCGAGCGGCGCATCGAGCAGGATCGGCGCGGGCACCGTCGCGCGCACCAGCTCGAGGCGCGAGGCGAAACCGAGCGTCGCGAGCATCTCGCGTTCGTCTTCGACGCCCGGGCCGATGTGGCGCGCGTGGAATTCGTCGGCAGCGGACAAGGCGCGAAGACCCGCGCCCAGCGGTTCTGAAGCGTTCATCGAAGCGTTTTCCGGCATTCGGAGATCGAAGCGGGATCCGGAACGGTCCGCCCGGAACCGTGCCGGCTGGAAGCCGGCTGGCCGTACGCCATCGGCGGTCCGGCCGCGCGACGACGCCGGGGGCGTTGCCGGGTCAGGCGGCTGCGGGGCCGGCGGTGTAGGCCGCCGCGTCGAGCAGCGCGTCGATCTGCGCCGGGTTCGATGGCCGCATGCGGAACAACCATCCGTCGCCGAACGGCGCGCCGTTGACCGTTTCGGGCGCTTCGGCAAGCGCCGTGTTCACCGCGACGACTTCGCCGTCGACCGGCGCATAGACGTCGGACGCCGCCTTGGTCGATTCGACGACGACGCACGCTTCGCCTTGGGCGAGCGTGCGCCCCGGCTCGGGCAGCTCGACGTAGACGAGCTCGCCGAGGGCGTCCTGCGCATGGAACGTGATGCCCATGGTGATCGTGCCGTCGGCTTCTCGGCGCACCCATTCGTGCGTCGGCGTGTAACGAAGATCGGAGGGGTTTTCCAAGGCGGGCTCCGGAGACGGTGCGCGAGCGAAACGCCCGCGACGGAGTGAATCGGAACCCCCTCTGTCCGTTTGCCTGAGACATTCGGCTGCGCGCTCGCGCGACGAAGCCTGTTTCCTTCGGCGAGGCTGGCACCGGGCGATCGAGCCGCGATGCTGCCTACTCTCCAGAGAGCCGAAACCGCTGAAGTCCTTTTGCCTGAGAGTTTACGGGGCGATACACCTTCGGCGCCGAACGGAGCGCCTCGGGAAGGCGCCCCGCACGGTCTCTCCCACAGCGGCTTGACCGGCTGCGCGCTAGAGTGCCAACGCGGATCGCGGCTGTCAAATCCGCTCGGAAGCGCGCGTGCGCGACGCACTCCCGCCGCACGGCGGCCGCAATCCGTCGCGCACGCACGAGCGCTCAGCGACGCGGGTCGTCGTCCTTGCCGGAGCGCGAAGAGCCCGCATCGCCGAGCGGGTCGACCTCGACGTCGGTGCGACGCACGGTGTCGCGCACCGTCTGCTCGCGGTCGGTCGCGGTCTTGCCGACCTCGACCTCGCCGACGACGCGCGCTTCCTTGGCGACCACCGGCTCCTCGCTGCGTTCGGTTACCTCGATCGACTTGCCTTGCGCGGCTCGGTAATCGTCGGCGGTCGCCGGTCGGTCGACGTCGCGTCGCTCGATGCGCACGTGTTCCTCGGTCAGGCGTACGCTGCCCTCGACCGGTTCGTCGACCATCCGCGTGTAGACACGCATCCGGCGGCGGCCGACCACGCGCTTGCCGACGCGAAGCTGCTCCTCGATGACGGGAATCGTCCGCGATTCGCCGGCCCGTACTTCTTCGCCCGCCGCACCCGCTACGCCGTCTTGCCCGCCCGCGGCCGCGTCCGGCGCGGGCCCCGCGCCCGCGCGGCCTGCGCTCGTGCCGCTGATCGCATCGATGCCCGCGCGACCGGCCTCGCCGGCGCTGCGCATCGACGCCGCGCCCATCGCCGCCGCGCTGGAAGCGGTCGACCCGAGCGGCGCCGACGAGGGCGTCGCGCGCGACGCGTCGCTCGTTCCTTCGGAGGGAGTCGCCGAGGACGGCCGCGCCCAGCCCTGCAGTTGCCACGCGCTCGCGCTGGCGTCGATGTCGACCGATCCGCACGCTTCGAGGATGTCGCCTGCGCGATCGATGCGGTCGTCTTCCGCCGCGTTCACCGCGACGATGCTCTCGCCGCGACGCATCGCTTCGGCGTAGATGCCGACGTCCTCGTCCTCGGTGCCGAACAGCGAGCGGAACCAGCTCGAAACGGTCTCGCCGAACGTGTCCTCGGTCCGGTCCTCGTACGCGCGTGTGTCGCTCGCGTCGGGCGTGGGCTCGACGCCCGCTCGCAGATCCACTTCGTCGTCGGCAAAGCCCGCGCGAAGCAATTCCTCGCGCGCGCGCTCGGCGGCCTGCCGGTTCGCGAATACGCCTACCAATGTGCTACGCATGCTC
>JAKFES010000007.1:0-10645 GCA_036675585.1 Burkholderiaceae bacterium
GGCGCCGATCCGTCCGGTGCGCGCGCGGCGTCCGGCGCGCCGTCGCGCGTACCGGTCGCGCCGCTGCCGGCGACCGGGGGCGCCATCCCTTGCCCGGCCTGCGCGATCTCGCCGTCGATGCGCTCGAGGATTCCGGCGATCTGCCTGGCCTCGTCGCTGCCCGGCGCGAGGAAGCCGGCGAGCTGCTGCAGGTACGAGCGTGCGCGGGGCAGGTTGCCCAGCCGGTATTGCGCAGCACCCATCAGGGCGACGGCCTTCGGTTCGTCGGGATCGATCTGCAGCGCGCGTTCGAGCAGCTGCAGCGGGCGGCCGGCGAAGTCGCCGCCGGCGAGCAGCGCGACCGATTCGGCGAAATCGGTCAGCAGCCGCGGATCGTCGGGAATGCGCTCGAGCGCCTTCTCGAACGCGGGCACCGCCTCGTCGTGCCGGCCCTGCATCTTGCGCGCCTCGGCAAGCATCGCCCACGCTTCGCCGTCTTGCGGTTGCTCGCGCGTGCGCTGCTCGATCTGCGCGATCATCGCCTCGATCTGCTCGGGACCGACCTGCGTATCGCGGCCGGTTCCGTCGACCGCCGCCAGGTGTGGCGCGCCGACCTGACGGTACACGCCGAAGGCGACCAGCGGGACGAGGACCGCAACCGCCAGCGCGACCAGCCACGCGCCGCGACGCGACCCCGACGCGTAGGACGCGCCCGGCGAGAGCGTTGCCGCTTGCGCCGCGGGGAAGTCGTCGGCGAGCTGGCGAACCAGATCGGCTTGCGCCTGCTCGGCCTCGGCTGCGGTCAGCCGGCCGGCGTCGCGCTCGCGATCGATCTCCTGCTTGCGGTCGCGAAAGACGGCCAGGCGCCGCTCGTCGTCGTGTCGAGGATCCGACTGCGGTCGACGCGTCGACAGGATCGGCCAGACGACCAGGGCGGTCGCCACCAGCGTGACGATCGCGATGGAAATCCAGAGGGCCATGGATGCCAGGCAGCCGCGGCACGCGCCGGGCCGGGTAAAGGGGAACCCGTCATTGTCTCACAGCGCCCCTTCCGAGAGGCGCCGGCCGAGCGCATCGAGGAAGACGCCGCACCGTTCGAGTTGCGCGACGTCGACGTATTCGTCGGGCTGGTGGGCGACGGCGATGTCGCCGGGGCCGCAGACGATGGTCGGTACGCCGATCTGCTGGAGGATGCCCGCTTCGGTGCCGAAGCTCACGCGGGCGAAATCGGCTTCGCCGCAAAGCGCCGCCACCGCGCGCGCGAGCGGGAGATTCGCCTGCTCGTCGAGCGCCGGCGTGTCGAAGATCTCGTCGATGACGATTTCGGTGTCGGGTGCGATCCGGCGCATCGCCGGCAGCACGACGGCGTCGCAATGACGGCGGACTTCGTCGAGCACGTCGTGCGAGCGCGTTCCGGGCAGCGTGCGGATCTCGAGCACGAACTCGCAGTCCTTCGCGGTGATGTTGTGCGCGGTGCCGCCTTCGATGCGCCCGACGTGCACGCTGGTATGCGGAAACTCGAAGCCGTCGTTGCGCGCCGCGTCGTTCAGTCGCCGTTGCAGCGCGTTCACGAACACGATGATCTCGGCCGCCTGCTCCACCGCGGAAACGCCGCGGTCGCGCAGCGACGAATGCACCGAGTGCCCCCGAACGCGCACGCGGTATCCGGCCGCGCCCTTGTTCGCGACGACGACCCGCATCGAAGTGGGCTCTCCGATGATGCACGCCGCGGGGCGCACGCCCGATGCGGCGAGGTGCGCCGCGAGCTGGCGCATTCCGCGCATGCTCGTCTCCTCGTCGTACGACAGGGCGACGTGCACGGGCACCGGCAGCGCCATCGACGCGAGGCGCGGCGCCGCCGCGAGCACGCAGGCGATGAAGCCCTTCATGTCGGCGGCGCCGCGCGCATGCAGGCGCGTGCCGTCCTCGCGCAACACGAACGGATCGGAGGACCAGGCCTGCCCGGTCACCGGCACCACGTCGGAATGCCCGGACAGCATCCATCCGGCGCGGTCTTCGGGGCCGATCGTCGCGAGCAGGTTGGCCTTGCCCGTTTCCTCGCCGTGCTGCACGAAGCAGCGGAATCCGGCATCGGCCAGGTATTGCGCGGCCCAGTCGATCAGCGCGACGTTCGGCCGCGAGCTGACCGTCTCGAACGCGACGAGCCGGCGCAGCAATTCGACGGTGCGGGCCACCGACGGCGACATGGAGTCAATCGCGTTGCGTGATGAACTTCGTGTTCAGGTAGCCGTCGAAGGTCTCGGTACCGCCTTCGCTGCCCCAGCCGCTGTCCTTCACGCCGCCGAACGGCGCTTCGGCGATCGCCTGCCCGAAATGGTTGATGTTCACGTTGCCCGCTTCGAGCGCGTCCGCCGCCGCGTGGGCGTACTTGCTCGACGTCGTGAACACGTACGACGACAGCCCGTAGGGCAGCGCGTTGGCGCGCCGGATGACGTCGTCGAAATCGGAGAAACGCGCGAACGGCGCGATCGGGCCGAAGGGCTCGCTCGTCATCAGCAGCGAATCGTCGGGCAGGTCGGTGACGACGGTCGGCGCGAAGAAGTTGCCGCGTTCGGACAGACGTTCACCGCCCAGCGCGATGCGTGCGCCGCGCCGGCTCGCGTCGTCGACGAAAGCCTGCATCGCCGGCACGCGCCGCTCGTGCGCGAGCGGCCCCATGCGCGTGCCCTCGTCGAGCCCCGCGCCGACCTTCATCGCGCGGGTCTTCTCGAGGAAGCGCGCGAGGAAGCGATCGTGGATCCGCTCGTGCACGTAGAAGCGCGTCGGCGACACGCAAACCTGGCCGGCGTTGCGGAACTTGAACGCCTGCAACGAATCGGCCGCGCGGTCGACGTCGGCGTCCTCGAACACGATGACCGGCGAGTGCCCGCCGAGCTCCATCGTCGTGCGTTTCATGTGCTGCGCGGCGAGCGCGGCGAGCTGCTTGCCGACCGGAACCGATCCGGTGAAAGACACCTTGCGCACGATCGGCGAACGGATCAGGTAATCGGAGACTTCGTGCGGCACGCCCCAGACGACGTTCAGGCAGCCCGCGGGCAGTCCCGCGTCGTGAAACACGCGCGCGAGCGCGACGATCGCGCTGGGCGCGTCCTCGGGGCCCTTGAGGACGAGCGTGCAGCCCGAGCCGAGCGCGGCGCCGATCTTGCGGATCGCCTGGCTCGCCGGGAAGTTCCACGGCGTGAACGCCGCGCACACGCCGACGGGTTCGCGAACGACCAGCTGGCGCACCGCCGGGTTGCGCGGCGGGATCACGCGCCCGTAGATGCGCCGTCCTTCCTCCGCGTGCCACTCGGCGTGCTCGGCGCAGCCCGAGACCTCGCCGACCGCTTCGGCGAGCGGCTTGCCCTGATCGAGCGTGATGTTGCGGCCGATCTGCGGCGCGCGCTCGCGCAGCAGTTCGGCGGCCTTGCGCAGGATCCGGCTGCGCTCGAGCGGCGACGTGTTGCGCCAGACGGGGAACGCGCGCTGCGCGGCGGCGAGCGCGCGATCGAGGTCCTCGCGTGTCGCGTGCGGCAGCCTGCCGATCACGTTCCCGTCGGCCGGATTGAAGACGTCCTGCTCGCGGCGGCCCTGCGCCGCGATGAATTCGCCGTCGATGTAGAGACACAGATCCTCGTACGTGGCCATCGGTCCTCTCGCTGTTCGTCGATTGCCCGATTCTGACACGCCCGGACTCACTCCTCTTCCTGCGGGCGCCACGCCGCGCGCAGCTTGTGCTGCACGGCGGGCGGCGCTTCCTCGTATCCGAGCAGCTCGAGCGAGTAGCTTCCCTGTCCGCCGGTAATCGCCTTGAGCCGGCCCTGGAAGTCGCCGAGTTCGGCCATCGGCGCACGTGCGTGCAGCGTGGCCATTCCGGCGCGCGCCGAACCCGCGCCCGACACCTGGCCGCGTCGCGCGGACAGTTCGCCCGAGACCGCGCCGATCGCTTCCTGTGGAATGGTCAGCTCGAGCGCGACGATCGGCTCGAGGACGACGGGCCGCGCTTTCGCCGCGGCATCGAGGAACGCCTTGCGCCCGGCAGTGACGAACGCGATCTCCTTGCCGTCGACCGGGTGCGTCTTGCCGTCGTAGACGGTGACCTGGACATCGTGTACCGGAAAGCCTGCGATCGCCCCGGTGCCGAGCGCCTGGCGCACGCCTTTCTCCACCGCGGGGATGAACACGGACGGAATCGCCCCGCCCTTGACCTCGTCGACGAAGCGAAAGCCCTCGCCGCGCGCACGCGGCTCGACGCGCAGGTACACCTCGCCGAACTGGCCCGCTCCGCCGCTCTGCTTCTTGTGGCGGTGGTGCCCGTCGGCGGTCGCGGTGATCGTCTCGCGGTAGGGGACCGTCGGCGGATGGGCGTCGACTTCGAGCCGGTATTGCGAGCGGATGCGTTCGAGCACGCGCGAGACGTGCACTTCGCCGAGTCCGCGCACGACCGCCTCGTGCGTCGTCGGATCCTGTTCGACGCCCAGGCTCGGATCCTCGGCGCGCAGGCGCTGCAGCACCTCGGCGAGCTTCTGTTCGTCGCCCCGCTTGCGCACGCGGATCGCGAGCCCGTAGACGGCGTGCGGGAACGGCAGCGGACGATAGTGGATCGTCGCGTCCTCGGGCGCATCGTGCAGCACCGAGTCGTAGGCGAGTTCGTCGATCTTCGTCAGCGCGCAGATCTCGCCCGGTCCGGCGGCGGTCAGCGGCTTGTGCTCGCGTCCCTGGACGAGTTGCGCAACGCCCGCGCGTACCGCCTTGCGCCCTTCGCCGACGTACAGCGGCGTGTCGGGCAGGATCGTTCCCTGGTGCACCCGCACCAGTGCGATGCGCCCGACGTACGGATCGATCTCGACCTTGAACACGTGCGCGAGCACGTGGTCGTCGGCCTTGCGGGTCGCGACGAACGGTTCGCTGCGCTGCTCGTCGCCGCCGGGCCAGCGCTCGAACAGCGGCGGATTGCCCTCGAGCGGGTTCGGCGCGAGGCGCACGACGAAATCCACCAGCTCGTCGACGCCGACGCCGGTTCGTGCGGAAGCGAACAGCACCGGGACGATGTGCCCGTCGCGCAGCGCCCGTTCGAATGCGTCGTGCAAGTCGCGCGCATCGATCGCTTCGCCCGACAGGTACCGCTCGGTCAGCGCGTCGTCGACCTCGACGACCTGCTCGACGAGCGCGCGGTGCGCGTCGGCGACGTTGCCGAAAGCGGTCGCGGTGTCCGCGGGATCGAAGAAGCAGTCGACGACGCGCCGTCCGTCTTCGGCCGGCAGGTTCAGCGGCAGGCATTCGGCGCCGAAAGTCGCGCGCAGTTCCTCCAGGCGCAAGGGCAGGTCGACGCCTTCGGCGTCGATCCGGTGCACGACGACGAAGCGGCACAGGCGTCGCGTCTGCGCGAGCAGCGCCATGCGCGCGCTCGACATCTCGATCCCGCGCTGGGCATCGACGACGATCGCGACCGACTCGACCGCGTCGAGCGCGGCCATCGCGCGACCCGCGAAGTCGGGGTATCCGGGCGTGTCGAGTACGTGAACGCGTACGCCGTCGCGTTCGAAATGCGCGCACGCGACCGACATCGTGCAGCGCGACCCAGGCCGACGTGCACGGCGAGAAGAACGACGCGCCCGCGTCGAAGGGCACGGCTTCGGGCAGTACGCCGACGATCGCGTCGGGCACCGGGCAGCGCTCGCGCCAGGTGCCGTCGACGCGCGTGCCGAGTCCGCCGCCGCGAAACCAGACCCGCGTGCCCACCGCCAGGCTGCGGCTGCGTTCGACGACGCCGCTGCCCTCGACGCCGGGCACGTACGGCAACGCCGGCGGATCGAGGAACTCGCCGCGCCAGATCGTTCGATCGAGATGGCCGACGCTGGCCGCCTCGATGCGCACGATGCTGAAGCCGTCGCCGCCGTGCGGCTCGGGCACCGTGTCGAGCACCGGCGCCGCGCCCCATTCGTGAACACGTACCGCCTTCATCGCACGCTCCCCGGAATCGACTTCGCATGAATCTGCAGATCGCGCTGCTGCTGTCGCAGGACGGTATCACCAACGGCGCGATCTATGCGCTGCTCGCGCTTGCGCTCGTGCTGCTGTTCGCCGTCACGCGCGTGATCTTCATTCCGCAGGGCGAGTTCGTCTCGATGGGCGCACTCACGCTGGCGAGCTTCCAGGCGGGGCGAACGCCCGGCACGCTGTGGCTGCTGATCGGCGCCGGTGTCGCCGTCGCCGTCGTCGACGGAATCATCGCGTGGCGCCGGGCACGCCAAGGCGCTTCGCACGCCGGCTTCGCATCGATCGTCGGCTGGAATCTCGCGTATCCCGCGCTCGCCGCGATCGTGCTCTTCACCCTCGATCCCGCGCGGCTCGCACTGCCGCTGCAGGTCGTGCTCGTGCTGCTGCTCGTCGTTCCGCTGGGGCCGATGATCTACCGGCTCGCGTTCCAGCCGATCGCGCACGCATCGGTGCTCGTGCTGCTGATCGTCGCCGTCGCCGTGCACCTGGCCCTGGTCGGCCTCGGGCTGCTGTTCTTCGGCGCCGAAGGCACGCGCACGCCGGCGTTCTCGGATGCGCGCTTCGAGCTCGGCCCGATCGGCGTCAACGGCCAGACGCTGTGGGTGATCGGCGCGTCGATCGCGCTCATCGCCGCGCTCTATGCGTTCTTCGAGCGATCGCTGTACGGCAAGGCACTGCGCGCGACGGCGATCAACCGCGCCGGCGCGCGGCTCATGGGGATCTCGACCGTGCTCGCCGGCAAGCTCTCGTTCGCGCTCGCGGCCCTGATCGGCGCGTTCTCCGGCGTGCTGGTGGCGCCGATCACGACGATCTACTACGACACGGGCTTCCTGTTCGGCCTGAAGGGCTTCGTCGCCGCCATCGTCGGCGGCTTGACGAGCTATCCGCTGGCGGCGATCGGCGCGCTGCTCGTCGGCCTGCTCGAATCGTTCTCGTCGTTCTGGGCGTCGGCGTACAAGGAAGTCATCGTCTTCACCGTCATCATTCCGGTGCTGCTGTGGCGATCGCTCACCTCGCGCGTCACGGGAGACGAGGAATGAGCATGCCGGCGGCCGAATCCCGCCCGGTCCGGATGCGCGCGATCCCGATCCGCCCGCTCGCGCTCGCCGTCTTCGTCGCGGTGCTCGCGCTCGCGCCGCTCGTGCTCGCCGACTTCCACGTCACGCTGCTCGACTACATCGGGCTGTATGCGCTGGTCGCGCTCGGGCTCGTGCTGCTCACCGGGGTCGCCGGGCTGACGTCGTTCGGGCAGGCGGCCTTCGTCGGGATCGGCGCCTACACCAGCGCCTGGCTGACGACGAGCGCTGCGCTGCCTTCCTGGCTCGCATGGACTTCCGGTTCGCCGTGGGCGGGCCTCGTGCTCGGCCTCGCGCTCACGCTCGTGGTCGCCTGGATGATCGGCGCCCTCACGCTGCGGCTCTCGGGGCACTACCTGCCGCTCGGAACGATCGCCTGGGGCATCAGCCTGTACTTCCTGTTCGGCAACCTCGGTTTCCTCGGCGGCCACACCGGGATCACCGCGATCCCGGCACTGGAGGCGTTCGGGGTGCCCGTGCGCGATGCGCGCGCGTTCTACTACCTGATCTGGTCGGTCGTGCTCGGTGCCATCTGGATCACGCACAACCTGCTCGACTCGCGCGAGGGGCGCGCGATCCGCGCGCTGAGGGGCGGCGCGGTCATGGCCGAGTCGATGGGCATCGACACCGCGCGCTCGAAGACCGCCGCGTTCCTGATCGCCGCGCTGTTCGCCGCGCTGTCCGGCTGGATGTACGCGCACATGCAGCGCTTCGTGAACCCGACGCCGTTCGGCCTCGGTTTCGGCATCGAGTACCTGTTCATGGCGGTGATCGGCGGCGCGTCGCACGTCTGGGGGGCCGTCGTCGGCGCCGGCGTCGTCACCCTGCTCAAACAGTGGCTGCAGGACCTTCTCCCGGCGCTGCTCGGGCAGACGGGAAACTTCGAGGTGATCGTCTTCGGCGTGCTGATGGTGCTGGTGCTGCACCGCGCCCCCGACGGGCTGTGGCCGATCCTCGCGCGCCGCTTCGTCTCGAGCGACGGCGCGACACCGCGCGAGGTGCCGCGCGAGGCGCCCGGAGCCGCGCCGCTGCCGCGTCGCGCGCTGCCGGCGCGCGGAACGACATTGCTCGAGGTGCGCGGCGTGACCAAGCGCTACGGAGGGCTGCTGGCGAACCACCGCATCGCCCTCGACGTGCGCGCCGGCGAAGTGCTCGCGCTGATCGGCCCGAACGGCGCGGGCAAGTCGACGCTGTTCGACTGCGTCTCCGGTGTCCTCGCCCCGACCGAAGGCGAGGTTCGCTTCCTCGGCCAGCGCATCGATTCGCGCCGCTCGCGCCACGTCGCACGGCTGGGCATGAGCCGGACGTTCCAGCACGTTCGACTGTTGCCGGCGATGAGCGTACTCGAGAACGTCGCGATCGGTGCGCACCTGCGCGGCTCGCGCGGCGTCGTCGCGGCGTCGCTGCACATCGAGCGCGCCGAGGAGCGAACGCTGCTGGCCGAAGCCGCCCGGCAGATCGAGCGCGTCGGCCTGGGCGAGCGGATGTTCGAGGCGGCGGGCAGCCTCGCGCTCGGGCAGCAGCGCCTGGTCGAGATCGCGCGCGCGCTGGCCGCCGATCCGTGCCTGCTGCTGCTCGACGAGCCGGCGGCCGGCCTGCGCTATCGCGAGAAGCAGGCGCTCGCCGAGCTGCTCGATCGCCTGCGCGGCGACGGAATGGGCGTGCTGCTCGTCGAACACGACATGGAGTTCGTCATGGGCCTGGCCGATCGCGTGGTCGTGATGGAGTTCGGCGAGAAGATCGCCGAGGGGTTGCCGGCGCAGGTGCAACGCGACCCGGCGGTGCTCGAGGCCTATCTGGGCGGTATCGATTGAAGTCGCCGCACGGCAGCGGGCCGTGCGGTCGGGGAGTCGTGGTTCGAACCAACGGGAAGGAGGCAACGATGAAGGGCAGCAAACTCTGGTTGGCACTGGCCGGTGCGGCGCTCGTCGCGTCGATGTCCGCGCAGGCGCAGGTGAAGATCGGCGTGATCACGTCGGCGACGGGGCCGACCGCGTTCGTCGGCATTCCGCAGAAGAACTCGGTGGCGCTGCTGCCGCAGAAGGTCGGCGACCTCTCGATCGAGTACGTCTCGTACGACGATGCGAGCGACTCGACGCAGACGGTGCAGCTCACGAAGAAGCTGCTCGGCGAGGACAAGATCGACGCGATGATCGGTCCTTCGGGCTCGCCGAACGCAATGGCGCTGCTCCAGTTCATGGCCGAGGCGAAAACGCCGATGCTCGCGCCGGTGGGCACCGGCGCGGTCGTCGTGCCGATGGACGACAACAAGCGCTGGGTGTTCAAGGCGCACCCGAACGACGACGTGATCAGCGACGGGCTGATCGAGGCGATGAAGGCGCGCGGCATCAAGACGGTCGGCTTCATCGGCTACAACGATCCGTACGGCGAGAACTGGCACCGGATCTTCACGCCGATGGCCGAGAAAGCCGGCATCCGGGTCGTCGCCAACGAGCGCTATTCGCGACAGGACACCAGCGTGACCGGCCAGGTGCTCAAGCTCGTCGCCGCACAGCCCGAGGCGGTGCTCGTCGCCGGCGTGGCGGCCGGCGCGGCGCTGCCGCACGTTCAACTCGTCGACGCCGGCTACAAGGGCCCGATCTTCCACACGCACGGATCGGCGTCGGGCGCGTTCACGCAGATCGGCGGCAAGAAGGTCGAAGGCGCGCTGATCGTCGGCCCGCTGCTGCTCGTGCTCGACGAGATTCCCGGCGACGTGCCGACGAAGAAAGTGGCGCTGGAATACGTCACGAACTACCAGAAACAGTTCGGACAGCAGCCGCCGATCTTCGGCGCCGGCGTCTACGACTCGGGACTGCTGCTGCAGCACGCGATTCCCGAGGCGGCGAAGAAAGGCAAGCCGGGAACGCCCGAGTTCCGCGCGGCGCTGCGCGATGCGCTCGAGAGCACGAACGAGCTGGTCACCTCGCAGGGCGTCGTCAACATGAGCCCGCAGGACCACTCCGGCTACGACAAGCGCGGTCGCGTCCTGCTCACCGTCAAGGGCGGCAAGTTCTCGCTGGTGCGCGACTGATCCCGGTACGCCGGGCGCCGTCCGGCGCCCGGCGTACCGCCGCTCCGTCCCTCGTTTCCGACGCAACGATGCCTGCGCACGCGCCGCTCTGGTCGAGCGGCTTTCGCCCGTTCTTCCTTCTCGGCGCGGCCTACGGCACGCTGCTGATGTTCGCCTGGGCCGTCGCGCTCGCGGCGCCGGAGGCGGTGCCGTGGCCCGCCTTCGCCGAGCGCACGTGGCACGCGCACGAGATGCTGTTCGGTTTCGCCGCGGCGATCATCGCGGGCGTCGTCCTCACGGCGCTGCCCAGTTGGCCGGGTACCGATGAAATGCAGGGCCCGCGGCTGGCGTGGCTCGTCGCGCTGTGGGCCGCGGGCCGGGTAGCGGTCTGGCTCGCCGCGGCGTCGGCGAAGCCGAGTGTCGCGCTCGTCGACCTGCTGTTCGTGCCGGCGCTGTTCGCGAGCGTGCTGCCGTCGCTGCTGCGCGTTCCGAACAAGCGCTACCTGCTGCTGCCGCCGGTGCTCGTCGCGCTCTACGCCGCGCAGGTCGCCACGCAATTCGCCGACGACGCGGCCGC
>JAKFES010000313.1:0-10568 GCA_036675585.1 Burkholderiaceae bacterium
AAGGCCTGCAACGAAAGCGCGGCGTACCCCTCCTTCGAATAAACCGAGAAATGGCCCTTGTAGGTGCGATTGAGCCCGGCGTATTGGCAATTCCGTAGGGTGACGTCGAGCTTCACGATCGTCGAGGTAATCCCGGGAGCTGCAATTCCGAGCATGCGGCAGCCGTTCTCTGCGCTGGCGCCGACGACTCTCCCCTGCGGATCAATAGCGATGGTGAGGTTCGTGACGGTATGCGCGGCGGGATCTGATACAGACTTGATGAAGGCTTGGTACTGCGCCTGGCCGCGCCATTCTCCATACGGGGACGAATAGCCTTGCGCGAAGGCCGTTGCCGTAGTCAGAGCGAAGGCAAGGAGTAGGTATCGATAGCGCATTGTTCTTATGGACCTGGGGCAGCAGCAACGCGTCGCCTTGATCACCCCAACGTGTTTTGTATAGGACCACCCAGCAATTTCCTTCTGTACCCCGGCTATAACCTGTCCGGATCCGCTACTGCAAGTGCCCTCTATTCATTCAAAGAATCCCTGCCGGCTCGTCAAACAAACGACGTAAGACGCGAAACCTCGCCGTGCCGAGCGGCACTCGTATGGTTGAGCATGAATAAATCGACTTGTGCGACATCAACGCGAACCGCCTGATCCGAAAGTACAGCGCGCACAGTGGATCTCCCGGCGGAACGTCGAACGACCTCACGAATAACGGACATGACAAAAACGGCCCCTGCACGTGCGGTTTCGTCGGGTGCCGTCTCATCCGTCGCCGCGATGCTCGCGCTCCTGCGCGCGGACGATACGCGCAAGGTGCCAGCTCGCGAGCGCGGCGTCTTCCGGCGTCAACCGCTGTGACGCTCTCTCGAGGAACGCCGGCAAGGCTTTCGGCTCGAGCACCCAGAGCGCGCGAGTTGCGCCGGTCTGCTGTTCGACGAACCAACCCGGGAACAGCACGACCGGCCACACCGGAAGCCGCTTGCCGGTGCTCTCCGCAAGCAGCTCGCGCAGCCATCTCGCCTGTGCGAGCGCCTGTACGACGATGCGATCGTCCGGAGCCGCATTGCCCACGACCAACCGCTTGCCATCGAAAACAACGCGATGATCCCCGCGGCGCGGCTTCGTCCCTGCGAGCGAAATGGACGTGGACGTCTTCCAGCGCCGCGCTCGTCAGCGCCTCGGTCAGGCGAGGCAGCGAGCGCTGCCAGGCACGCCTTTCGCTCTCGCCGCCGCGCCCGGTGAGGTCCGACAAGTCATCGACGAGTGCAGGCAGATCGGTCGATACACGCTCGCGAAACTCCCGTACCGTCAACAGCATGGCATGGCCTCGCCTCCTGCATTCCGCATCCGGCATCGCGCGCCCCGGGGCGCCCCGCTTGCGATGCACGCCGACAACCGGCATGGGGCAAACGGCGCGGCGAGTGTATTCCCCGGGACCGGGTCACGCGAGACCCGTTGCCCCGGCGCCGCATACGATGGCGGCGAGTCCGCGTTGGAAATCCCTTACGTTTCTTCGCGACCCCACACGCTTGCATCACGGAGCGCACGATGCCCACGCCCGCCCGCGCCACCCGATCCACCGTCATTCCCTGCCTGCGTTACCGCGACGCCGCCGCGGCCATCGACTGGTTGTGCTCGGCGTTCGGCTTCGAGAAACAGGCCGTCTACCCGAACCCCGACGGCACGATCGCGCACGCGCAGCTGACCTTCGGCAACGGAATGATCATGCTCGGCTCGGCGACGCACGACGACGCCGGCTGGGGGCGCCTGGTCCGCCAGCCGGACGAGATCGGCGGCGCCGAGACGCAATGCGCGTATCTGGTCGTCGACGATGCCGACGCGCTGTATGCGCGGGCGAAGGCGGCCGGCGCCGGGATCCTGCTCGAGATCCGCGACCAGGACTACGGTGGGCGCGACTTCACGTGTCGCGACCTCGAGGGGCACATCTGGACTTTCGGCACCTACGACCCCTGGTGAACGGACGGGTTGCACGCTTCGGCCTGTCGGCGCCGCGATAATCGCCGCCATCGACCGCCCGCCTGCGCACGCATGTCCACCGCTCCCGCCCCGTCGCTGCGCAACCGCGTCTACGAGCTCCTCACCGGGGACGACGGCGATCGCGTCTGCCTGGACATCCCCGAGGAGAGTTGCCGCGAGCAGCCGCGCAATTTCCTCGTGCACGTCGCGGCGCTGGCGGCAACGAAGACGGCCGACGGGCTGCTCGATCCGAAGATCGTGCTCGCCTGGCTGGTCGGCGCGATCGGCGCGCCGCTCTTCATGCTCGGGCTGCTGGTGCCGATCCGCGAGGCGGGCGCGCTGCTGCCGCAACTCGTCATCGCCGCCGGGATCCGCTCGCTGCCGGTGCGCAAGTGGGTGTGGGCGATCGGCAGCGTCGTGCAGGGCCTGTGCGCGATCGGGATCGCCGCGTCGGCGCTGCTGCTCGAAGGCGCCGCCGCCGGGTGGGCCATCCTCGGCTTTCTGACCGCGCTCTCGCTCGCGCGCAGTGCGTGCTCGATCGCGCACAAGGACGTGGTCGGCAAGACGGTGAAGAAATCGACGCGCGGCACGGTCGCGGGCACGTCGGGCACGGTGTCGGCCGTGCTCGTGCTCGCTTTCGGCGTGGCGCTCGGCACCGGGCTCGTCGAGCGTTCGATCGCGACGATCTCGGCTGCGCTCGTCGTCGCCGGCGTGCTGTGGATCTTCGCGGCGCTGGTGTTCGCCTCGCTCGCCGAGGTGCCCGGCGCGACCGAAGGCGGCGGCAATGCGCTCACCGTGGCGATCCGCCAGTTCGGCCTGCTGCGCAAGGACCCGCAGCTCGTGCGCTTCATCGCCGTGCGCTGCCTGCTGATGGCGACCGCGCTCGCGCCGCCCTTCGTGATCGCGATGGGCGGGCGCGAGTCGGGCGACGCGTCGCCGGCGCTCGGCCCTTTCGTCGTCGCGTCGGCGCTGGCGACGATCCTGAGCAGCTACGTCTGGGGACGACTGTCCGATGTCTCCAGCCGTCGCGTGCTGGTCCACGCGGCGCTGCTCGGCGCCGCGTGCCTGGGCGCGGCCGCCGCGGTCGGGTCCGGCCTCGGCGCGCCGCTGGGCATCGCGACCGATTCGCCGCTCGTGCTCGCCGCGCTCGTCTTCGCGGTGACGATCGCCGAACAGGGCGTGCGCCTCGGGCGCACGACGCATATCGTCGACATGTCCGGCGCGGCCGATCGCGGCGCGTACACGGCGCTGACGAACACGATCGGCGGCGTGGTGATGCTCGGCGCCGGCGTCTTCGGTTTCGTCGATCAGCGCTTCGGCGCCGAGACCGTGCTCGTCCTGCTCGCCGGCATGTGCGTGGTCGCGATGCGGCTGGCGTCGGGACTCGAGGAAGTGCAGCAGCCGGGGCTGCGGGCGGGCGTCTCGACGCGGTAGGCGCGCGCTGCCTGCGCCTCAGCTCCCGACGCGCGCGCGCGGCAGCGCCGCTTCGATGTTCTCGCCGGCCGGCGCGAGATCGCGATAGGCCGCCAGTTTCTGGTACAGCGTCGCGCGCGCGATGCCGAGCCGTCGCGCCGCCTGCACGCGATTGCCGCCGGTGGCGGCGAGCGCCTCGCGGATCGCGCGTCGTTCGAGTTCGGCGATGCGCTGCGGAAGCTTCGCGTCGTGCGGGCGCTGCGCCGCGTCGCGCGCTGCAACCGCCCCCTCGGCGACCCAATCGGCGCGGCGCGGGACCGTCGGTGCGGGTTCGTCGCGCGCGCCCGGCACGGGCTCGCCCTCGGCGTACGCAGCCGACCGCGTCGCCTCGATGCCGGGCAGCACGGCACGGAACGCGTCCATCGTCAGCCGCATGCCGTCCCACAGCGAGCACGCCTGCTCGAGCACGTTGCGCAGTTCGCGCACGTTGCCGGGCCACGGCATCGCGGTCAGCGCATCGAGCGCGTCGCGCTCGATCTCCTTGGGCAGCATTTCGTGCTCGAGGGCGATCTGCTCGAGCAGATGCTCGCACAGCGCCTCGAGGTCCTCGCGGCGCTCGCGCAGCGGCGGCAGCCGGATCGGCAGCACGTTGAGCCGGTAATAGAGATCGGCGCGGAAGCGCCCGTCGGCGACCAGCGTCGCCAGGTCGACGCTGCTCGCGGCGATCACGCGCACGTCGACGCGCTTCATCGCATTGGAGCCGAGCGGTTCGACTTCGCGTTCCTGCAGCACGCGCAGCAGCTTCGCCTGCAGCGCGAGCGGCATGTCGCCGACCTCGTCGAGGAACAGCGTGCCGCCGTCGGCGAGCGCGAACTTGCCCTCGCGTCCGCGACGATCGGCGCCGGTGTACGCGCCGGGCGCGACGCCGAAGAACTCGGCTTCGAGCAGCGTCTCGGGGATGGCCGCGACGTTCACCGCGACGAACGATCCGCGCGCGCGGCGCGACGCCGCATGGATCGCCTGCGCGAGCAGTTCCTTGCCGGTGCCGGTCTCGCCGAGCAGCAGCACCGTCGTGTTCAGCACTGCCGCGCGGCGCGCGCGGCTCTTGACCTCGAGCGCGCGCTCGCTGTTGCCGACGAAGTTCGAGAACGTGTAACGCGTGCGCCGCTGGCGTGCGAGTTCGCGCTGCGCCTGCGCCAGTTCGCTCTGCAGCCGCCCGAGCTTGCCGATCAAGGGCTTCAGCGATTCGATCTGGTCGTACAGGATCAGTCCGACCGCGCCGATCACCAGGCCCGAGTCGTCGCGCAACGGGAAGCGCGAGACGAGGTAGGTGCCCGCCTTGTTCTCGAGGATGTCGAGCAGGATCGGCTTGCCCGTCTCGACGACGTGGCGCATCAGCGTGTTCGGCACGATCTCGTCGACCGGCCTGCCGATGATCTGGTCCATCGACGAGAAACCGAGGCTGTCCATGTTCCGCTGCCAGCGGTCGTTGGTCCAGACGATGCGCGACGACGCATCGACGACGAGGATGCCCTCGCACATCTCCGACAGGTGATCGAAGAACGTCTCGGCGGCGAGCCGCAGTACGCGCTCGGAGTCGTGGAAGGCTTCGAGCGTGCGCGGCATGGTCAGCGCACGTGGATCACGCGCATTCCCTGCACGCGCCCGTCGGGGCCGTCGAGCACGCGGATGGTCGCCTGGCGCGCCGTGAAGCCGTCGGGAAGCGCCAGCACGCCCTGCAGATGGACGTACGACGCGAGGTTCACCTGGACCGGGTCGAGCGCGACGCTCTCGTTGCGCCCGCTTGCACGCTCGCCGGCGACGACGAGTTGCATCACGCCGCGGAATGCCTTCGAGCTCTTCGCCTCGCGCGTGAGCAGGACGTGGTACGCGAGGCGCCCGTTCTCGTTCGAGAAGCGCGCGGCGCGAACGGCGATCGCTCCGCCACGCGGATCGGGCGGCATCACCTCCTCGAAGAGCGCGAGATCCTGCTGCTGCTTCTGCAGCCGCTCGCGCGCTGTCGCGAGCTCGCCCGAGAGCCGCTCGGACTGCGCTTCGCTCGCGCGCAACTGCTGGGTCGCCGTGTCGAGCGCGCCCTGCAGGCGCTCCTGCTCGCCTTCGAGCTCGGACACGCGCGTCTGCAGCCGATCGGATTCCTCGGGGCTCAGGCGCGCCGGAAGGTACTCCTGCTGCACGTACAACAGACCGCCTGCACCGAGCAGGATGCCGATCGTGAGCCACACGAGCCAGCGCGGGATGCTCCACGACCGGCGCTTCCGATACCCGTACGGTTCGAAGACGACCGGCCCGTTGCGTCGAAAAAATGCCATCGCGCGCTGATTCCTCCCGAAGGGGCGAAGAATAACGCGACGCGTCGCGCGGGGACACCCTGGCCGGCCGCACGGGCGGCTCGAACGCCGCCGGGGTCGATGCCGGGGTCTGCGCCCCGGTGGGTCACCCGGGGCTGCGCGTCACTCGGCGCGCGCAGCCTTGCGCGCCTGCGCGTACACCGGACCCCACAACGGATGGCCCGCCTCGGCAGGCGTCAACCGGAACGCGGGGTCCAGGCGCAGGGCGCGATCGAAGGACTGGCGGCACAGTGTGCGCCGGTTCGTCACGCAGTAGCTGAACGCGAGGTACTTGTTGGCTTCGACGCGCGTTCGCGTATCGGAGCGCGAGATCTCGGGCGCATTCAGCGTGCGGATCGCGCCGACGAAGTCGCCCGCCTCGTAGCGCGTGACCCCCTCGGCGAGCCGGACCGGGCCGCGGGTGCCGGAGTGCGCGTCGTCGCCCGGGCCCGCTTTGGCGGCGCGGCTCGTATCGGACGCGTCTTCCGACGACAGCAGGTCCTGCACCGACGCGCAACCACCGAGCGCCAGCGCGAATGCGAGGGCGATCGACGGCGCGAAGCGGAGCGGACGATGTTTTTCGGGGAGGTTCTTCATGGGAATCGATGGGAAAGCGTGATCCGCTCGCCGGCCACGACGACGACGTCCTTCGTCCAGGCCGGGCCGGAGGGGTTTCGGACCTCGATGCGACGACGACCGGCATCGAGCTGCAGTTGCTTCAGCGGCGGGGTGACGCCGCGCGCGACGCCGTCGACGTAGACCTCGCCCCACGGCGCGATCGACAGGCGCACGACGCCCGTCTGTCGGGCGGCCTCGGGCGGCGCGGCGTTCGTCTCCGTCCGCGCCGCAACCGGGGAAGCTGCGGCATCGATCGCATCGGTCGCCGCGACGCCCGGGTCGGGCGGCTGCGACGACGTTGCGCGAGACGCGAACGGATCGGTCGCGACCGCGGGCTCGCGCGAGGGCGCATCGTCGTGTGTCGCCCGCGTCGTCGCGGCGCCGCTCGTGGCGGCTGTCGCAACGGCCGGCGTCGGTACGGTTTCGCCTTCGCCGCCGAGCGAGAACCAGCCGATCGCCGCGGCGACCAGTGCCGCCACGCCCGCGACGAGCCACGGCGACGGCAAGGTCCAGCGCGCCGACGGCGACGGCAGCCCGGGCGCCGAAGCGTCCGCGTCCTCGAATGCCGCTTCGGGCGCGTCGGCTTCGGCCGCCTCGATGCGCGCCCGCGCCGAACCGATCAGGCCGGTCTCGGGCGTTGCGGCGAACAGCAGCGAGCGGAATTCGCCGACCGTGCGCGGCCGGTGTTCGGGCCGGATCGACAGGCCGCGATCGATCGCCTCCAGAAAGCGACGACCGTATCCGGCCGGCGCGAGCGAAGCGAGCGGAGGCAGCGTGTCGTGCATGACGCGCGAGGCCGACGCCGGCGGCATCCGGTTCGCGACCGCGAAATACAGCACCGCGGCCACGGCGTAGATGTCGGTCCACGGCCCCTGCCGGCACGCCGGGTCGTCGGCGTACTGCTCGATCGGCGCGTAGCCGGGCTTGAGCATCACCGTCAACGCGCGGTCGCTCTCGCCGATCACGCGGCGCGCCGCGCCGAGGTCGAGCAGCAGCGCCTTGCCGTCGTCGCGGATCAGGATGTTGTCGGCCGAGACGTCGCGGTGATAGCAGTCTTCGCCGTGCATGTGCTCGAGCGCGTCGAGCACCGGCCGGATCATCGATTTCAACCAGCTCTCGGTGACGACGTGCGCCCCGTTGGCGAGCACCTGGTCGAGCGTGCGGCCTTCGTAGAACGGCATCACCATGTACGCGGTGCCGTTCTGCTCCCAGAAATGCAGCACTTCGAGCAGGCCGGGATGGCGGAACTGCGCCAGCAACCGGGCCTCGGCGAGAAAGCTGCGCCGGCCGAGATCGAAGGTCTTCGCGTACCGCCCCGAGACCGGATTGACCGTGCCGTCGATGCGCGACGCGAGCTGCGCCGGCATGTACTCCTTGATCGCGACGCGTCGCTGCAGCGTCAGGTCCTCGGCCTCGTAGACGATGCCGAACCCCCCCTGCCCGACGATGCGCGTGATCAGGAAATCGCCCAGGCGCTGGCCCGGTGCGAGCGGCATCGTTCCGCGCGCCTCGGCGAGCATCGACTCCGGCGTCGTGCTCATTGCGAAGCCGCCCGCATCGCTTCGCCGGCCTCGGCCGGACGCAACGCACGCGCGTGCGCGCCCGCCTCGCGCAGCGAGAGCACCGTCGCCGAACGCGACGCGGCGAGGCGCCCGCGCGCGATCTCGAGCGGCTCGAGGTCGACGCGTTCGTCCAGCCAGTATGCGAGCGGCTGCGGCTTCGCGAGGACGAAGCCCTGCGCATAGTCCATGTCGACGCGAACGAGGAACTCGAGCGCCGCGACGTCCTCGACCCATTCGGCCACGCACGCCATCCCCAGCTCCTCGGTCAGGCGGCGGATGCCGCTGACGATCACCTGGTTGCGCGGCTGCGCGTCGATGCCCGGCATGAACTGGCCGTCGATCTTCACCAGCGACGCGGGCAGCTCGCGCAGGTAGGCGAACGACGAGTACCCGGCACCGAAATCGTCGAGCGCGATGCGCACGTCGAGCGAACGCATCTTCTCGACGAAGCGACGCGTGCTGCGCATGTCGAACATCGCGATCGACTCGGTGATCTCCAGGCACACGCGCGGGGCGATGTCCGGGTTGTCGCACAGCAGTGCGTGCGCGTCGGCGAGGAAACGCTCGTCGTTGAGCGAAATGCCGCTCAGGTTGACGGTGACGAAGTCGGCGCTCGCCGCGAACTCGCGGTGCGCATCGAGGTGCTCGAGCGTGCGCTCGAGCATGTACCAGTCGATCGCTCGCATCGCGCCGTGCCGTTCGGCCGCGGCGATCAGCCGGGCCGGCGGCTGGATGTTGCCGCTCTCGTCGCGCTCGCGCAGCAGCACCTCGTACGACATCGACGAATGCTCGTGGCCGGGGCGGCGCAGCGGAACGATCGGCTGCGCGTACACGCAGATGCGCTCGGTGGGCAGGCTCGTGCGCAGGCGCAGGCCGAGCTCGACCTCGGCGCGATAACGCGCCAGGTGCTCGCCCGACGAATGCGCCGCGACGATCCCGCCCGCGCGGCCCTTCCTCGCTTCGCGGCACGCCGCGTTCGCGTAGGCGATGAGCTCGCTCGCGCTCATGTCGGCGGCGAACTCGACGACGCCCGTGCTCGCATCGACGCGGATGCGTTTTCCGTCGACCTCGTACGGCTCGTCGACAATGGCCGACAGCGTCGCCTGCGCGATCGTGCGCGCGCATTCGAGCGCGCAATCGGGCAGCACGACGAGGAATTCGTCGCCGCCCAGGCGCGCGATGCGCGCCGAATCCGGCACCTTCGACTCGATCCGGCCCGCGACTTCGGCGACGAGGGCGTTCCCCGCGGCGTGGCCGAACACGTCGTTGACCGCCTTGAAGCGGTGCAGATCCACATAGAACATCGACGCGTGCGCGCCCAGCGCGACGCGCTGCGAGACCCGCTGGATCTCGCGCTCGAGGCCGTGCAGGTTCAGCCGATCGGTCAACGCGTCGTGGTACGCCATGTGCTCGAGCGTCTGCGCGAGCAGCGTACGTTCGGTCACGTCGACGAAGCTCACCTCGATCGCGTCGGCGGCGAGCAGCGCGTCGACGTCGCAGATCCGCTCGTCGCCGCCGACGGCGATGCGCACCTCGCTGCTGTGGCGGCCCTCGGCAATCGTCCGCTCGAGCAGCGCCCCGGCGCGTTCGCCGCCAAGCAGTGCCTCGAGCGTGTTGACGCGGCCCTGGCGCAGCTCGGCGCGGAACAGATGCGCCGCGAGGTCGTTCCAGCGCTGGATCTGGCCGAGCAGGTCGACCGAGAGCAGCGCGACCGGGGCCGAGTAATAGACGTGGCGGTACTTGCGCGCCGAGTCGAGCAGGTTGCGCTGCGTGCGCAGCCGGCGGCTTCGCTCGCCGTAGACCGAGTGCACGACGATGGCGAGCGCGCAGCCGAGGAACGCGACCGCGCCGGTCGCCGCATCGAGCGCGGCCAGCGTGCGATGGGCGTGCTGCGGCCCGGCCGACAGCACGACGCCGAGCGCGTGCAGCGCCCAGCCGAGCGCGAAAACGAGCATCGGCGCATTTCGCCGCGCATCGGCGATCGACGACGCCGCGACCAGCGCGAAGACGAGGGCGCCGGCCACCGCATAACCGAGCGCGGCGAAGCGCAACGATTCGGACAGCGCCGCCGCGACGAGCGCGACCGCGAACGCGACGGCGGGCGCCAGGCGCAGTGCGCGGCGCAGACGCGCCGCGCTCGGTTCGCGCTCGACGAAAGCGAGCACGAGCTCCACTGAAGCGACCGCCAGGCCCAGCCAGACGAGGGTTTCCGCAGCGAGACGCCCCGCCGTTTCGGCGCCCGGCGCCGATCCGGCCCGGTCGGCCAGCACCGCCGCGGCAATGAGGAAGACGATCCAGACCGCCAGGCTCAGATGCTCGCGCGTGCGCTGCGACCACGCCGGGCGCACGAGGGCCCCAGCCGCTCGCAGCGGCCGGACGAGCACCGCCGTTGGTTTGCCAGGCAGTCCGAGCATGTCCCCGTTCACGGTACCGACGGCCGGCGCGGGTTGCGCGGCTTCGGCCTGTTGACCCTTCGCGAGCATGTCCGAGCGCGCTGCCGCGCGTGCCGGCGAGCCGGACGACCGGACGGCAGGTCGGGATGCGCGGCATCCGCGTTGTGGCATGCGCCGCAAGACGCTTTCGGCCGGGCGGGCCACCGAGGGCCGCGCCGGGCGGGCCGCGCGGGGCCGGGGCGGCGCCGGCCCGGTTCACCGGCTGGTCGG
>JAKFES010000282.1:0-10349 GCA_036675585.1 Burkholderiaceae bacterium
CGGCACGCCGTTCAGGCTGACGATCCGCCCGCGCATCATCGGTACGCGCTCGACCATGGCGCCAGGACGCTGCTTGGCAAGGAAAGCGTCGAACGCGTCCGCCTGCGCGTTGGGGATGTCGAGGAAGAAGAAGCTCGGCGCCGTTTTCGGCAAGGACTGGGTGAGCTGCCGCGAGAGGCTGACATCGATGAAGGCGAGCGCCGAGAGCAGCGCGACGCCAAGCCCGAGCGAGAGCACGAGCGAGGGTGTCAGAGCGCCCGGGCGATAGGTGTTGGCGAGCGCCATGCGCAAGGCCGGGCGGCGCGGTCGCGGCATGCGCCGGGCCAGTGCCATCAGCCCCCAGGCGACCAGGCGCAGCAGCAGGAAGACGCCGCCGGCGACGCCGATATAGATCAGCGCGATGCGCCGCTCATAGGCGAAGGCGAGCGCGACGCCGACGAGGCCGGCGAGCGCGGCCGCGAAAATGGCGAGATAGATCCAGCGCGGCCGGCGGCGGTCGGGCTCGATCTGGTCGCGGAACAATGCCGAGACCGGCACGTCATGGGCGCGGCCGAGCGGGATGATGGCGAAGACGAGCGCGGTCAAAAAGCCGTAGAGCGCCGCGATGGCGAGTTCGCCGGGCGCCAGCGTCGGCTCGAAGGGCAGCGGCAGGCGGTCGGCGACCAGAGCGCCCAGGGCGAAGGGCGCGGCGGCGCCGAGCGCGAGCCCGATGGCGATGCCGAAGCCGGCGACCAGCATGACCTCGGCGAGATGGATCACGACGACCCGGCCGCCGGTGGCGCCGAGCGCCTTCAGCGTGGCGAAATCGAGCTTCTTGGCCTCGACGAAGCGGCGCACCGCATTGGCCACGCCGACGCCGCCGACGAGCAGCGCGGTCAGGCCGACCAGCGTCAGGAACTGGGTGAAGCGCTCGATATTGCGCTGGAAGTTCGGCGCGGCGTTGGAGCGCGAGCGGATCTCCCAGCCGGCCTGCGGCTGCTCGCGGGCGGCGTTGGCGAGCAGCGCTTCGAGCGCGGCGTCGGAAGAGGCGCCTGCCGGCAGGATGACGCGCGCCGTCCAGCGCACCAGGCTGCCGGGCTGGAGCAGGCCCGAAGCACGCAGCGCCTCCTGCGAAATCAGCAGGCGCGGGCCGAAACCGACGCCAGCGGCGATCTTGTCGGGCTCGGAGACCAGGCTGGCGCGTAATTGCACCCGGGCGGTGCCGATCGAGACGATGCTGATCTTCTCGGCGTTGTCGTTCCTGCCGGCGATGCTGCTGCTGATGACGAGCTTCACGCGGATCGTCATCGTCCTGTCGCTGGTTCGCCAGGCGCTCGGCCTGCAGTCGAGCCCGCCGAACCAGGTGATCGTCGGCATGGCGCTGTTCCTCACGTTCTTCGTGATGGGGCCGACCTTCGACCGGCTCTACGAGGACGCGTACAAGCCGTATTCCGAACAGCGCATGAACCTCGAGCAGGCGCTCGCCAGCGGCAGCACTCCACTGCGCGAGTTCATGCTGCACCAGACGCGGGAGACCGACGTGGCGCTGTTCGCGCGGATCGCGCGTTTCGAGCCGGCGTCGTCCGCCGAGGCGATGCCGATGCGGATCGTGATCCCCGCGTTCGTCATCAGCGAGCTGAAGACCGCGTTCCAGATCGGGTTCATGGTCTTCGTTCCGTTCCTGCTGATCGACCTGATCGTCGCGAGCGTACTGATGTCGATGGGGATGATGATGCTCTCGCCGGTGCTGGTCGCACTGCCGTTCAAGCTGATCCTGTTCGTGCTCGCCGACGGCTGGAACCTGCTGATCGGCTCGCTCGTCTCGAGCTTCGGTTGAGCCCGCGATGACGCCCGAATCGGTGCTCGGCTTCGGCCGCCAGGGGCTGGAGATCCTGCTCGCGGCTTCCGCGCCGGTGCTGCTCGCCGCGCTCGTCGTCGGACTGGTCGTGAGCATCCTGCAGGCGCTCACCCAGATCAACGAGGCGACGCTCTCGTTCCTGCCCAAGCTGGTCGCGATCGCGGTGACGTTGATGCTCGCCGGGCCCTGGATGCTCGCGCTGCTCGTCGACTACCTGCAGCGAGTGCTGGCCGGCATCCCGTCGGCGATCCTCGGCTCGCCGATGCCGTGATCGAGGTCGGCGAGGCGCAGCTGCTGGCCTGGCTCGGCGCCCTGCTGCTGCCGTTCTTCCGGATCCTCGGCCTGTTCACCAGCGCGCCGATCCTGTCGCAGCGCTCGGTTCCCGTTCGGCTGCGCGTGGCCGTCTCGCTCGCGCTCGCGGTACTCGTCGCGCCGTTGCTCGCCTCGTCGCCGGCGATCGACCTGTCGAGCCCGGGCGCCTGGCTCGTCGTCGCCGGCGAGGCGCTGATCGGCTTCGCAATCGGCTTCGTCGCCCGCGCGGTGCTCGCGGCGGTCGAAGTCGCCGGCGAGACGATCGGATTGCAGATGGGGCTTTCGTTCGCCGGCTTCTTCGACCCGGACAGCGGCCAGACCAATGCGGTGAGCCGCCTGCTGAACACGCTGTCGCTGTGGGCGTTCGTCGCGATCAACGGCCCCGTGCTGCTGGTCGCGGCGGTCGTGCAGAGCTTCGACGTCATCCCCCCGGCGACGTCGTTCGCCGAGTGGATCGGCCGGATGCAGCCGGCCAGTCTCGGCGCAGGCGTGTTCGAGCTCGGCGTGATGATCGCGCTGCCGTTCATGGCGCTGCTGCTCTTCGTGAACCTGGGCCTGGGCGTCGTTTCGCGCATCGCCCCGCAGCTCAACATCTTCGCCATCGGCTTTCCGGTCACGATCGGCGCGGGACTTCTGCTGCTCGCGCTCGGACTGCCGCTGATGCAGCAGCCGTTCGCGCTGATGATCGAGCGCCTGCTCGGCGCGTGGGCGATGTGAGGCGCGACGACGACCGCAAGCAAGGCGGCGACCGATGCCATCGGCCTCAGGACGATGCGAACCGGCGATACGTCTGCTCGCCGATCAGCAGCTCCGGCAGATGCTTGAAGCCCCATTCGGCGTTCGACTCCCGGCCGACGATGCGATCGGTCGCCCCCGGGCTGGCGAGGTCGATCCGCTCGAGGCGTAACGGCATCGATTTCTTCGTCGACCAGAAGACCTTGACGCACGGTTGCGCCGGCGTCGCCGGGTTCACGTCGACGACGAGCGCGAGCCGCGACGATTGCATGCGCACCAGGGAGCCGACCGGATAGATCCCGACCGTGTTGGCGAAGGCGCGGAACACGGCGGGGTCGAACTGCCCGCTTCGCGTCCACGCCGCCATCCGCGCGAGCGATTCGGCCGGGTCCCACGGCTGCTTGTAGGCGCGCAGCGAGGTGATCGCGTCGTAGACGTCGCACACCGCATTCATCCGGGCCGCATGGGGAATCGACTCGCCGCCCAGGCCGTGCGGATAGCCGCCTGCGTCGAAGCGTTCGTGATGATGCAGGCACGCGAGCAGGACGACGGCGTTCGTCGCCTCGTTGTCGCGCAGCATCCGGTGCCCGATCTCGGGATGCTTCTTCACGATCGCGAGTTCTTCGTCGGTGAGCCGACCGGGCTTGTCGAGGATCTCGCGGGCCACGCCCGCCTTGCCGATGTCGTGCAGCAGCCCGGCGAGCGCCGCTTCGTGCGTGGCCGCGTCGTCGAACCCGAGCTGCCGGGCGAGCGCCGTCATCAAGGCGCACACCGCCACCGAGTGCATGAACGTATAGCTGTGATGCGTGCGCACGCGCGCGAGCGACACCAGCGCCGCGGGGTGGCGCGTGGCCGACTCGGCGATCTGCCCGGCGATCGCTGCGCATCGGTCGAGCTCGAGCGCACGCCCGAGCCGCGCTTGGCGAAAGAGCGATCGGGTGACCCGCGCGGCTTGAACGCAGACCGTGGCCGCACGCTCGACTTCCTCGTCGTAGCGGACGCGAGCCGCCGGCCCGGACGCCCGCCCCCGGGCGGGGTCGACCGAAGACTCGGGCGGCGACGCCCGCGACGGCTCGTCGAGATGCGCCGCAAACGCGCCGGCGGGAGAAGACGCGCCGTCGCCGGGCGGAGAGGCGCCCTTCGACGGATCGATCCAGCATTCGACGATTCCGCTGGACCTCAGCGCGGCGAGCATGTGCTCGTCGCGAACGACGAATTTCGTGCGCCAGAACGGATGATCGATCCACCGCCCGTCCAGCGACTCGACGTACATCCCGATTTCCAGTCGATCGACGCCGATTTTCTCGCGCATCGTCGCGGGGCACCGAACGCGCTAGAACCCGAAGCTCGCGAGGAGTTCGTCGACTTCGCCCTGGCTCGAAACGACGTCGGGCGAATGCTTCGGATCGACGACCGGACCCTGCAGCGCGTCCGTCGTGCCGCGGCGGCTTTCCTTCGCGGGCGCAACCTGGACGAGCAGGCGCACGAGATTCTCCTCGAGGTCGCTTGCGAGCGCGACGACCTTCGAGACGACCTGTCCGGTCAGGTCGTGGAAGTCCTGCGCGATCATGATGTCGGTGAGGTGGCGATCGACACGCCCGGTTGCCGCCTCGACTTCGCGGACGAATCCGAGCACCGCCCCGCTGGCCACCGCGGCCACCGGGTCGGCGACGATCGAATCGGCCATCCGGCGCGTCGCCTCGCCGATGCGCGCGTGTTCGAGCTTGGCCTGGTCGACCGAATTGAGCACCTTGTCGGCCGCCTCGCCGGTCTTGCGCGCGATGTAATCGAGACGGCCGCGCGCGTCGGGCAGACCGCTGGCCGCCTGCTGCAGACGCGACATCAGGCCGAGCTCGTGCAGCGCATCGTGCAGCTCGCGCGTGAGCTGGCCGAGCTGCTGGAACACGTGCGAGGTGATCTCGGCGACGATTTCGGGCTCGACGCCCGGTCCCGGGTTCGCCTGGTTCGTCATCGTGGTTCTTCTCCGGGCGCCGGCTCAGGCCGCGCGCCGCTGCATGATCCGGCCGACCTTTTCCTCGAGCGTCGCCTTGGTGAACGGCTTGACGATGTAGCCGGCGGCTCCGCTCTGCGCGGCGAGCACGATGTCCTCCTTGCGCGCCTCTGCGGTCACCATCAGCACCGGCAGATGCTTGAGCTCGTCGTCGGACTTGATCGCCTGCAGCAGCTCGAAACCGTTCATGTTGGGCATGTTGATGTCGGAGACGACGAAATCGAACGGCTGCGCGCGCAGTTTCGACAGCGCGGCGACGCCGTCCTCGGCTTCGTCGGCGTTGGTGTAGCCCATCTCCTTCAGCAGGCTGCGAACGATCCGGCGCATCGTCGAGAAATCGTCGACGATCAGGAATCGAAGATCGGTCTGGCTGGACATCGTGTACCTCGCTCAGGCGCGCAGCGCGCGCGGCGCATCGTCGACGATCGCGTCGCCGCCGCGCGTCGACCGATCCGGGTCGGCCGAGCCGCTTCGGTCCGGAAGCCGGGCGACGTTCGTGGCGCGGTCGGGGCCGCGGCGTTCGACGCCGATCTCGTTTCCGTCCCCGCCGATCCGCGACGCCACGGGCGCACGCGCGTCGCCCGACAGGCGGAACACCGCGACCGCCTGGAGCAGCGCCTGCGCCTGCGTTTCCAGGCTGGCCGCCGCCGCCGCGCTTTCCTCGACGAGCGCCGCGTTGTGCTGCGTCGCCTGGTCCATCTGGGTGACGGCCTCGCCCACCTGCGCGACGCCGGCGCTCTGTTCGGCGCTCGCGCTGCTGATCTCGCCGACGATGTCGGTGACGCGGCGAATCGCGCCGACCACCTCCTTCATCGTCGTGCCGGCGCGATCGACCAGCCGCGTGCCGCGCTCGACGCGCTCGACGCTGGCATCGATCAGCACCTTGATCTCCTTGGCCGCCTCGGCCGAGCGCTGGGCGAGGTTGCGGACCTCGCCGGCGACCACGGCGAATCCGCGCCCCTGCTCGCCCGCACGGGCCGCCTCGACCGCCGCATTGAGCGCGAGGATGTTGGTCTGGAACGCGATGCCGTCGATGACGTTGATGATGTCGGCGATGCGCCGCGAGCTCTCGTTGATCTCCTTCATCGTGTCGACGACCTCGCCGACCACCTGCCCGCCCGACACGGCGACCTCGCTCGCGCCGCGGGCGAGCTCGTCGGCCTGATGCGCGTTGTCGGCGTTCTGGCGCACGGTGACGCTCAGCTCCTCCATCGACGCGGCAGTCTCCTCGAGCGTGCTCGCCTGCTGCTCGGTGCGCCCCGACAGATCGGAGTTGCCCTGCGCGATCTGCGCGCTCGCCGCGGCGACGCTCTCCGCGTGCCGGCGCACGTCGCCGACGACATCGACGAGCCGCTCCTTCATGTCGACGAGCGCCTCGACGAGCTGGCCCATCTCGTTGCTGCCGCGCGCCTCGAGCGCGACGTCGAGGTCGCCGTCGGCGACCGAACGCGCGAGCGAAACCGCCTCGCCGACCGGCACCGTCACGCTGCGAACGAAGACGACCATCAGCGCGAACGACAGCACGACGGTGAACAGCAGCGCCGCCACCACCGCATAGGCGGTCTGGCGCAGATCCGCCGCACGCGCTTCGAGCACCGCCGTCAGGCCGGTCATCGCCGCCTCGCTGAACGCGTACATGCGATCGATCGTCGCCGTCATCCCGTCGTAATAGCTGCTACTGGTCAGATCGAGTTGCAGGGCGGCGATCAGCCCCTGGTCGACCGTATCGAGCGAGCTGCGGATGCCGGCCTTCATCGACTCGACCGCGCCCTTCAGCTGGAACTGCAGGCCCGGATCGGCCGCATACGCGCGCGCGAGGCTACGGTCGACTTCGGCGAGCCGTCCGTTCAGGCGTTCCTTCATGCCCGCGAGCGCAGCTTTGCCCCCGTACGAAAGATTCTTCTCGACGAGCGCGGTGGTGCCGTACGCGCGCATGCGACCAAGCATCTCGGCGGCCCACGGCAGGTGAACGAGCGAAGCGTCGACGACCGCGCTGCTGTCGCGCTCGGGCGCGAGCGAGAGCCCGAACTCGTCGAGCAGTTCGTCGGAGAGCGTAAGCAGAGTCTCGATCCACTCGGTGTGCAGCTGCGTGCTTCGCTCGGCGGACTTCAGCTCGCCCGCGGCGAGCCCTTTCTCGATGGAAACCCAGCGCTGCCGACTCTCGGCCCAGCGAGCGACGAAGGCATCGGACGGGTCGGTGCTTTCGAAGCGCGCATCGAGCGCGGCGATCGCGCTGCCGAGCGCCTCGCGCGCCGCGGGCTGCAGCGACGCGAACGCCGAGTGCTCACCCTGCGGCAGCGACGAGAGCGTGTCGGCGGCGCTCAGCACCCCCGCGCTGACGTCCCGGTGGTTCTGCGCGAGCCGGACGACTTTCTGGAGCGCGAGCGCCGCTTCGGCGCCCTCGACGCGGCGCGAAGCCGTCGCGATCTCGTCGGCGGTGCGCTGCAGGTACAGCGAAGTCGGCAGCGCGACCATGACGAGCGCGAACATGCCGAGCACGAAGAATTTCTGCGGCAGGGTGATTCGATGAAGGATCGACATGGGTCTCCCCGCGTTCGGCGTATGGACGCTCACTGGAGCTCCGGTTCGACGAGCCCCATTTCGGCACTCGTCATCAGTTTCTCGATGTCGACGAGGATCAGCATCCGGTCGTCGATCGCGCCGATCGCCAGCAGGTGGTCGGCCGCGACGTTCGCGTTGAACTCGGGCACCGCGCGCACCTGCTCGGGGGCAAGCGTGATCACGTCGGAGACCGCATCGACGACGATGCCGACGACGCGCGAGCCGATGTTGAGCACGATGACCACGGTGAAATGGTCGTATCCCGCCTCGAGCTGGAACTTCAGCCGCATGTCGACGATCGGTACGATCACCCCGCGCAGGTTCACGACGCCCTTGATGAACGGCGGAACGTTGGCCAGTCGGGTCGGTTCCTCGTAGGACCGGATCTCCTGCACGCGCAGGATGTCGATCCCGTACTCCTCGTTGCCCAGCTTGAAGGCGAGGAACTCGCGCAGGCGGGTGGCAGGCTCGCCGTTCGGCGCGGGCGCGGCCATCGGCTGCGCGCCGGTCGGGATCGTTGGATTCGGGACGGTGGCGCTCATCGGACTCTTTCCTTCGACGCAAGACGGATTTCGCCGCGCGCGGGCGGCGCACGGAACGGATCTTCGACCATCGGAGCCGCGCGTCGAGCCGGAACAGCGGCACGAGAACCGCGCTTTTCCGTTATGCCCATGGCGATCAATGCACCGACGCCGCGGCCGGGCGCGCGTTGCTGGCGCGCCGGGCGAGCGATCCGACGTCGAGAATCAGCGCGACGCGGCCGTCGCCCAGGATCGTCGCGCCCGAAACGCCCTCGACCCTTCGGTAGTTCGCCTCGAGGTTCTTCACCACGACCTGTTGCTGGCCGACCAGCGAATCGACGACGAGCGCGGCGCGCCGGCCTTCGCTCTCGACCACGACCATGATCGGGGTCTCGACCGGCTGCGCCCCGGACGGAACGGCGAACACGCGCTTGAGGTCGACGACGGGCAGGTATTCGTCGCGCACCTGGACGAGCTGGCCGCCGCCGCCGATGGTCCGGATCATCGCGTCGCACAACTGGAACGACTCGACCACCGAAGCGAGCGGCACGATGTAGCAGTCCCTGCCGACCGCGACGCTCATCGCGTCCATGATCGCGAGCGTGAGCGGAAGACGGACCTTGACGCTCATCCCGCGCCCTTCGCACGATTCGATCTCGACGGTTCCGCCGAGCGCGGTGATGTTCTTCTTCACGACGTCCATGCCGACCCCGCGCCCGGACAGGTCGGTGACTTCGTCGGTCGTCGAGAAGCCCGGGGCGAAAACGAGGTTCCACACCTCGGCGTCGGACATCGAATCGGACACTTCGATTGCGCGCTCGCGCGCTTTGGCCAGCAACTTCGTGCGCGACAGGCCGCGCCCGTCGTCACAGACCTCGATCACGATCGATCCGCCCTGATGCGAGGCGGACAACGAGATCGTCCCGGCCTCGGTCTTGCCGCTTGCGCGGCGCTGCTCGGGCAGCTCGATGCCGTGGTCGCAGCTGTTGCGCACCAGGTGCGTGAGCGGATCGACGATCTTCTCGATCACGCCCTTGTCGAGCTCGGTCGCCTCGCCGCGCGTCACGAAATCCACTTTCTTGCCGAGCCGCCCGGCCAGGTCGCGCAGCATCCGGGGAAAGCGGTTGAAGACGACCGACATCGGAATCATCCGGATCGACATCACCGATTCCTGCAGGTTGCGCGTATTGCGCTCCAGGTCGGCGAGCCCCGCAGCCATCTGCTCGTGCAGCGCGGAATCCAGGTGCAGGCTGTTCTGAGCCAGCATCGCCTGCGTGATGACGAGCTCGCCGACGAGATTGATCAGCTGGTCGACTTTCTCCACCGAGACGCGCAGCGTCGACGTCTCGCTCGCGGCAGTGCGCGACGCGTGGCCCGATGGATGCGGAGCGCCGGTTCCGTGCGCGCGCACGGGGCCGATCGCGTCCGCGGCGACGGTCGGACCGGCGTGCACGGCGCCTGCCGCTTCGTCGACTGCGGCCGCCGGCTCGCCCGCATCGAGCGGCGCGCGCTCCTCGGAACCGGCCCGCGGCGAGGCATCGCTCGCCGGGACGCCGGGCGCGCCTTCGTGGAAGCCGTAACCGTCGGTCATCGGCTGCAGCCGCACGCACTCGCGCTCGACATGGAAGGTGAACAGGTCGAGCAGTTCGTCGTCTCCGGCGAGCGTGCAGATGCGGAAGCGCCGCATCCCGTCGGCCGCCTGGCCCGCATCGAGGCGCTCGATCGTGCCGAGATCCTCGATCTCGCTGAACAGCTCGAACAGCTGATCGGCCTGCCCGGGCGCCTCGAGTGGCCCGACGACGAGCTGTCGGTGTTCGCGACGTTGCGGGGCGCGCTGTTCGCGATCGGCGACGAGGACCTGCTCGAGTGGAAGCACCGCTATCGAGTCTTCCATCCGTTCAGGATCCCCTTGGATTTCGAGCCTCTGGACCCGGTGGCGCACGGCTTCACGGTGGCGCCCGGCTTCAGCCGTGCGGTGGCGACCTTCGACTGCACGCGCGAGATCGCGCATGTCGTCGGCCATCACATCGACGTGGCGACGGTCAGCGACGGCGACACCGCGCCACGCGGCACCAGTCTCTATTCCTTCACCGCCACCGCCGTCTGGCACAGCACCAAGGAGAGCCTGCTCTCAGAAGCGGATGCGCTCGAGAAAATGGGCAAGGCGCGCTGGGGCATCCACCATCGGGTGTGGCGAGCGGTGCTTGCCCAGCTCATCTTCCAAAGCGCGATCTTCGCGATCGGAGGCTGGCGTGCCGTGGCGCTGTCGGTGTCGGCGATGATCTTCGACCGCTTCTGGCTCGAGACGTTCAATTATTTCCAGCATTACGGCCTGATCAGGGTGCCGGGCACCGAGATCACCCGCCGCCAT
>JAKFES010000067.1:0-10345 GCA_036675585.1 Burkholderiaceae bacterium
AGGACGTCGACGTGGTCGCGCTCTCCGGCCTCGCCGGCTCGCACCTGCCGTTCTGCCGCAAGTTGAAGACGCTGCACGAAGCCAACGGCCTGACCGACAAGCTGTGGCTGATCGGCGGCAACCTGCCGGCGCAGGACCACGACGAGCTGCGCGCGCTCGGCTTCGCCGGCATCTTCCCCACCGGATCGAAGCTCGACGCGATCTGCGACTACATCCGGGAGAACGTGCGATGAACGACCGCGCACCCATCCAGGTGAAGCCCGTCGTCAACGAATCGGGCCTGGAAGTACAGCCGCTGTACACGGCGGCCGACGTCGAGGAGAGCGGCGGGCTGGCGATGCTGGGCGAGCCGGGCGAATACCCGTTCACGCGCGGCATCCACCCGCTGATGTACCGCAAGCAGCCGTGGACGATGCGCCAGTACGCCGGCTTCGGCAATCCGCACGAGACGAACCAGCGCTTCAAGTACCTGATCGCCAACGGCCAGACCGGGCTGAACGTGGCCTTCGACCTGCCGACACAGATCGGGCTCGACTCCGACGACCCGATGGCCGAGGGCGAGGTCGGGCGCGTCGGCATGGCGATCGACACGCTGCGCGACGTCGAGATCGCGTTCGACGGCATCGACCTGAGCAAGATCACCGTGTCGCTGACGATCAACGGCGCGGCGGCGATCCTGATCGCGATGTACCTGGCGATGGCCGAGAAGCGCGGCTACGACGTGTCGAAACTGCGCGGCACCTGCCAGAACGACATCCTGAAGGAGTTCGTCGGCCGCGGCACGTGGATCTATCCGGTCGAGCCGTCGATCCGCCTGGTCGGCGACACGATCGAGTACTGCGCGAAGCACGCGCCGAAATACAGCCCGGTGTCGGTGTGCGGCTACCACATCCGCGAGTCGGGCGCGACGCCGGCGCAGGAGATGGCCTACGCGTTCTGCATCGCGCGCGCCTACGCCGACGACGTGATCCGCCGCGGCCTGTCCGTCGACGAGTTCGCCGGACGGCTGTCGTACAACTTCAACATCTTCGGCAACCTGTTCGAGCAGATCTGCAAGTTCCGCGCGGGCCGCAGCCTGTGGGCGCAGATCATGAAGGAGGAGTACAAGGCGCAGAAGCCCGGCTCGATGTGGCTGCGCATGATTGCCGGCGGCGGCGGCGGCGGCCTCACGTTCGAGCAACCCGAGATGAACATCGTGCGCGGCGCGTATTACGCGCTGATCAGCGCGCTCTCGGGCGCGCAGACGATGGCGCTGTGCTCGTACGACGAGGCGTACACGATCCCTACCGAGTACTCGGCGCGCATCTCGCTGCGCACGATGCAGATCCTGATCGAGGAGATGGGTCTCACGGAGACCGTCGACCCGCTCGGCGGCTCGTTCTACGTCGAGACGATGACGAACCGGATGCGCGATCTCATGCGCGAGATCATCGCCGACGTCGACGCGCAGGGCGGCATCGTGCGGCTGATCGCCGACGGCACGATCCAGGCGAAGGTCTCCGAGCAGGCGTACCGGATGCAGCGCGACATCGAGTCGGGCGCGTTCCCGAAGGTCGGCGTGAACTGCTACCGCAACGAGAAGGAAGAAGACCATCCGGTCGAGTTCCATCCGTACAAGGACGAGGACACGCGGCTGCAGGTCGAATCGCTGAACCGCGTACGCGCCGAGCGCGACGACGAACGCGTCGCGCGCGCGCTCGAGCGCGTCGCCGCCGACGCGAGCAGCGGCGCGAACCTGATGCCGGCGATCGTCGAAGCGGTCCAGGCGTACGCGAGCGTGGGCGAAATCACGAAGGAAATGGTCAAGGTCTTCGGGCGCTACCGCGAGCCGATCCGCTTCTGAGGAAATGCAGATGACAGTCATCGAATCCGCAATCGAGCGCTACGTCGCCGCAACCACGCTCGCCCAGGCGCTCGAATGCCTGCGCGACACCGACGACACGACCGTGCTCGCCGGCGGCACCGACGTGATGCCGCAGACGCAGATCGGCCGCCGGACGATCGGCCGGGCGCTGCTCAACATCCGGCGCATCGAAGAACTGCGCGGCATCGCCGAGGAAGGCGCGACGGTGCGCATCGGCGCGCTGACGACGATCACCGAGCTGATGACGAACGAGATCGTCCGCCGTCGGTTCCCGGTGCTCGTCGAGACCGGCGACCACTTCGCCAGCGACCAGATCCGCAACGCGGCGACGGTCGGCGGCAACCTGTGCAACGCCTCGCCCGCGGGCGACACGCTCGTGCCGCTGCTCGTGCTCGACGCCGAGGTCGAACTGGCCTCGATGGGCGACGCCGGCGTCGTTCGCCGCAGGATCGCGTTGAACGACTTCTTCGTGGGGCCGGGGCGCACGAAGCGAACGCCGGCCGAGCTGCTCGTCGCGGTGCACGTGCCGGTTCCGGCCGACGGCCACTTCGCGCGCTTCTTCAAGTTCGGCACTCGGCCCGCGCTCGACATCTCGACGATCTCGATCGCGCTGGCCGCCGTGCAGCGAAACGGCACGCTGTCGAACGTGCGAGTCGCCTTCGGCGCGGTCGCGCCGACGCCGGTGCGCTCGCCGCACACCGAGCAGGCGCTCGAAGGCCGGCGCCTGGATGCCGCGACGATCGCCGAGGCGGCGCGCGCGGCACGCGACGAGGTCCAGCCGATCGACGACGTGCGTGCGAGCGCCTGGTACCGCAAGGAAATGATCCACAACATGACCGCAAGGATGCTGAGCCATGTCGCTGATGCATGACATTGAATTCACGCTCAACGGCGTGCGCCACCGCGCGCGCGTCGACGTGGGGATCAGCGCGCTGACCATGCTGCGCGACGTCATCGGGCTGACCGGAACCAAGTACGGGTGCGGCGAGGGCGAATGCGGTGCGTGCACGATCGTCGTCGACGGCGCCTCGGTCAATTCCTGCCTGATGTTCGCCGTCGACTGCGACGGGCGCAACGTGACGACGATCGAGGGAATCGAGTCGAGCCCGACGGCCTCCCGGCTGCGCGACGCCTTCGTCGAGCACGGCGCGGTCCAATGCGGCTTCTGCACGCCGGGCATGATGATGCAGGCCGCGCACCTGCTCGAAGTGCAGCCCGACGCCGATGCCGAGGCGATCCGCCGCGGCATCGAAGGCAACCTGTGCCGCTGCACCGGTTACAAGAAGATCGTCGATGCGATCGAGGCGGTCGCCCATGCGCAGCAAGGCCCGACCGCGACCGAAGCCACCAGGAGGCCGCGATGAACGTGCGCGACAAGACCCGTGCGATCGAGCCCGACACGCTGATCGGCAAGCGCATCGCGAAGATGGATGCGCCCGAGAAGGCGAGCGGCAAGACGCGCTATATCCACGACCTGAACGTCTCGGGGCAGCTCCACGGCAAGATCCTGCGCTCGTCGCGCGTGCACGCGAAGATCCTCTCGATCGACACGAGCGCGGCCCGCGCATTGCCCGGCGTGCACGCGGTGATCACCGCCGAAGACGTCCCCGACCAGCGACCGATCGGCGTCGCCAAGGACCACCTGCCGCTCAAGCGCGGGCGCGTGCGCAGCATCCGCGACGAGATCGCCGCAGTGGCCGCCGACACGGAGGAACTCGCCGAGCGCGCGCTGAAGCTGATCCGCGTCGAGTACGAGGATCTGCCCGTGCTGTCCGATCCGCGGCGCGCGCTCGATGCCGACGCGCCGCTGATCCACCCCGAGCCGCACGGCGCCGACGGCACCCCCGATCACCTGAAGCCCGGGATGCCGATCGCGTTCGCCGGCAAGCCCGACAACGTGGCGATGCGCTTCGACTACGCGCACGGCGACGTCGTGCAGGGCGAAGCCGAGTCCGACGTCGTCGTCGAGGACACGTTCCAGCTGCACTACGTCACGCATTGCTGCATGGGCGTCTCGGGGATCATCGCCGAGTTCGACGCGTCCGGAAACCTGCTGATGTACTCGAACACGCAGGTGCCGTTCCTGCACAAGCGCGAGTTCGCCGAATACCTGAACATGGATCCGGCGCGCATCCGCATCATCCAGCCGCCGATCGGCGGCGGATTCGGCTCGAAGCTCGACGTCTATCCGTTCGAGGTCATCTGCGTGTTTCTCGCGCGCGCGGCGCGCCGGCCGGTGAAGCTCGTCTTCGATCGCGAGGAGGAGTTTCTCGCCTCGCCGACGCGCCAGCCGGTGCTGCTCACGCTTCGCTCGGGCTGCACGAAGGACGGCCGGCTCACGTTCCGCAAGGTCGACACGCTGCACGACAACGGCGCGTACACGTCGTGGGGCGCAACCACGCCGTTCGTGATGATGCAGACCTTCTCGTCGCTGTACCGCGTGCCGCACTGCGACTACCACACGACGGCGGTCTACACGAACAACCCGTACGCCGGTTCGTTCCGCGGCTACGGCAACCTGCAGGCGACCTTCGCCGTCGAAGCGCACATGGAAAAGCTCGCCGAGGCGATCGGCATGGATCCGTACGAGTTCCGGCTGAAGAACGCGCAGGTGCCCGGCGAAGTGAGCGGCCAGGGCATGAGCTTCAAGAGCTGCGGGTTTCGCGACTGCCTGACCACGGTCGCCGAGCGCAGCGACTACCTGCGCAAGCACGCCGAGAACCAGGCCGCGCAGAAGGCGCCCGGGCGCGTGAAGCGCGGCATCGGCATGGCGTCGATGCTGCACGTCGGCGGCGGCGCGAAGATCTACCCGTCCGACGGCTGCGGCACGATCCTGAAGATCGACGACTTCGGCCAGGTCACGCTGATCACCGGCGCCTCGGAAATCGGCCAGGGCTCCGAGACCGTGCTCGCACAACTCGTCTGCGAGGAGCTCGGCCTGCCGATCTCGGCCGTGCGCGTCGTCAACAACGACACCGACATCACGCCGTGGGACGTCGGGGTGCACGCTTCGCGCACGACGTTCATCGCCGGCAATTCGGCGATCGGCGCGGCGCGCAAGGCGAAGGGCAAGATCCTGGCCGCCGCCGCGCGCAAGTTCGAGTGCGCGGACGACGAGCTCGATCTGCGCGGCGCCTCGATCGTTCGCCGCGCCGACGGCGAGCCGCTCGGCGACCTCGCCCGCTTCATCCGCAACCTGCATTTCTCCGACAAGGCCGAGCTCGTGATGACCACGTTCTATTACGAGCCGCCGAGCCATCACCAGGACAAGGGCTTCAAGGGCGACGTGTCGGCCGCCTACGCCTGGGCCACGCAGGCCGTCGAAGTGGAAGTCGATCTCGACACCGGCATCGTGAAGATGACGAAAGTCACCGGCGCGCACGACGTCGGCCGCGTGCTCAATCGCCTCGGCATCGAGGGCCAGATCGAAGGCGGCATCGTGATGGGTCAGGGCTATGCGCTCACCGAGAACCTGATGGTCGAGAACGGCGTCGTTCGCAACCCGAACTTCCGCGACTACAAGCTCGTCACCGCGCCGGAGATCCCCGAGATGGACGTCACGTTCATCGAATCGATGGACGGCGAGGGCCCGCAGGGCGCGAAGGGCGTCGGCGAGGCGCCGGCGATCTGCATCGCCGCGGCGACGGCGAACGCGATCTACAACGCGACCGGCGTGCGCATCTATTCGCTGCCGTTCACGCCCGAGCGCGTGTACCGCGCACTGCACGGGGCGATGGAGCCGCCGCAATGGCGCCCTCTGCCGCGACCGCAGGCGGTCGAGCCGGCGGCGGCGCCGTGAAACGGCGCGCACCGGCGGCTGCGGGATGGGCGCGATGAAGCGACGCACCGTTCTCTCGATGGAGCAGGCGCTGTCGCTGCCGCACGCGACGCTGCGCTTCGCGCAGCTGGGCTGGCGCGTGATCCGGATCGAATCGGCCGGCGGCGCCGGCTTGCCCGGCGACCCGAACCGCTACATCGGTTCGCGGGTGTGCGACGACGATCGGCGCAGCTACTTCATCGCACCCAACGTCGGCAAGGAAGCGATCGCGCTGAACCTGAAGGATCCCCGGGCGCACGAAGTCGTGCAGCGGCTCGTGCGCGCGCTCGACGTCGACGTGTTCTGCTGCAACACGGTGCCGTCGCGCTACGCTTCGCTCGGCATCGACCCGGCGACGCTGCGCGCCGCCAGGCCCGACCTGATCTGGGCGGGCATCTCGGCGATGGGGCCGCGGTACCCCGACGCGCCGGGCTACGACCCGGTGCTGCAGGCCATGGCGGGCTACATGGAAGTCACCGGCGACCCGAACGGGCCGCCGATGCTCACCGGCATTCCGGTGATCGACCTGAAGGCCGGCGACGAGGTCTACGCGAACGTGATGCTCGCGCTGCTCGAGCGCCACGAGACCGGCCTGGGCAAGGAGATCCACGTCTCGATGCTGCAGGCGGCGGCCTCGTGGCTCGTCACCGTGCTGCCGCTGCTCGACTTCGACTGCGCGCCGAACGAGATCACGCGCGCCGGCAACGAGCACCGGAAGTTCATTCCGACCAACGTCTACCCGGCTCGCGACGGGTTCGTCTACCTGGCGATCGGCAGCGACGTGCAATGGAGACGGCTGACCGCGATCCCCCGCTTCGCGCCGCTCGCCAACGAGGTGCGCGCGACCAACGAGGGACGGCATCGCGAGCGCGAGTCGATCCACCGGGACATGGCGGCGATCACCGCGCAGCACGACGTCGACGAGATTCTCGCGGACCTGCGCGAGGCGAAGATCCCGGCGACGCGCATCCTCGACGTGCGGCAGGTGCGCGAGCTGCCGGCACTGCGCGACCGGCTCACGCGCACGACGATGCCCGACGGGCGCACGGTGCGGATGCAGCCGATGGCCGTCGACGTGGACGGTGCGCGCAGCGAGCTGCCCTTCCCGCCCCGCTACGGCGCGGACACGCGGCGCGTGCTCGCCGAAGCGGGCTACGGCGCCGCCGAAGTCGAACGTTTCTTCGCCGACGGCGTCGCCGCGTGAATACCCGAGGCAACGCCCGGACCCCGGGCGGCACACGACGAGCTCCAGGAGGGACGCGGAGATGCGCATCGCTGTTCTGAGCGGCGGCAACGGCAGCTATGCGGCCGCCGCGGACCTCGCCGAGCAGGGGCACGAAGTCCGCCTGTGGCGACGCGACGCGCACGCACTCGCGCCGCTGCTGGCATCGCCGCGCATCGTGCTGGTCGATCACCGCGGACGGCGGGAAGTGACGATCGAGCGCGCGACGGTCGACGTCGGCGAGGCGCTGCGCGGAGCCGAGCTGGTCCTCGTGCCCTGCCCCGCGTTCGCCCAGCCCGACATCGCGCGCGCGATCGCACCGCACCTGCGCGACGGCCAGGTCGTGTACCTGCCGCCGGGCACCTTCGGTGCCTACGTGATGGCGCGCATCGTGCGCCAGGCGGGCAGCCGCGCTCGCGTCGCATTCGCCGAAACGGGAACGCTGCCGTACCTCACCCGCAAGCACGGCGCGACCGAGGTCGCGATCACGACGCGCGCCACGCGGCTGCCCACCGGTGTATTCCCCGCCATCGACAGCGAACGTGCGCTCGCCACGATCGCGCGCGCGTATCCGGCGATCGAGGCGGTGGAAGACGCGCTCTCGGCGGCGCTGATGAACGCGGGGCCGGTCATCCATCCGCCGCTCATCCTGATGAACGCCGGCCCGCTCGAGCATTTCGAGCGCTGGGACATCCACGCCGAAGGCACGCAGCCGTCGATCCGGCGCGTCACCGACGCGCTCGACGCCGAGCGCATCGCGGTGCGCGAGCGACTCGGCTACGCCGCCCCGCATTTCCCGCTGTCGGACCACTACGAGAACGACCGGTGGATGTACGGCAACGCGCACGACAAGCTCGTCGACAGCGGCGACTGGCGCGAGCACATCGACCTGCGCAGCCACCGCTACATGCGCGAGGACGTCGCCTGCGGACTCGCCTTCCTCGTTTCGGTCGCCGACTGGGCCGGGGTCGAATGCCCGGTGGCGCGCGGGCTGCTGTCGATCGCGTCGGCGGTGCTCGGCGAACCGCTCGCGCGCGGCCCGCGTACGCTCGGCGCACTCGGCCTCGCGTCGCTCGACGTCGCCGCCCTGCGCGAGCTGCTGCACACCGGAGGGGGTGCATGAACGCCGCGGCCCGGCGCAGCGACCTCGTCGTCGCCCTCGGCGCCGGGCGCATGGGTCGCGGCATCGCGACCGCCTTCGCCTATGCCGGGCACGAAGTCCGGCTGGTCGACGTCAAGCCGCGCAGCGCGCAAGCGGCCGAGGCGCTGCGCACGCAGGCACTCGCCGAGATCGATGCCTCGCTGCACGCGATGGCGCAGTGCGGTGCGTTCGACGATGCGCTGCGGCCGCAGTTGCTCGACCGCGTGCGTTTCGCCGCCCGCGACGCGGCGCCCGCCGCGCTCGCCGACGCCGACGTCGTCTTCGAGGGCGTCCCCGAAGTGCTCGACGCGAAGCGCGAAGCCTTCGCCTTCGCCTGCGAGCACCTGCGGCCCGATGCCACCATCGCGTCGACCACGTCGACCTTCCTGGTCGGCCAGCTCGCCGGCCTCGTCACGCACCCCGAGCGTTTCCTGAACGCGCACTGGCTCAATCCGGCGTACGTCGTACCGCTGGTGGAGCTGAGCGCGCACGAAGGCACCTCGCGCCGGACGATGCAGTCGCTGCACGCGCTGCTCGAGTCGATCGGCAAGGTGCCGGTCGCCTGCGCGGCGACACCCGGCTACATCGTTCCGCGCCTGCAGTCGCTGATCATGAACGAGGCCGCCCGGATGATCGAGCAGGGCGTCGCGAGCGCCGAGGACATCGACCGCGCGACGCGCTACGGCCTGGGCTTTCGCTTCGCCAACATCGGCGTCGTCGAGTTCATCGACTACGGCGGCAACGACATCCTCTACTACGCCAGCCGCTATCTGGCGCAGGCGCTCGGCGACGAACGATACGCATCGCCGCCGATCGTCGACCGGCACATGCGCGAAGGACGCAACGGCCTGCGCGACGGCAAGGGTTTCTACGATTTCGACGGCGTCGACCTCGTGCGCTACCGTCGCGAAACGCTCGGCCGGATGCTCGGCATGCTCTCGCACGTCGGGCTGCTGCGTCCGCCAGCCGCCGACCCATTCGATCGACCCTCGTCGACAGGAGGAGACACATGAAGCGCAGCATCCTGTACCCGCTGGTTCTCGCCGCAGCCGCCGCGCTGGCCGCGCCCGCCTCCCACGCCGAGATCCGCATCGGCGTGTCGCTCGGAACCACCGGGCCCGGCTCCTCGCTGGGGATCCCCTACAAGAACGCTTTCCAGCTGATTCCCAGGACGCTGGGCGGCGAACCGGTCACCTACATCGTCCTCGACGACGAATCGAAGCCCGACAACGCGGCGAAGAACGCGCGCAAGTTCGTCACCGACGACAAGGTCGACGCGATCATGGGCTCGAACGGCGTGCCGTCGGCGGTCGCGATGACGCAGGTCGCAGCCGAGACGAAGACGCCGATGATCGCGCTCACGCCGATCCCGCCGCTCGACGGCGAGCGCGCGCAATGGACCTTCGTCGTGCCGCAGACGACCGAGCTGATGATGAGCGCCGTCGTCGACGACATGAAGAAGAAGGGCATCCGGACGGTCGGCTACATCGGCTTCTCCGATACGTGGGGCGATCTCGTCTACAACGCGATGCAGAAGCTCGCGCCGACGGCCGGCATGAAGGTCGTCAGCAACGAGCGCTACGGGCGGGCCGACACCAGCGTCACCGGCCAGGTGCTCAAGGTGATGGCGGCGAACCCCGACGCGGTCGTCGTCGGCGGATCCGGATCGCCGGCGGCGACACCGCACGTCGCGCTGCGCGAGCGCGGCTACAAGGGCCCGATCTACCACAACCACGGCACGGTGAACCTGGCGTTCATCCAGAACGGCAAGAAGGCCGTCGAGGGCGCGATCGCCCCCACCGGCGCGCTGATCGTCCCCGAGGATCTGCCTGCCGAGTACCCGACGAAGTCGGTCTCGCTCGATTTCACCCAGCGCTACGAAAGCAGCTTCGGCCCGGACACGCGCAACGCCTTCGCCGGCTACAGCTACGACGCGACGCTGCTGCTCGACGCCGCCGTTCCCGAGGCGTTGAAGAAGGCGAAGCCCGGCACGCCCGAGTTCCGCAGCGCGCTGCGCGACGCGCTCGAGCACGTGAAGAACGTCGTCGGCACGCACGGCGTCTACAACCTGAGCCCCCAGAACCACAACGGCCTGGACGATCGCGCGCGGGTGCTGGTGGAGGTCAAGAACGGAGAGTGGACGTTGATGAAGCAGTGAAGGGTAAAGGGGGAAGGGTGAAGGGTGCCGGGCCGTCTTTCGCGAGCACCTCGTCAAAGTAGCACCTTGCCCCCTTCATCCTCACCCAGCGCGGCTCTGAGGGCAGCCGGCTCGGCACCCCTTCACCCTTCCCCCTTCACCCT
>JAKFES010000138.1:0-10286 GCA_036675585.1 Burkholderiaceae bacterium
GCCGGCCGCTGACCGGCCGCCGCGAGCCGCGCGATGCGAAGAATCGTCTGGGCCCTGCTGATCGTCTCGGCGGCCGTCGGGCTGGCGATGCTGATGCGCGTGAACCACGGCAACGTCGCGGTGCTGTGGCCGCCGTACCGCATCGACGTGTCGGTGAACCTCGCCGTGCTCGTGCTGATCGTCGCGTTCGTCGCGCTGCACTGGCTGCTCGTCGCGCTGGCGAGTGCGTGGAAACTGCCCACCCGCGTGCGCGAGTATCGCGAGCGGCGGCGGCGCGAGACTGCGCTCGCCGCGCTGCGCGACGGGCTGCTTGCGTTGTTCGAGGGGCGCTTCGGGCGCGCCGAGCGGCTCGCGCAGAGCGCGCTGGGCGACGCTTCGCTGGCCGGAGCCGCTTCGCTCGTCGCCGCGCGCGCCGCGCACCGGATGCGCGAGGTCGAGCGGCGCGACCTGTGGCTGAACTCGGCGCGCGATGAGCCCGGCGCGTGGCACGCGCAGCTGATGACGACGGCCGAGCTCGCGCTCGACGACCATCGGCCGGCCGACGCGCTCGCGGCGATCGAGACGTTGCGGGCGGGCGGCCCGCGCCACGTCCATGCGATGCGCATCGCGCTGCGCGCGTACGAGCTCGCCGAGGACTGGAACGCGCTGCTGCAGACGCTGCGCGGGCTCGAGAAGCGCGACGCGATGCACCCGGCGGCGACTCGCGGACTGAAGATCCGCGCCTACCGCGCGCTGTTCGCCGCGCAGCGCGGCGACGCGGGTGCCGTGCAGAAGCTGTACGCGTCGCTGGCGCCGGCCGATCTGGCGATCGACGAAGTGGTCGAAGCGGCCGGACGCGCCTTCGCGGCCGCCGGGCGCCCGGAGCAGGCGGCGCACGCGATCGAGCGTGCGCTCGAGACGCGCTACGCCGAACCGCTCGTCTCGCTGTACGCCGAGCTCGACGCCGTGCCGGCGCGCGATCGCTTGCGCTGCGCCGAGCGCTGGCGCGTGCGTCACGGCGACGACGCGGTGCTGCTCTCGACGCTCGGGCGCCTGTGCGCCGCCGAAGGACTGTGGGGCAAGGCCGAGGAGTTCCTCGTGCTCGCCGAGCACGCCGCGCCGGGCCGGCGCGCGCATCTGATGCTCGCCCAGTTGTACGACGCGATGGGCCGTGCCGACGACGCGAATGCGCGTTTCCGCCTCGCGGCGCTCGGGCGCGACGAAGCGCAGGCTTCGACCGCGTCCTGAGCCGCCGCCCGAGCGAGCGCCGCCCGCCCGAGAGCCATTTCGAACCGGCGGTGCAGGCCGCTTCTGCGCATAATCGCGGGTTTGCTGAGCGACGTCCGAACCGATGCCCGACTTCCGTTTCCTGCTTCGCCTGCGCGGCTTCCTCCGCCCGGCATCCGCGATGCGCTCGCGGCTGCGCCGCGCGAGCTTCGCGCTCGCGGCCGCCGTGGCGCTCGCGACGGCATCGGGCTGCGACCGCGGTGTCTCTCCGTCGGCGAACGCCGCCGCGGCCGGTCCGCCCCTGCCCGAGGTCACCGTGCTCGAGATGCAGCCGAGCGCGGTTCCGGTCGTGCTCGAGGCGGTTGCGCGCACCGAGGGCTCGCGCGAGGTCGAGGTGCGCGCGCGCGTCTCGGGCATTCTCGAGCGCCAGCTGTTCCGCGAGGGCGAGCCGATCCGGGCGGGCGCGCCGATGTACCGGATCGATCGTGCGCCGTTCGAGATCGCGCTGGCGCAGGCGCGCGCCGCGCTGGCGCAGGAGCAGGCACGGCTCGAGCGTGCGCGCGTCGAGGCGGCGCGCCTGAAGCCGCTCGTCGAGGACCGTGCGATCAGCCAGCGCGAATACGACGACGCGGTGTCGAACCAGCAGCAGACGCGTGCGGCGCTGCAGGTCGCGCAGGCGCGCGTGCGCGAAGCCGAGCTGAACCTTTCGTACACGACGGTGAACGCGCCGATCTCGGGCATCACCGGCCGGGCGCTGCACTCGGAGGGCAGTCTCGTGACGGCCGGCGCGGAGAGCAGCCTGCTGACGACCGTCACGCGAGCCGACCCGATCTGGGTCCGCTTCGCGCTGTCGGAGCCCGAATACATGCAATTGCGCGAGGCGGGCGAACGCGCGGCGAGCGTCACGGTGCAGATGCCCGACGGAAGCGCCTACGAGCGCCCGGGCAAGCTGAATTTCACCGGGTCGACGATCGACGAGAAGCTCGGCACCGTGCAGTTGCGCGCCGAATTCGCCAATCCGTCGCTGGCGTTGCTGCCCGGGCAGTTCGTCCAGGCCCGCGTCGAGATCGGCGACCGCACCGCGTTCGTCGTGCCGCAGGTCGCCGTGCAGCAGAGCCAGCGCGGGCGCTACGTCTGGGTCGTCGACGCGACCGACCACGCCGAGCAGCGCTTCGTGCAGACGGCCGGCTGGAGCGGCAGCGACTGGGTCGTGCGCGAAGGGCTGAACGCGGGCGATCGCGTCGCGATCGACAACGTGCTGCGGTTGCGCCCCGGCGCCGTCGTCGCACCGAAGGCGCCGACCGCAACGCAGGCGGCGCCCGCGGCGCCGCGCTGACGGAGTCGCCGTGTCGCGCTTCTTCATCGACCGGCCGATCTTCGCGGGCGTGCTGTCGATCGTCATCGTGCTCGCCGGCCTCGTCGCGGCGCAGGTGCTGCCGGTCGCGCAGTACCCGGAGATCGCTCCGCCCACGGTCACCGTGTCGACCACGTATCCGGGCGCGAGCGCCGAGACCATCGCGCGCACGGTTGCCGCACCGATCGAGGAACAGCTCTCGGGCGTCGAAGGGCTGCTCTATTTCACGTCGAGCTCGTCGTCGAACGGCGCGATGTCGATCACCGCGACGTTCGAGGTCGGCACCGACGTCGACCAGGCGACGTTCAACGTCAACAATCGCGTGCAGCTCTCGCTGCCGCGGATGCCCGACGAGGTGCGCCGCAACGGCGTCACGGTGCAGAAGCGCTCGAACGACATCCTGCTCGTCGTCGCGCTCAGTTCGCCCGACGGGCGCTTCGACACGCTGTTCCTCTCGAATTACGCGTCGCTGAACCTGGTCGACGAGCTCAAGCGGCTGCCGGGGGTGGCCGACGTCACGATCTTCGGTGCGCGCGACTACTCGATGCGCATCTGGCTGCAGCCCGACCGCATGGCGCAACTGGGGCTGACCGCGTCGGACGTCGCCGGCGCGATTCGAGCACAGAACGCGCAGTACGCGGCCGGCAAGATCGGCGCCGAACCGGCGCTGCCCGGGCAGAGCATCGTCTACACGGTCACGGCGCACGGACGCCTGGTCGACCCCGAGGAATTCGGCGAGATCGTCCTGCGCGCGAGCGGGCCGGCCGGCGTACTGCGGCTCAAGGACGTCGCCCGCATCGAACTCGGCGCGCAGAGCTACGACGCGTTCAACACACTCGACGGCAAGCCGACGATCGGCACCGCGGTGTTCCTGCAGTCGGGCGCCAATGCGCTGGACGTGGCCAACGCCGTAAAGGCGAAGATGGCCGAGCTCTCGGAGCGCTTCCCGGAAGGGCTCGATTTCGTGATCCCGTTCGACACGACGCGCTTCGTCGAGTCGTCGATCACGGAGGTGGTCAAGACGATCGGCGAAGCGGCCGTGCTCGTGATCCTCGTCGTCTTCGTGTTCCTGCAGACGATCCGCGCGACGATCATCCCGATGGTCGCCGTGCCCGTGTCGCTGATCGGGACCTTCGCCGGGCTGTGGCTCTTCGGCTTCTCGATCAACACGCTGACGCTGTTCGCGATGGTGCTGGCGATCGGGATCGTCGTCGACGATGCGATCGTCGTCCTCGAGAACGTCGAGCGCCTGATGCGCGAGGAGCGCATGCCGGCGCACGAGGCCGCGATCGAGGCGATGCGCGAGGTGTCGGGGGCGATCGTCGCGATCGTCCTCGTGCTGTGCGCGGTGTTCGTCCCCGTGGCGTTCCTCGGCGGGATCGCCGGGCAGCTGTACAAGCAGTTCGCCGTCACCGTCGCGATCGCCGTCGTGCTCTCGGGCTTCGTTGCGCTGACGCTCACGCCCGCGCTGTGCTCGCTGATGCTGCGCGCCGGCGAGCACGAATCGCGGCTGTTCCGTCCGTTCAATCGCGGTTTCGCCGCGCTCACGCGCGTCTTCCTCGGGTCGGTCGGGCTCACGCTGCGCCACCGGCTGCTCACGCTGCTCGCCTTCGTGGGGGTGCTCGGCGTGCTGGCGCTGCTGTTCGTGCGCATCCCGGGCAGTTTCGTTCCGGCCGAGGACCAGGGCTACGTGCTCGGCGCGATCGTGCTGCCCGACGGGGCGACGCTCGAACGCACCGGCAAGTCGGGCGCGCAACTGCAGAAGATGTTCGTCGGCGACGAGTCGATCGAGCACATGTTCGTCGTCGTCGGCTTCGACCTGATCGGCGGCGGCAACAAGACGAACGCGGCGACCATCTTCGTTCCGCTGAAGGACTGGTCGCAGCGCACCGAGAGTGCGCCGCAGGTGGCCGGCCGGATCTTCGCCGCCGGGATGTCGCTGACCGACGGGATGGCCCTGGCGTTCAACCCGCCGCCGATCCGCGGGCTGGGCACGGCGGGCGGCTTCGAGGTCTACGTGCAGGCGCGCGGGGACACCGACACGGCTCGCCTGCAAGGCGTCGTCCAGGACTTCGTCGGCGCGCTCTCGGCCGACGCGCGCCTGCAGGGGATCAACACGTTCTACCGGCCGACGGTGCCGCAGTTGCGGGTCGAGGTCGATCGCGAGAAGGCGATGTCGCTCGGCGTCTCGGTGCAGGACGTCTTCGAATCGTTGCAGAGCACGATGGGCACGCTCTACGTCAACGACTTCAACAAGTTCGGCCGCACGTACCGGGTGCAGGTGCAGGCCGACGCGCGGTTCCGCGCGCAGCCCGCCGACCTCGGGCGCGTGTTCGTGCGCGCTGCCAGCGGCGAGATGATTCCGTTGAAGGCACTGATCACGACGACGAGCGTGGTCGGCCCCGAGCAGCTCGAACGCTTCAACGGCTACGTCGCCGCGAAGGTGCTCGGCGGCGGCAAGCCGGGCGTGAGCTCGGGCGACGCGATCCGGGCGGTCGAGGAGGTCGCCGCGCGGGCGCTGCCGCCCGGCTACGACATCGCGTGGACCGGGCAGGCGTTCCAGGAGAAGCGAACCGGCAGCGCTTCGATCTTCGCCTTCGGCTTCGCCATCGTCATGGTCTACCTGATCCTCGCCGCGCTCTACGAGCGCTGGGGCCTGCCGGTGGCCGTGCTGCTGGCGGTTCCGTTCGCGATCACCGGCGCGCTCGGTTTCGTCTTCCTGCGCGGACTGGAGAACGACATTTATTTCCAGATCGGGCTGGTCGTGCTGATCGGGCTGGCGGCGAAGAACGCGATCCTGATCGTCGAGTTCGCCCAGCAGGGGTTTCTGGCCGGCAGGACGGCGAGCGAGGCGGCGCTGCAGGCCGCGCGTCTGCGCTTCCGGCCGATCGTGATGACCTCGCTCGCGTTCGTGCTCGGCGTGTTGCCGCTCGTGCTCGCCTCGGGTGCGGGGGCGGCGGCGCGTCGGTCGATGGGCACCGGCGTGTTCGGCGGAATGATCGTCTCGACGTTCGTCGCGACGGTGTTCGTGCCGCTGTTCTTCGTGCTGACGGCGCGGCGGCGCCGCGAGCGCGGCCTGCCCGCGCGGCTCGGCGAGAACGAGGCCGGCGGCGCCGACGCCGATCCGGGGAAGGCGCCGTGAGCGCCTCGGCATCGCGCCGGTTCGTGCGCCGGCTCGCCTGGCTGCTCGTCGCGTGCGCGGCGGCCGGCTGCACGATGCTCGGCCCCGACTACCGACGCCCGTCGCTGTCGCTGCCCGCCGACTACGGCGACGAGCCCGCGCAGCGCGTGGCGCCGACGATACCGGCGAACTGGTGGTCGCTGTATCGCGACGCCGAGCTCGATCGCTTCGTCGCGCGTGCGCTCGAGAACAACCGCGACGTGCGCGATGCGCTCGCTCGGGTCGACGAGGCGCAAGCGGTCGTGCGCGAAGCGCGCGCGGTGCTCGTGCCGCAAATCGACCTCGACGCCGACGCGGCGCGTTCGAGGATCTCGACGGCGACCGCGCAGCCGGTCCCCCCCGGCATCGCCTCGACGAGAAGCGATTACCGGGTCGCGGCATCGACCGCATTCGAGATCGATTTCTGGGGTCGCCTGCGCCGCGGTGCCGAAGCGCTCGAGGCGCAGTGGCTCGCCAGCCGCTATGCGCTCGACGTGCTCGGGCTGGCGATCGCCGCGACGACGACGCAGACGTGGTTCACGCTGCGCTCGCTCGACGCGCAGATCTCGGTCACTCGCGACAGTCTGCGGGCGCGCGAGGAATCGCTCGCCGTCGTGCAGGCGCGCGCACGAGGCGGCCTGGTGTCCGACCTGGACGTGCACCAGGCGCAGGCGGCGCGCGCCGACGCTGCGGTGCAGCTCGCCGACCTCGAGCGGCAACGCGATGCGATCGAGCACCAGCTCGGCACGCTGACCGGCGACCTCGCCCTGCGTGTGCCGGCCGGCGACCTGCGCGCGTTGCCGCTGCCGCCGGTGCCGCCGCCGGGCGTGCCGTCGTCGCTGCTGCTTCGCCGGCCCGACATCCGGCAGGCCGAGGCGCAACTCGTCGCGGCGAATGCGCAGATCGGCGTCGCGCGCGCGGCGATGATGCCGACGATCGCGCTCACCGGCGTCTTCGGCGGGCAGAGCCGCGATCTGTCCGACCTGCTGCGCGGCGGCGCGCGCATCGGGTCGCTCGGGCTCGGGCTGACGCTGCCGATCTTCGATTCGGGCCGCCTGCAGGCGCGCACCGAGCAGGCCGAGGCGCGCGAGCGCCAGGCGCTCGCCGCGTGGCTGCGCGCGATCGAGGATGCATACCGCGAAGTGGCCGACGCATTGACCAACAACGCGCACGCCGCGTCGGTCGAACGCGACGTCGATCTGCAGGTCGAGGCCGCGCGCAACAGCGTGCGTCTCGCGCAGTCCCGCTACGAGGCAGGTTATTCCGGATACCTCGAGGTGCTCGATGCGCTGCGCGTGCAGCACGGCGCCGAGCTCGCGTTGATTCGCAACCGGCAGGCGCGGCTGTCGTACAGCGTCGACCTGATGCAGGCGCTCGGCGGCGGCTGGATCGATCCGGCGTCTCGCGTCGCCGAAGCACCGGCAGCCGGGGTGCCGGCCCGGCCGGGGGTGGCGCCGGCTCAGCCCGCGTCGACGTCGCCGCGCGCGCCGGCTTCTTCGCGATAGGGCGAGCGCTCGCGCAGCTCGTCCAGATAGCGGTCGATCCAGCCGTCCTCGCGCTCGAGGAAGCGCTCGACGGCGTCGGCGAACGCGGGCTCGGCGAGCCAGTGCGCCGACGTCGTCGCGACGGGCTCGAAGCCGCGCGCGAGCTTGTGCTCGCCCTGCGCGCCGCCTTCGACCACGCGAAGCCCCCGCTCGATCGCGATCTCGATCGCCTGGTAGTAGCACAGCTCGAAGTGCAGCAGCGGCACGTGCTCGATCGCACCCCAGTAGCGGCCGTACAGCCGTTCCTCGTCGTGCACGAGCAGCGCCGAAGCGATCGGCCTGCCGTCGCGTTCGGCGACCAGCACGGTCAGGTGCTCGGGCATCGTTTCGCCGATGCGCTCGAAGAACTCGAGATTCAGGTACGGCGTGGAGGCATGCGCGGCATACGTGCCCTCGTAGCAGCGCGCGAAGAACGCCCAATCGGCCGCGCCGACGGCGCGCCCGTGCAGTCGGCGGATCCGCACGCCGGCTTCGGCGACGCGCCGGCGTTCGGCGCGGATCTTCTTGCGCTTGGGCTGCGCGAGCGTGGCGAGGAAGGCGTCGAAATCGCCGTAGCCGGCATTGCACCAGTGGAACTGCACGCCGTGTCGCAGCAGCAGACCGAGGTCGTGCAGCACGCCCGCCTCGTCGTCGAGCGGAAAGAGCACGTGCAGCGACGACAGGCCCGAGCCGCGTGCGCACGCGAGCAGCGCCTCGGCGGCCGCGCGACGCGCGTCGGCGTCGCGTGCGGCGAGCCGGGTGCCGGGCACCGGCGTGAAGGGAACGGCGCCGACCCATTTCGGGTAGTAGCGAAGGCCGCCGCGGCGATAGGCATCGGCCCACGCCCAGTCGAACACGTATTCGCCGTACGAGTGCGACTTGCGAAACAGCGGAACGAGTGCCGCGGGCGCGCCCGCGCGATCGCGCAGCAGCAGATGGTGCGGGTGCCAGCCGGTACCCGCGCCGACGCAGCCGGCGCGCTCGAGCGCGTCGAAGAATTCGTGTCGAACGAAGGGCTGCGCACGCGCGCGGCCGGCACCGGCGGCCGCGAGCGCGTTCCATTCGTCCGCGCCGATCGCCGCCGCGTCGGGCAGGACCTGCATGCGATAATCGTCGCGCAATCGACCGTTGGTCAGAAGAGCCTCCCGATGCGAATCGCTGCCGCCCAGTTCAATCCGATCGTCGGCGACTTCGACGGCAATGCAAGGCGGATTATCGCTGCGGCGAGCGAGGCAGGCACATCGGGCGCGCGGATACTCGTGACCCCCGAGCTCTCGCTGGTCGGTTATCCGCCCGAAGACCTCCTGTTCCGTTCGGCGTTCCTCGCCGGGTCGGCGCGCGCGCTGCGCGACGTCTGCGCCGGCACCGCGGCGCTCGACGTGCATCTCCTCGTCGGCCACCCGGTGCGCAGCGGCGCAGCCTGCTTCAACGCGGCGAGCCTCGTGCACCGCGGGCGTGTCGTCGCCGAATACCACAAGCACGAGCTGCCGAACTACCGCGTGTTCGACGACGTCCGTTACTTCACGCCCGGAGACGAAGCGCTCGTCTTCGAGGTCGACGGCGTTCGCTTCGGCGTGCTCGTCTGCGAGGACTACTGGTTCGCGCGCGCGCCGCAACGCGCGCGCGCCGCGGGCGCACAGGTGCTGCTCGCGCTCAACGCGTCGCCGTACGAGACCGACAAGCAGAGCCAGCGGCTCGACGTCGCGCGCGAGAACGTCGCTCGACTCGGGGTGCCGCTGTTCGCCGCGAACCTCGTCGGCGGCCAGGACGAACTGGTCTTCGACGGGCTGTCGTTCGCGCTGAACGCCGACGGTCGGCTCGCTGCGCAGGCGCCGGCCTTTCGCGAGGCGCTGTTCGTCGCCGATCTCGTCGAAGGCGAGCGGCCCGCCTTCGCGGGGTCCGGTACGCCGCCGCCGATGCCGATCGAGGAGCAGCTCTATTCGGCGCTGGTGCTGGGCGTGCGCGACTACATCGGCAAGAACGGTTTTCCGGGCGTGCTGCTCGGGCTCTCCGGCGGGGTCGATTCGGCGCTCACGCTGGCGATCGCCGCCGACGCGCTCGGTCCCGATCGCGTTCGCGCGGTCATGATGCCGTCGCCGTACACCGCCGAGATCTCGCGGATCGACGCACGCGACATGGCGCAGCGCCTGGGCGTTCGCTACGACGAGATTCCGATCTCGGGCTGTTTCGAATCCTTTCTCGAGGCGCTCGACTTCGAGTTGCGCGACCGGCCGGCCGACACCACGCAGGAGAACATCCAGGCACGCGTGCGCGCGGTGCTGCTGATGGCGCTGTCGAACCGCACCGGGTCGCTGGTGCTCACGACCGGCAACAAGAGCGAGCTCGCGGTGGGCTACTGCACGTTGTACGGCGACATGGCCGGCGGTTTCGCCGTGATCAAGGACGTCTCCAAGACGATGGTCTGGCGCCTGTCGAACTGGCGCAACGCGCGCGGCGAGGTGATTCCGGCGCGGATCATCACGCGCGCACCGTCGGCCGAGCTCAAGCCCGGGCAGACCGACCAGGATTCGCTGCCGCCGTACGACGTGCTCGATTCGATCGTGCAGCAATACGTCGAGGAGGACCGCAGCGTCGAGGAGATCGCGGCGAGCGGCATCGACGAACAGACGGTTCGCCGCGTTACGCGACTGGTGCGCGCGAGCGAGTACAAGCGCCGGCAGGCGCCACTGGGCATTCGTGTGACGCATCGCGCGTTCGGGCGCGACTGGCGCTATCCGGTGACTTCCGCCTTTCGCGACTGAGGGCCGACTCGGGTACGATTCACCCTTTGCCAACGCCGCCGCAACGGTCCGCAACGGAACATCGGGCACTCGACGGGGGACTTCGGAGCCAGCATGAAGAAGATTACGGCGATCATCAAACCGTTCAAGCTCGACGAAGTGCGCGAGGCGCTCGCCGAGGTCGGCGTGACGGGTCTGACCGTGACCGAGGTGAAAGGATTCGGCCGCCAGAAAGGCCATACCGAGCTGTATCGCGGCGCCGAGTACGTCGTCGACTTCCTGCCCAAGGTGAAGATCGAGGT
>JAKFES010000256.1:0-10145 GCA_036675585.1 Burkholderiaceae bacterium
GAAGGTCGTGCAACTGAATTTCATGGGCCCGCTGCGCATCGTGCGCGCGTTCCTGCCGGGGATGATCGAACGCAAGTGCGGCAAGATCGTCAACGTCTCGAGCGACGCGGGCCGCGTCGGCAGCCTGGGCGAGACCGTCTATTCGGGCGCCAAGGGCGGCGTCATCGCGCTGACCAAGGGACTCGCGCGCGAGACCGCCCGGCACGGCATCACCGCGAATTGCGTGTGCCCGGGGCCCACCGACACGCCGCTGCTGCAGGCCGTCCCCGAGAAGCACCGCGAGGCGTTCCTGCGCGCGATTCCGATGCGCCGCTTCGCCAAGCCGTCGGACATCGCCGACGCGGTGGTATTTTTCGCCAGCTCGCGTTCCGATTACATTACCGGCCAGGTCATCAGCGTGAGCGGCGGCCTGAGCATGGTCGGCTGATCTCACGACAAGGAGCCAGAAAGCGATGTACAAGATCCCCGCGAGCGCGCTGCAGCCCGAGCATTTCCGTTTCGAGGTCGACGGCAAGGTGGCCACGCTCACCCTGAACCGGCCCGAGCGCAAGAACCCGCTCACCTTCGAGTCGTACGCCGAGATGCGCGACCTGTTCCGCAAGCTCGCCTACTGTCCGGACATCAAGTCGGTGGTGCTCACCGGCGAGGGAGGCAACTTCTGCTCGGGCGGCGACGTCCACGAGATCATCGGCCCGCTCACCAAAATGGACATGGGCGGACTGCTCGAGTTCACCCGGATGACGGGCGACGTCGTGCGCGCGATGCGCAACATGCCGCAGCCGATCGTGTGCGCGATCGACGGAATCTGCGCCGGTGCGGGAACGATGCTCGCCTGCGGCTCGGACCTGCGCTTCGGCACGCCGCGCAGCAAGGTCGCGTTCCTGTTCGTCAAGGTCGGCCTGGCCGGCGCCGACATGGGCGCGTGCACGCTGCTCTCGAGCATCGTCGGCCACGGGCGCGCGTCGGAGCTGCTGTTCACCGGGCGCTCGATGCCCGGCGAGGAAGCCGAACGCTGGGGCTTCTACAATGCGCTGGTCGAACCCGAAAAGCTCGCCGAACGAGCGCAGTCGATGGCGCAATCGCTCGCCGACGGCCCGACCTTCGCGCACGCGATGACGAAGAAGATGCTGCTGCAGGAATGGAACATGGGGCTGGAGGAGGCGATCGAAGCCGAGGCGCAGGCGCAGGCGATCTGCATGCAGACGCAGGATTTTCACCGCGCCTATCATGCGTTCGTCGCCAAACAGACGCCGAAGTTCGAAGGCAACTGAACGCATGCCCGACCGGACGTTCCTCGACTGGCCCTTTCTCGAGCCGTCGCACCGCGCGCTGGCCGACGAGCTCGAACGCTGGGCGGGCGGCGTCCTCGGCGGCCTGGCGCTCGCCCACGGCGACCATGCCTCGCTCGACGATTCGTGCCGCCGGCTGGTGCGCTCGCTGGGCGAGGCGGGGCTGCTGCAGCTGAGCGTGCCGGCGGGCTACGGCGGGCGGCATCCGCAGCTCGACGTGCGCAGCCTGTGCCTGGCGCGCGAGACGCTCGCGCGCCACGATGCCCTCGCCGATTTCGCGTTCGCGATGCAGGGGCTGGGCAGCGCGCCGATCTCGCTCGCCGGCAGCGACGAACAGAAGCGCCGCTACCTGCCCGCGGTCGCCGCCGGAACGTCGATCGCCGCCTTCGCACTGTCCGAGCCCGACGCCGGGTCGGACGTCGCGGCGATGCGCACGCGCGCCACGCGCGAGGGCGACGGCTACCGGATCGACGGCGTCAAGACGTGGATCTCCAACGCCGGCATCGCCGACGTCTACACGGTGTTCGCCCGCATCGGCGACGAGCCGGGCGCGAAGAACCTGGCCGCGTTCGTCGTGCCGGCCGACACCCCCGGGCTCGACGCCTCCGAGCGCATCGACGTGATCGCGCCGCACCCGCTGGGCACGGTCCGCTTCACCGATTGCCGCGTCCCGGCCTCGGCGCTGATCGATCGCCCGGGCGCCGGGTTCCGGATCGCGATGGCGACGCTCGACGTGTTCCGTTCGACGGTGGGCGCGGCGGCACTCGGGCTGGCGCGGCGCGCGCTCGACGAGGCGCTCGCGCGCACCCGCCAGCGCGAGGTATTCGGCCGCGCGCTGTCGGACTTCCAGCTCACGCAAGCGAAGATCGCCGAGATGGCCCTGTCGGTCGACGCGGCGGCGCTGCTGATCTACCGCGCGGCCTGGACGCGCGACACGCAGCGCGATCGGGTCACGCGCGAGGCATCGATGGCCAAGCTCTTCGCCACCGAGTCGGCGCAGCGCGTCATCGACGAGGCGGTGCAACTGTTCGGCGGGCTCGGCGTGGTGCACGGCGCCACCGTCGAGCGGCTCTATAGGGAAATCCGCGCCTTGCGGATCTACGAAGGAACCAGTGAAGTCCAGAAGCTCGTGATCGCCGCCAAGACCTACCAGGCATTCGGCGAATAATCCGTACGGAAGCGACCGCTCGCCGGCTCGCGCCGATTTCGTTTTCCCCAGGAGGAGAGCATGGAAAAGAGAACGTTCCTGAAGCAATCGCTGGCCGTCGCCGGCGCCGCCTGCGCGTCGGGCCTTGCGGGCCGCGTCGGCGCCCAGGAGCAGGTCAAGCTGCGAATGTCTCATTTCCTGTCGCCGATGGCGCCGATCCAGACGAAGCTGTTCGCTCCCTGGGCGCAGCGCGTCGAGAAGGATTCGGGCGGGCGCATCAAATGCGAGATCTATCCGTCGATGCAGCTCGGCGGCAAGCCGCCGCAACTGTTCGACCAGGCCCGCACCGGCGTGGCCGACATCGCGTGGGCGCTGCCCGGCTACACGCCGGGGCGCTTCCCGATCGCCGAGGTCTTCGAACTGCCCTTCATGACCGCCAAGACCGCCGAGGCGACCACGCAGGCGATCTGGGAGTTCTACAACAAGCACATGAAGGACGAGTTCAAGGACGTCCACGTGCTGCTGATGCACTGCCACGCGCCCGGCCTCGTCCACATGAAGGAGGGGCTGGTCACGAAGATGGAAGACCTGCAGGGCAAGAAGATCCGCCTGCCGGTCAAGCCGATCGGCGACGCGCTGAAGCTGATGGGCGCATCGCCCATCGGGATGCCGCTGCCCGAGGCCTACGAGGCGCTGTCGCGCGGCGTCGCCGACGGGCTGACCGTGCCGTGGGAAGTGATGAAACCGCAGCGGCTCAACGAGCTGGTCAAGTTCCACACCGCCACCGACCTGTACACGACGGTGTTCATGGTCGCGATGAACAAGCAGAAATACGAGAGCCTGCCGGCCGACCTCAAGGCGGTCATCGACAAGAACTCGGGCGCGAACATCGTCCAGGAAATGGGCAAGGCGTGGGACGACGCCGAGCTGCCCGGACTGCAGCAGGCGAAGGAGATGGGGCACACCATCACCACGCTCAGCCCCGAGGAGAAAGCGCGCTGGAAGAAAACCACGCAGCCGGTCATCGACGCCTGGATCAAGAAGACACCGAACGGTCAGGCGCTCTATGACGAGGCGACCGCGCTGATCGCGAAATACGAGAAATGAGCGAGGTGGCAGGCCGCGCCGACGAAACGGGCGCGGCACCCCGCTCCAGCTCCGAGCAGGCGCTGGAGCGGGCCTGCACGTGGCTGGCGATCGCCGGCGGCGTCGTCATGCTGGTGTTCATGACCGTCTCGGTGGCGAGCATCGTCAGCCGCTCGCTGTTCGGCGCGCCGCTGGTCGGCGACTTCGAGCTGGTCGAACGCGGCACCGCGATCGCGGTCTTCGCCATGTTGCCGTACTGCCATCTGTACGGCGGCAACGTCGCGGTCGACATGTTCGTCGGGATGTTCCCTGCCGGCATGCGCCAACGGCTGGCGGTCGCCAGCGACGTCCTGTTCGCGATCGTCGCCGGCCTCATGACCTGGCGCCTGGCGCTGGGCGGCTTGAACCAGTACCAGTACAACGACATGTCGATGATGCTGCAGATCCCCACCTGGTGGGTGTTCCTGCCGATCGTCGCGTCGATGGCGCTGCTCACGCTCGTGTGCGTCGTTCGCGCGCTGCGCGGCGGCCGGGAGTTCCGATGACAGGGGTCGCTTCGTGAGCGGGATGACGATTTCGCTGTTGATGTTCGCGGTGCTCGTCGCCCTGCTCGTGCTCGGAATCCCGGTCGGCCTGACGCTGTTGCTGGTCGGCGGGGCCGGCTACATCTGGGTGGCGGGTCTCGACCCGATGCTCAACTACATGAACGGGGCGCCGTATTTCCAGGCGGCCAACTACTCGTTGTCGGTGATCCCGCTGTTCGTGCTGATGGGCCAGTTCGCCACCGGCTCGGGGCTGTCCACCGGAATCTTCAATGCAGCGGCCGCCTGGCTCGGGCACCGGCGCGGCGGAATCGCGATGGCCGGGATCGGCGCGTGCGCGGCGTTCGGATCGATCTGCGGATCGTCGCTCGCCACCGCCGCGACGATGGCGCACGTATCACTGCCGGAAATGAAACGGCTGAATTATTCCGGAGCGCTCGCGACGGGCTCGCTCGCCGCCGGCGGCACGCTCGGCATCCTGATCCCCCCGTCGGTCGTTCTCGTCATCTACGCGATCCTCACCGAGCAGTCGATCGGCAAGCTCTTCCTCGCGGCGATGGTCCCCGGCGTGCTGGCCGCCCTCGGCTACATGGTCGCGGTCGCGATCGTCGTTCGCTTCGTGCCCGAGGCGGGCCCGGCGGGCCCGCGCGCAACGCTCGCGCAGAAGCTCGCCACGCTGGGCGAGCTGCTGCCGGTGATCCTCGTCTTCGTCGTCGTGATGGGCGGAATCTACGGCGGGTTCTTCACGCCGACCGAAGGCGCCGCGGTGGGCGCGGCGTCGACCGGGGCGATCGCGGTCTTCAACGGCATGCGCCTGAACGGCATCATCGAATGCCTGCTCGGCACGGCGAAGCTGACCGCGATGATCTTCCTGATCCTGATCGGCGCCGACCTGTTCAATGCGTTCCTGGCGATCACGCAGATGCCGACGCAGGCCGCGGCGGCGATCGCCGGCAGCGGGTTCTCGCCGATGACCGTGCTGTTCCTGATCCTGCTCTTTTACCTCGCGCTCGGCTGCGTGATGGATTCGATGTCGATGATCCTGATCACGATCCCGGTGCTGTTCCCGATCGTGATGGGGCTCGATTTCGGGCTCTCGCCCGAGCACACCGCGATCTGGTTCGGCATCCTGGTGCTGATCGTGGTCGAGGTCGGGCTCATCACGCCGCCGTTCGGACTGAACGTGTTCGTGATCAACTCGATGGCGCCCGGGGTGCCGATGTCCGAGTCGTTCCGCGGCGTACTGCCGTTCCTGGCGAGCGACTTCATCCGCGTGCTGATCCTGATCGCCTTTCCGGTCCTCACGCTGGGGCTGCTGCGCTTCATCGAGTGACGCCGTTGCCGCCCGCCGACTCGAAGCCCTCGCCGGTCAAGGCACGCGTCGCCGACGAGGCGCTGGTGCACCAGCGGCGCGGACAGATCGTCGAAGCCGCCGTCGAGCTGTTCTCCGAACAGGGGTTCTACTGCACCACGGTGCAGGCGATCGCCGCCAAAGCGGGCGTGAGCACCGGCCTCATCTACCAGTACGTCGAGGACAAGGACGACGTCCTGCTGCTGTCGATCCTCGACGTGATCGAGGCGTACCGCCGCGAGATCCCCGCCGCGCTCGAGGGCCTGACCGACCCGCTCGAACGCTTCCGCACGGCGGTGGCCACCTATTGCCGCGTGGTCGACCGGCTGCGCCCGGCGACCGTGCTCGCGTATCGCTCGACGCGCTCGCTGCCCGCAGAGCGCCGCAAGCTCGTGATGCAGGCGGAAGTGCAGACGAACGCGCTGATCGCCGAAACGATCCAGGATTGCGTCGATGCGGGCGTGTTCCACGACGTCGACGTCGAATTCCTCACCTACCAGGCGGTGATGCTCGCGCACTCGTGGGCGCTCAAGCACTGGCGGCTGTCGCAGCGCTACACGATCGACGAGTACATCGAGCACGGACTCGCGCTGTACCTGCGCGCCTGCACGCGCTAGTTTTCACGGCTCGGCTTGCATCTCGTCGTCGAGCAGTTGCACGGCGGCCGGCTCGGCGAGCGACTCCACGCCGCGCAAGCGGCGCTCGATGGCGCGCGTGCGCACGGCGGCGCTGCCGAGCGTCGTGCCCGCCTTGTCGATGTGCTCCTTGGCCTTCGCGAGCACGTCGCCGAACTTGCCGAACTCGGTCTTGACCGCACCGAGCAACTGCCACACTTCGCTCGATCGCTTCTCGACGGCGAGCGTGCGGAATCCCATCTGCAGGCTCGAGAGGATCGCCGCCAGCGTGCTCGGGCCCGCGACGACGACGCGCCACGTGCGCTGCAGATCGTCGGTGAGACCCGGACGGCGCACGATCTCCGCGTACAGCCCCTCGGTGGGCAGGAACAGCAGCGCGAAATCGGTAGTCGACGGCGGCGACACGTATTTCGAGTGGATCGTCTTCGCTTCCAGCCGCAGGCGCTGCTCGAGCTGGCGACCGGCGACTTCGGCGGCCGCCGGATCGGCGTTCTCCTGCGCGAGCACGAGGCGGTCGTAATCCTCGCGCGGGAACTTGGCGTCGATCGGCAGCCACACCGGCGTCTCGTCGCTGCCGCCGGGCAGCTTGATCGCGAACTCGACGCGGTCGTTCGACCCGGGCACCGGCGCGACGTTGCACGCGTACTGCTCGGGCACGAGCAGCTGCTCGAGCAGCGACGCGAGCTGCACCTCGCCCCAGGTGCCGCGCGTCTTCACGTTGGTCAGCACGCGCTTGAGGTCGCCGACGTCGGACGCCAGCGCCTGCATCTCGCCGAGCCCCTTGTGCACCTGCTCGAGCCGGTCGGACACCTGCTTGAACGACGCGCCCAGTCGCTGCTCGAGCGTCGCGTGCAGCTTCTCGTCGACGGTGCGGCGCATCTCGTCGAGCTTCACCGAGTTGTCGGCCTGCAGGTCGCGCAGCCGGCGCTCGAGCGTCTCGCGCAACGCATCGAGGCGCGCCTCGGTGCTCTCGCGCAGCGCGTTCAGCCGCTGCTCGTTGCTCTCGCGCAGCGCACCGAGCCGCTGCTCGTTCGCCTCGGTGAGCTTGACGAGTTGCTGCGCGAACGCGTCGATCTGGTTGTTCTGCACGCTGGCGATCGTGCCCATCTGCTGGGTGAGGCTGCGCCCGAGATCGGCCAGCGAGCCGGCCAGCTCACGCCGGTTCTCGCGCGCCTGTCCGCCCATCTCCTCGCGCAATTCGCGCTGCCGGTCGAGCTGCAGGCCGGTGGCACGCGCGATCTCCTCGATCACCGGCGCCGAGGCGTCGGGGACGCGGCGAAACACCAGCACGAGCAGCAGCACGGTGGACAGCGCCGCGAACACCACGGCGGCAACGAGGAGAAATTCGTTCGAAGGCAAGGGCTGGGCCACCCCGGGGTTGTCGGAAAACGGGATATCCGGGAGGATACGACGAACGCCCGCCTGGAGACTCCGATGAAGGTTCTTGCCGCCACGCTCGCCGCCGGCGTCCTCGCCGCGCTGCCGCTCGTTGCCGCCGCATCCACGCCGCAGGAACCGGGCGCGGTGTTCGAATGCTCGACCCGCGACGGGCGCACCGTGTTCTCCGACGAGCCCTGCGTCGGTGCCTCGCGCGTGCGCGTGTGGACGCCGCGTTCGGGCGCACCGGGCATCGTGCGATCGTCGGCTGCGGCCCCGTCGGGCGGCGCACCGGCCGCGCTCGCCGCGTCGGCGATGGCGCAAGGCGCGCGCGGGAACGGCACCGCGCAATACGGCCCCTATGTCGACTGCCAGCGCCGCGGCGGACGCTACGAGCCCGCTGCGCGCATCTGCCGCTTGCCCGACGACGCCGCCCGGCAGATGTTCGGCGCGACCCGGTAGATCGACGCACCGGCGCGGCGATCCGACCGGCCAGCCGGCGGATTGCGTTGCCGCCCGGGGCCGCGCGCGCTACGCGTTGCGCAGCGTGATCAGCGGCGGCACGCGCAGGACGCTGCGCAGGCTCAACCAGCCGGCCACCAGCGCGAGCGCCGCGCCGACCAGCGCGCCCGCCGGCAGGATGGCCCAGCGCGGTCGGTACGGGAAGCTGAATACGAGGTCGGCGAGCGCCCATCCGATCGCCAGCGACCCGGCGGCGGCGAGCACGCCGGCCAGCGCACCGCTGAACGCGAGCTCGATGAGCTGCGCCGACGACAGCTGTCGGCTCGAAGCGCCGAGTGCGCGCATCAGCCCCGCTTCGCGGATGCGCTCGTCGCGCGAGCTCGCGAGCGCGCCCCACAGCACCGCCACTCCGGCGGCGAGCGTGAGCACGAACAGGAACTGGACCGCGTGGATCACCTGCTCGAGCATCGCCTGCACCTGGCGCACGATGTTGCCGGTGTCGAAGACGGTCAGGTTCGGGAATTCGCGCACGAGCCGCCGGTCGACCGGATCGGGGCCCGCCGGCTGGTGATACGCGGTGATCCACGTCTGCGGGCGGTCGGCGACCGCCTCGGGCGACAGGATCATGAAGAAATTCACTTTCATCGAATCCCATTCGACGCGGCGCACGTTGGTGATGCGCGCCTGCACGATCTCGCCCGCGATGTCGAAGCCGAGTTCGTCGCCCAGCGACAGCTTGAGCGTCTCGAGAATGCCCTCCTCGACCGACACTTCGGCGTTCCCGGCGGTGAACGGCGCGCCGGCGACGAGCCGGTTGTGCGCGGGAATCGTCTCCGAATACGAGAGGTTGAATTCGCGGTCGAGCAGACGCTGCGCGCGATCGTCGTCGTAGGCTTCGGGGCGCACCGGCTCGCCGTCGACCGACACCAGCCGCCCGCGGATCATCGGGTAGAGCTCCGGCGAGACGACCCCGGCCGTGGCGAGCGCCTCGCCGACCGCGGCGGCCTGGTCCGGCTGGATGTTGACGACGAAGCGATTCGGCGCATCGGGCGGGCTCGCCTGCCGCCAGCCCTCGATCAGGTCGGTGCGCGTGACGGTGAGCAGGATCAGCGCCATCAACCCGACCGACAACGCGACGGTCTGCGTGACGGTCATCGAGCGGCGGCGCGACCACGACGCGAACGCGAGCCGCAACGCGGGGCTGCCGGCGACGAAATCGGCGTGCCGCAGCGGTTCGAGCGCGCGCACCGCGGCAAACGTGGCGACGACGAAAACGAGCGCGCCGAGCGCGAAGCCCCCGATCGCCACCCCCGCGAGCCGCCGATCGCCGGCGAACCACAGCAGCAGTGCCGCGAACGCGGCCGCCGCGATCGCCGCCGCGATCCACGCCGAAGCCGGTGCACCGACGACCTCGCGACGCAATACGTGCATCGGCGGCACCCCGGCCAACCGCAGGAACGGCCAGGCGCCGAATCCGGCCATCAGCACGAGCGCGGCCAGGATCGATTGCGCGCCCGGCTTCCACCCGGGCAACGGCAGCTCCATCTGCAACAGCGGGCCGATGGCCGCGACGAGACCGAAATGCACGAGCCAGCCCAGCGCGACGCCGGCGAGCGCGCCGAGCAGCGCGACCCAGAGCAGCTCGAAGCCGAGCAGCACGAGCAGCCGCCGCTGGCCGACACCCATCGCCTTCAGGACCGCGCAGCCGTCGAGATGCCGCTCGGCGAAGCGGCGCGACGCGAGGCCGATCGCCACCGCGGCGATCAGCGCCGAGAGCAACGCGACCAGCGACAGGAACCGCTCGGCGCGATCGAGCGTCGCGCGCAACTCGGGACGCCCGCTCTCGAGCGATTCGATCCGCGCCCCGCGCGACAGGCGCGGTTCGGCCCATTCGGCGAAACGCGCGACGGCGCCCGCGTCGCCGGCGACCATCAGGTGCCAGCGAACGCGGCTCGCCGGCTGGATCAGGCGCGTGGCGTCGAGGTCGTCGAGCGAGAACATCGCACGCGGCGCGAAATTCACGAAGCCGGTCCCGCGATCGGGCTCGAGCGTGATGACCCGGGTCAGGCGAAACGATCGGTCGCCGAACGCGACGAGGTCGTCGCGCGCCACGCCGAGCGCCTGGACGAGCTGCGGGTCGAGCCACACCTCGCCGCTCGCCGGCCCGCGCGTCGCGGCGACGTCGGCGTTCGCGTCGCCCGCGACGAGGCCGTTGTCGACGCGCGCGCCGTTCGCCTCGAGGCCGCCCGCGGCCGC
>JAKFES010000058.1:0-10102 GCA_036675585.1 Burkholderiaceae bacterium
TTCGGCCGAAGCCGGAGCGAATGTCCGGAACCAGTAACCGGGAAGCGCGCCATTCACCGATGACGTGCGCGGTTCCAGCCACTCCAGGATTCGCTTCACGTCGATCCGCCTCGCGTCGGCAGCAGGTGCAGAGTGCCTTCCCGCCGCGTCACCGTTCTGCCGAGGTCGCGACGGCGACGCACGTACCATCGGTGCATCCCTTCTTCCGCCTGCCGCGCGTCGCGCGCCGAGTTGCTGACCATGAACCAACCGTCCGACTACACCCCGCCGAAAATCTGGTCGCCCGACAAGAAAAGCGGGGGCCGCTTCGAGAGCATCAACCGTCCGGTCGCCGGTGCTACGCACGAACGCGAGTTGCCGGTCGGGCGTCACCCGCTGCAACTCTATTCGCTGGGAACGCCCAACGGCGTCAAGGTCACGGTGATGCTCGAAGAGTTGCTCGAAGCCGGGCATCGCGAAGCCGAATACGACGCCTGGCTGATCCGGATCGACGAAGGGGAGCAGTTCAGCAGCGGGTTCGTCGCGGTCAATCCGAACTCGAAGATTCCGGCACTGCTCGACCGCCGCCTCGCCGACAACCGGTTTCTCGGGGGAAGCGACTACAGCATCGCCGATATCGCCGCCTGGCCCTGGTACGGCGCGCTCGCGAAGGGACAACTCTACGAAGCCGGCGAGTTCCTTCAGGTTCAGGAATACACGCACGTCGTGCGCTGGGCCGACGAGATCGCGCAGCGACCCGCTGTGCGGCGCGGGCGCAAGGTCAATCGGGTTTCGGGCAACCCGGCCAACCAGTTGCACGAGCGTCACGACGCCAGCGACTTCGAGACCCGGACCGAGGACAAGCGCAGCGCGTCATCCTCGTGACGCACGCTGCCGTACGAGGCGACATCATGCTCACGCTCTACGACTGCAGCACCGCCCCCAGCCCGCGCCGTGCGCGCATCCTGCTCGCCGAGAAAGGGCTTCGACACGAGACGGTCCAGATCGACCTGCGCGCCGGCGAGCAGTTCGGCGACGCCTACCGCGCAATCAACCCCGAATGCACGGTGCCCGCACTGCGCACCGACGAAGGCGCGCTGCTCACCGACAACGCGGCCATCGCGGCGTATCTGGAAGCGCGTTTCCCGGATCCGCCGCTCGCAGGGCGCACGCCGCTCGAAAAAGCCGAAGTTGCCAGCTGGTCCTGGCGCGCCGAATTCGGCGGGCTGCTGGCCGTCGCCGAAGCGCTGCGCAACAGCTCGCCGGCGATGGCCAATCGCGCGCTGCCGGGGCCGGTCGACTATCCCCAGATACCGGAACTGGCCGAGCGCGGGCGGGCGCGGGTGCGCCAGTTTTTCGCTGCCCTCAACGCCCGTCTGAGCGATCGCGCGTTCATCGCGGGCGACGGCTTCAGCATCGCCGACATCACTGCAACGGTAGCGGTGGATTTCGCCCGTATCGTGAAAATCCGCCCGGACGACACGCATCCGAACCTGCAACGCTGGCACGCGGCGATCGTGTTGCGGCCGTCGATGGCGCTGTGAGCCGTTTGCAGGGCTTCCGGCGTCGCAGCAGCTCCAACGAGAGGGAAACATGCAGATCAGCGTCGAAACCACCGTGGCAGCACCCATCGAGAAAGTCTGGCGTGCGTATACGACACCCGAGGACATCGAGCAGTGGAACGCCGCCTCCGACGACTGGCACACGACGTCTGCCACCGTGGATTTGCGCGAGGGCGGCGCCTTCTCCTCGCGCATGGAGGCCAAGGACGGCAGCATGGGCTTCGATTTCGCCGGAACGTACACACGAATCGTCGAGAACGAGCTGATCGAGTATTCGTTCGGCGATCGTACGGCGCGGGTCGAGTTCGCCGATCGTCCGAATGGTGTGAACGTACGCGTGACCTTCGATAGTGAACCCGCTCATTCCATCGAGCAGCAACGGCAGGGGTGGCAGGCGATTCTCGACAACTTCGCTCGTCACGTCGAGGCCGCATAGCGCGCTCGGATACATGTAGCTGCCCGGTGCGTTTGCGTGTTCGAATTGAGGAGACGCGTTTGAGTTCTGCCAGGGACATCGTCGACCACTACGTCCATTTCGGCGAAGGCGGGAGAGCGGATGCGATCGCCGTGTCGGATTCGTTCTGGGCCGAATTGGCCGCGGGCGCGCGTCCCGAACTGGAAAGCGGCAGGCTCATGACCGCCTTCCGCTTCTTCGAGCCGTGGTCGACGTGGGAGCGACATCCCGCCGGCGAGGAGCTGGTGATGCTGCTCTCGGGCGCGGCGACCCTGGTGCTCGAGGAGTCCGGTAAAGAGCGCGAGGTCTCGTTGAGTCGTCCCGGTTCGTACGTCCTCGTGCCGGCGAACGTCTGGCACACCGCCAGGACCGCCGTGCCGACGACGATGCTGTTCCTCACGCCGGGCGCGGGTACGGAGCATCGTCCGGTCGGCGGCTGAACGGCGTCGCCCCCCGTCAGCGACGTCGTGGGCATCTGCATCTGCACCTGCATCGTGGGCATGCTGGTCATCGTGCCCGGTGCGAGGCCCGCTTGATCCAGGAGGCGCCAGATGGAAATCCACGAGTTTCACCGCGGCAGGCTGATCGACCACATCCAGCTGGTCGTGCGCGACCTCTCCGCGGCCCGAACGTTCTACGACGCCGTGCTCGGCGTTCTGAACATTCCGGTGAACGGCGTGGGTGACGGGTTCTTCTGGGCGGACGAGCTCGTCGTCTCCACGGCCGACAGCGAGGCTGCGCAGGGCGCCCTCACCGGACGGGTCCACCTGGCGTTCCAGGCGCCGAGCCGGGACGTCGTCGACGCTTTCTATCGCGCCGCGCTGGCGCACGGGGGCACCGATTACGGTGCGCCCGGGCTGCGTCCGTATCATCCGGATTACTACGCGGCGTTCGTCCTCGACCCCGACGGCAACAACGTCGAGGCGGTTCATCACGGGGAGGCGCAACGCAGCGCGCCTTCCGTGCGCATCACGTTCTGACGAGCGTTCTGTCCTTTGCGGAGGATGTGTAAACTCCCGCACAAGGAGTCACACATGGCCACGAATCTCGCAATCGATCCGGATCTTCTGAACCGCGCGGTCGAAGTGAGTGGGGAACGCACGAAGAAGGCCGCTGTAACCAAGGCGCTGCAGGAGTTCATCGCGCGTCGGGAGCAGCGGCGCGTTGCAGACTTGTTCGGCAAGCTCGAGTGGGACGAGTCGTTCGATTACAAGGCCGAGCGGTCGCGTGGCAAATGAACTTTCTCGTCGATACGAGCGTCTGGTCTCTTGCGTTTCGTCGCGATGTCGACGCTTTCGAGCCCGAGGTCCGTCAGCTGAAAGAGGCTTTGCTCGGGTCGAACGTCGTCGTCACGACAGGTCTCGTTCTCCAGGAGCTTCTGCAAGGCTTCTCGGGCCCCAGAGCACAGGCGCTCATTGTGGAGCGTTTCGCTGTCTTGCCGCTCCTCCAGCCGGATCGCGAGGATCACATCGGAGCGGCCGCCTTGCGGAACAGATGCCGCAGGGGCGGCGTCCAGATTGGAACGATCGACGCGCTGCTCGCTCAGCTCTGCATTCGCCACGATCTCATGCTGCTTACTACGGACAGGGATTTCACGCACGCTGCAAGGCATTGCCCGCTTCGGGTCTGGTCAGGCAAGTCGCAAGCGAGCGACGAATGAGCGCCTCGATGAGACCGGCCCCGTACGCGGGCCGGTGCGCTTGAAGCGTCCTTTGGAGAAGGACTGCTTCACTCGGCCAATCGCCGCTCGTACTCCTTGCGCAGCCGTCCCCACCCATCCCAGAACGGTTCCGGCTCGGTGCCGCGAATGCGTGCGGCAAGCACGTCGAGGTGCGCGTGCCAGCCGGGGCCGACCATCCCCATCACCGAGCGGTCTTTCAGGCGGCGGTGGGTGAGGGTGAGCAGCACCGACCCACCCCGCGGCTCCAGCTCGAACGTGACGTCGCTGCCGCCCTGCCACGAGAAGGCCAGTCGCCGCGGCGGCTCCATTTCGAGGATCGTGCTCTGCATGCGGTGCTCGGCGTCGAAGCCGTCCGGGCGCGTGCCGGGCGGGTCGGTCAGTTCGTCGTTGCGCCACACGAGTTCGAAGGGCTCGCCTTCGCCGTTCGGCATGTCGCCTGCCGCCAGCCATTGGCGGCGCAGTTCGCTGTCGGTGAGGTACGACCAGATCCGCTCGATCGGCCCGGGCAGCAGACGCTGGATGCACACGGTGTCGTCACTGGTGCGCACGGCGTAATCGGTCTCGAGCGTGGCGGTGTTCATCGTGTCCTCCGTGGGGTAGGGGATTTGCGGGCGCGTTTCGCGCCGGGTGTCGCCGTGTCTTTCGCGGCGTCTTCCGCCTCGAGCAGCTTTTCGAGGACGTCGAGACGGGTGTTCCAGAAGCGTTCGTAGTGGCGCAGCCACTCCGCGCCGGCGTGCAGCGGGCGCGCGTCGAGCGTGCACAGATGCACGCGTCCCTGGATCTCGCGCCGGATCAGCCCGGCGCGCTCGAGCACCTGGATGTGCTTGGACGCGCCGGCCAGCGAGATGTCGAAGGGCGCGGCGAGCTCGCCGACCGTGCGCGGCTGCCGTGCGAGCTCGCGCAGCATCGCGCGACGGGTGGGGTCGGCGAGGGCGCCGAAGACGGCGTCGAGACGGGTTATATGGTCAACCATGAGGTTGAATATACGCCGCCCGTTGCGATTGTCAACTCTGCGGTTGAATATCCTGAGATCGAAAGGAACTATCCGAGCAAGGAAGGCACGGGCGAGCTGGGCGCCTGGTTCAGGGACAGCGAGGGCAACCTGATCGGCATCGGTCAACCGTTGCGGTTCAGGACGCCAGCGGCGGGCGTTCAGCTCACCCTTCCTCCGAATCCATCGACCGTTCGTCCGACACAAGCCGCAGCCGATCTGCGGCCTTGCTACCGTCCGCGCATGAACGCGCGCACGGGTTCCACCGCAGTCGCGGCCGTGCCGTCGCCGCTCCCCGCGCTCGGCCGTCCGGGCTGTCGCGTCACCGTCGAAGACCTGCTTCCCGCACTCGTCGACGACGGCATTCTCTCGCGCGAAGACGCCGATTCGGTCGCCCGCTACGCGAACCTCTCGAGCAGCGAGCAGCACGCGCTCGTCGCGCTCGCGCGCCGGAAGTTCCGCTCGCCGACGACGAACCGGCTCGTCGACCTCGATACGCTCGTTCCCTGGTTCGCGCGGCGCGTCGGCCTGCCGCACGCTCGCATCGATCCGCTGAAGGTCGACCTCGCCCGCGTCTGCGAGGTGATGTCGAGCCAGTACGCGACGCGCTTCAAGATCCTGCCGCTCGCCGTCGACGCCGACGGCGTGACCATCGCCACCGCGGAGCCCTTCATCACCGACTGGGTCGACGAGCTCGGCTCGATGCTGCGCAAGCCGATCCGCCGCGTCGTCGCCGATCCACAGGAGATCCCGCGCTACATCGTCGAGTTCTTCACGCTCGCGCGCACCGTGCGCGGCGCGCAGAAGAACGGCGTCGCCGCGCAGCAGAGCAACTTCGAGCAGCTCGTCGAGCTCGGCCGCTCGGGGCGCAGCCTCGACGCGAACGACCAGCACATCGTCGTCATCGTCGACTGGCTGTGGCAGTACGCGTTCGACCAGCGGGCGAGCGACATCCACCTCGAGCCGCGGCGTGAGACCGGTTCGATCCGCTTCCGCATCGACGGCGTGCTGCACAACGTCTACCGGCTGCCGGCGTCGGTGCTGGCGGCGATGACGAGCCGTATCAAGCTGCTCGGGCGCATGGACGTCATCGAGAAGCGCCGCCCGCAGGACGGGCGCGTCAAGACGCGCACCGCCGACGGGCGCGAGATCGAGCTGCGGCTGTCGACGCTGCCGACCGCCTTCGGCGAGAAGCTCGTGATGCGCATCTTCGATCCCGAAGTGCTCGTGCGCGATTTCTCGGAACTGGGCTTCCAGGACGACGACCTCGAGCTGTGGGAGTCGATGACGACGCGCCCGAACGGCATCGTGCTCGTCACCGGTCCCACCGGATCGGGCAAAACGACGACGCTGTACACGACGCTGAAGGGCTTGGCCACCGACGAGGTCAACGTCTGCACGGTCGAGGACCCGATCGAGATGGTCGAACCGGCGTTCAACCAGATGCAGGTGCAGCAAGGCATCGAATTGGGCTTTGCCGACGGGATTCGCGCGCTGATGCGCCAGGATCCGGACATCGTGATGGTCGGCGAGATCCGCGACCTCGAAACCGCTGAAATGGCGATCCAGGCTGCGTTGACCGGTCACCTCGTGCTGTCGACGCTGCACACCAACGACGCACCGTCGGCGATCACGCGGCTGCTCGATCTCGGTGTGCCGCCGTACCTGCTGAACGCGACGATGATCGGGGTGATGGCGCAGCGCCTGGTGCGCACGCTGTGTCCGTCGTGCAAGGAGGCGGCCGGCCCGCTGCCCGACGAGCAATGGAGCGCGCTGATCCGTCCGTTCCGCGCGCAGAACCCGGCGCGCGTGTATCGCCCGGTCGGCTGCCTCGAGTGCCGGATGACCGGCTATCGAGGCAGGAGCGGCCTGTACGAGATCCTCGCGTTCGATGCCGAGCTGCGGCGGCTGATCGACGAGCGGCCCGACCTCGGGTCGATCCGCCAGCGCGCGATGCGCGCGGGAATGCGCCCGCTGCGGCTCGCCGGCGCCCAGCGGATCGCGGCCGGCCAGACGACGCTCGACGAGGTCCTGAAAGTCGCTCCGCCGATCAGCGACTGAGCGCGCGCCCGCGCTCGTCGGCGCGATCCGGCTCGCACGGCACCCGGTGCGCGTGACATAATCGCGCCCGCTGCGCCCGGTGCGCCCGCTGTCCGGGTTGCCTCTGACAGGAGAACTCGATGTCCTTGCTTTCGCGGATTCCGGCCGTTGCCGCAACCGTCGTCGCCGCAGTCGTGTTCGCCGCCCCGGCGAGCGCGCAGACCGAGATCAAGCTGGCTTACGCGCTGGCGGTCAACTCGCATTACGGGGCCGGCGCCACGGCGTGGGCCGAGACGACCGAGAAGCTGAGCAACGGCAAGCTGAAGTTCAAGCACTTCCCGTCGAGTGCGCTCGGCGGCGAGCGCGAGACGGTCGAGAGCCTGCAGCTCGGCACGCTCGAGGCGGTCATCGTCTCCAGCGGGACGCTGAGCAACTTCGTCCCCGAAGTCGGCGTCACCGATATCCCGTTCCTGTTCCGCGACCTCGCGCACGCGCGCTCGGTGCTCGACGGCCCGATCGGGCAGGACCTGCTGGCGAAGTTTCCCGCCCGCAACCTGATGGCGCTCGCCTGGGGCGAGCAGGGATTCCGCCACCTGACCAACAGCCGCCATCCGGTGCAGGCGCCGGTCGACATGAAGGGCCTGAAGATCCGCACGATGGAGAACCCGGTGCACATCACCGCGTTCAAGACGCTCGGTGCCGCGCCCACGCCGATGGCCTGGCCCGAAGTGATCGGGGCACTGCAGCAGGGCACGATCGACGGGCAGGAGAACCCGATGTCGGTCATCGTGTCGGCCAAGCTCGCGCAGGTGCAGAAGCACCTCACGCTCACCGGGCACGTCTATTCGCCTGCCGCGCTGATCGTTTCGCCGAAGTTGTGGAACAGTCTCGACGACGCCGGCCGGAAGGCGTTGACCGAAGGCGCGAAGGCCGGTGTCGTCGCGATGCGCCGCTTCGTCGATGAAGTCGAGCGCAAGGGCGTCGAGGACGTCAAGGCGGCCGGCATGCAGGTCGTCGCGCTCGACGACGCCTCGAAGAGCGCGTTCCAGAAGGCGCTCGCGCCGGCCTACGAGCAGTATTACGGCCGCTACGACAAGGCGCTGATCGAGCGCATCGCAAACGCGAAGTAGGCGGAAACGTCCGGTCGCGATGCAGGCGATCGAGCGCGCATTCGTTGCCGCCAACCGCTGGCTGCTCGTCGTGCTGCTCGCGGCGATGGCGTGCATCGTGTTCGCCAACGTCGCGCTGCGCTACCTGACCAACGACTCGCTCGTCTGGGCCGAGGAAGTCGCCCGGCACCTGATGATCTGGCTGACCTTCCTCGGCGCCGGGCTCGTGCTGCGCTTCGGCGGGCACATCGCCATCGAGAATCTGCACGACGTGCTGCCCGGACGTGCCGGGCAGGCGCTTCGTGCGCTGATCGTCGCCGCGCTGCTCGCATTCTTCTCGGTGATGGCCTGGCAGGGCGCGATCTACACGAGCCTGATGCGTTTCCAGACGACGGCCGCGACCGGGATCTCCTTCGGCTGGGTCTATCTCGCGATGCCGCTCGGTTTCGTACTGCTGATCGTGCACCTGCTGCTCGTCGCCCGGCGATACGTCCGCGAGCGGCGCGCGATCGAGTCCGACGAGATCGACGCCGAGATGGCCGCCACGCTTTGACGCCGATCGCCGACCCCGCGCCGCGAACCGGAGCACCGCGCATCGTCGCCCGGCGCCGCCGCACCGCATCGTCGTGGCGCTGACGCTGTTCGTCGCCACGGTCGTGCTGTTCGCGATCGGCGTCCCGATCGCCTTCGCGCTCGCGATGGCCGCGTCGATCGCGGTGTTCATCGGCGGCCGCTACCCGCAGATCGTCGTGTTCAAGGAGATGTTCACCGGACTGGACAGCTTTCCGCTGATGGCCGTTCCGTTCTTCATTCTCGCCGCCGAACTGATGAGCGGCGGCGCGCTCACCGTGGTGCTGCTGCGCTTCGCCGCGCAGTTCGTCAGCCACCTGCGCGGCGGGCTGGGCTACGCCAACGTGCTGTCGCTGACGCTGTTCTCGGGCATTTCGGGCTCGGCAATGGCCGACGTCGCAGGGCCGGGCGCGATGATGTCGCGCATGATGGAGAAGGCCGGATACGCGCGCAGCTATGCGGCGGCGCTGACGGCGAGCACCGCGATCGTCGGCCCGATCATCCCGCCGTCGATCATCATGATCATCTACGCGCTGCAGGACGAGAACGTGTCGGTCGGCGCGCTGTTCATGGCGGGTTTCGTCCCCGGCGCGATGATCGCGCTGGCGATGGCGGCGACCAACTGGTGGGCGTGCCGCCGGCGCGCCGGCCACGCGACCGACGGGCTCCCACCGGTGCGCGAGATGCTGCGCAATACGTGGCACGCGCTGCCGGCGTTGCTGCTGATCGTGATCATCCTCGTGGGGATCCGCTTCGGCGTATTCACGCCGACCGAAGCGTCCGTCGTCGCCGTGTTCTACGCGCTCGTGTGCGGCAAATGGATCTATCGCACGCTGCAATGGAGCGCGGTGCCGGCGATCCTGTCGCGCGCGGCGCTGCTCACCGCGGCGGTGCTGCTGATCGTCGGCGCGTCTGCGGCCTTCGCCTGGATTCTCACCGTCGAGCGCGTTCCGCAATACCTGGCCGAGACGCTCGTCGGCTGGAACCTCGATCCGCTCGCCTTCCTGCTCGCGGTCAATGTGCTGCTGCTCGTGTTCGGCATCTTCCTCGAGCCGCTGCCCGGGGTAATGATCCTGGTGCCGATCCTCGCGCCGATCGCCGCGTCGCTCGGCATCGACCCGGTGCACTTCGCGATCGTCGTGATCGTGAACCTCACGCTCGGCATGATCACGCCGCCCGTCGGCGGGTTGCTGTTCGTCACGTCGGTCACGGTCAAGGTCGGCATGACGGCGCTGATCCGCGAGCTGCCGCCGTTCCTCGTGGCACACGTCGCCGTGCTCGTCCTGCTGACGCTGTTTCCCGCGCTGTCGACCTGGTTGCCGCACGCGCTCGGGTTTCGGTGAAGCGCGGTCGCCCTAATTGAACGTTCTTTGTTCTCGCCGGGCTGCGACCGCAGTGGCACGGCGTTGCGCGGCCACTGCGCACTTCGAAATCGAGGTGGGAGACCGCAGCCTGCGCGCCGGCCGGTGAGTGCCCGTGCGCCGCACACGACGCACGGCTTCGGCCCCCGCTTCGCGGGGGCTTCCCGGCTCTACCTCGCGAATCGGCACCCGCTGCCGAGGGGCGCTGCGCGCCCCGCGGCGACGGGTCCCGCCGATTCGCTTTCGGTAGCAGCCGGCTCGCCGAGCGTCGTGTGCGGCGCACGGGCACTCACCGGCCGGCGCGCAGGCTGCGGTCTCCCACCTCGATTTCGAAGTGCGCAGTGGCCGCGCAACG
>JAKFES010000285.1:0-48502 GCA_036675585.1 Burkholderiaceae bacterium
GAGCGTGCGCAGCCTCGTGCACCTGTTCGAGCCGCGCTCGGTCGCGGTCGTCGGCGCATCGAACCGGCCGCGCCACGTCGGCAACGTACTGATGCGCAACCTGCTCGAAGGCGGGATCGACGCGCCGGTGATGCCGGTGAACCCGAAATACCGGTCGGTCGCCGGCGTGCTCACCTATCCCGACGTCGAGAGCCTGCCGCAGACGCCGGAACTGGCGGTGCTGTGCAGTCCGGCGACGACGCTGGCGGCGTCGATCGATGCGCTCGGCCGGCGCGGCACGCGCGTCGCGATCGTCGTGCACGATGACCTGCTCGGCCGGCGCGATCCGTCCGGGGCCTGGGTACGCGATGCGATGCTCGCCGCGGCGCGGCGCCACTCGATGCGCGTCCTGGGCGCCGGCAGCCTCGGCGTGCTGGTTCCGCGCGTCGGGCTGAACGCGAGCCTCAGTCACGTCGCGGCGCTTCCCGGCAAGCTCGCGTTCGTCTCGCAATCGGGCGCGCTGTGCACGGCGGTGCTCGACTGGGCGCGTTCGAAGGGAATCGGTTTCTCGCATTTCGTCGCGCTCGGCGATTGCGCCGACATCGATTTCGGCGACGTGCTCGACTACCTCGGCAGCGATCCCGACACCGACGCGATCCTGCTGTACATCGAGCAGATCCGCGAGCGGCGCAATTTCATGGCGGCGGCGCGCGCGGCGGCACGCAACAAGCCGATCCTCGCGGTCAAGACCGGGCGCGTCGCGCGCGATCCCGACGAGCTCGAGGCGGCGGCCACGCTCTCGGGCGCGCTCGCCCGCCCCGACGACGTGTTCGATGCCGCGCTGCGCCGCGCCGGCATTCTTCGCGTCTACGACATCGACGAGCTGTTCGCCGCGGTCGAGACGCTCAGCCGCGCCCGCGCGTTTCGCGGCGAGAAGCTCGCGATCGTGCACAACGGCGGCGGCGCCGGGCTGATGGCGCTCGACGAACTGCTGCTCGGCGGCGGGCAGTGCGCTCGATTCACCGACGAGACGACGCGCCGGCTGGCCGAGCAGCTGCCCGCCGCGTGCTCGCCGTCGAATCCGGTCGACGTCGGCGTCAACGCACCGGGACGCCGCTATGCCGAGTGCCTGAAGGCGGTGCTCGCCGATCCGCAGGTGAACGCGGCGCTGGTCATGCACGCGCCGACGGCGACGACGCGGGGAGAGGAAGCCGCGCAGGCGGTGATCGGCGTGGCCCGCGAGTTGCGCGCCGCCCGCATCCTGACGTGCTGGGTCGGAGCCGATGCGGCCACCGCTTCGCGCCGCCTGTTCGCCGAAGCGGGACTGCCCACCTACGAGACGCCGTCGAGCGCGGTGAAGGCATTTCTGCACGTGGTGAGCTTCCACCGCAACCAGGAAATGCTGATGCAGACGCCGCCGTCGCTGCCCAGCGAGTTCCGGCCCGACGTCGCGGGCGCGCGCGCCGTCGTTGCCCGCGCGCTCGAACGCGGCAGCGCGCTGCTGTCCGAGCCCGATGCGAAGGCGGTCCTCGCCGCCTACGGCATTCCGGTCGTTCCGACCCGCATCGCCGAGTCGCTCGAGCAGGCGGCCTCGATTGCCGAGACGATCGGCTACCCGATCGCGCTTACCGTCCTGTCGCCCGACATCGCGCGCAAGTGGGACGTCGGCGGCGTGGCGCTGAACCTGGAGAGCGCCGATGCGGTGCGCGCCGCCGCGGCCGGGATGATCAAGCGGGTCGGCGAACGCATGCCGCGGGCGCGCATCGCAGGCTTCACGCTGCAGCCGATGGTCGCCCGCCGCAACGCACGCCAGCTCATCATCGGCGTGACGACCGACGCGCTGTTCGGACCCGTCCTCCTGTTCGGCGAGGGCGGTCGGGCGGTGGAGGTCATCCGCGACCACGCGATCGGACTGCCGCCGCTGAATCTCCCGCTCGCCCGCGAACTGATCGCGCGCACGCGCATCGACAAGCTGCTGCGCGCGTATCGCGAGCGGCCGGCGGCCGACGTCGACGCGATCTGCCTGACGCTGGTGAAGGTGTCGCAGCTCGTCGTCGACATCCCGGAGATCGTCGAGATCGACATCAACCCGTTGTTCGCCGGCGACGACGGCGTCGTATGCATCGATGCGCACATGCGCGTCGACGCCGCCGCGGCGCGTGCCGGGCGGCTGGCGATCCGCCCGTATCCGAAGAACCTCGAGGAGACGAGCCGGCTGCGCGACGGGCGCGAGGTGCTGCTGCGTCCGATCCGTCCCGAAGACGAGCCGGCACACCAGGAGCTGCTGTCGCACATGACGCCCGAGGACCTGCGTTTCCGCTTCTTCGATTCGGTGCGCCAGCTCGGCCACTCGCAGATGGCTCGGCTCACGCAGATCGACTACGACCGCGAGATGGCCTTCGTCGCGACCGCGCCGGACGCGGGAGGCGCGTCCGAGACGCTGGGCGTCGTGCGCACGGTCGCCGATCCCGACAACGTCGCCGCCGAGTTCGCGATTCTCGTCCGTTCCGACCTGAAGGGTCAGGGGCTGGGCCGGCTGCTGCTCGGAAAAATGATCGAGTACTGCCGCGAGCGGGGAACGCGCGAGATGGTCGGCGAGATTCTCGGCGAGAACGAAGACATGCTTCGCCTGGCCGCCCGGATCGGCTTCGCGCTGGAGCCCGATCGTGAAACGGGAACGATTCGTGCGCGACTCGCGCTGAACTGAAGCGTCCGCGCAAGGCGATGACTTGCGCGGGTACGGGCGCCCGGCGAGAATCGTCGCTCGATCCGAGGTCACCATGAAGCCCGCCTCGAGTGCCGACGATCTTGCCATCGACGTCTTCGAAGTGCTCGAGAGCGTCTCGGACGGCTTCTTTGCGTGCGATCGCGAGCATCGCTTCATCTACGTCAATGCGGCGGCCGAGCGCCAGCTCGGCAAGCGTCGCGCGGAATTGATCGGCCGCAGCCTGTACGAGGTGTTTCCCGAGCTCGGCTCGATCGGCGGCATCGACGAGGAGCAGCTTCGCGAGGCCGCGCGCACCGGTCGACGCGTCGAGCGCGAGTATTTCAATCCGCCGTCCGGGCGCTGGTTCCGCGGGCGGATCTGCCCGACGTCGTGGGGCGTCGCGTTGTATTTTCACGACGTCACGCGCAGTCGCCTCACGCGTCAGGCGCTCAGCGAGAGCGAGCGCCAGTACCGCACGCTGATCGATTCGATCGACCAGGGTTTCTGCATCATCGAACTGCTGTACGACGAGGCCGGCACGGCGGTCGATTACCGCTTCCTCGAGGTCAATCGCGCGTTCGAGGAGCAGACCGGGCTCGCCGACGCGGTCGGTCGCCGGATGCGCAGCTTCGCGCCCGAGCTCGAAGGTTTCTGGCCCGAGACCTACGGGCGCGTCGCGCGCACCGGAGAACCGGCCCGCTTCGAGCACTACCATGCCGCGCTGCAGCGCTGGTTCGAGGTCTATGCGTTTCGCAGCGGCCCCGAGTCGGCGAACCGCGTCGGACTGCTTTTCCGGAACGTCAGCGCGCGACGCGCGATCGACGACGCGCTGCGCGAAAGCGAGGAGCGCTTCCGCGTGCTGGTCGAGGCGATGGCGCAGGCGGTGTGGGAAGCCGACGCAGCGGGAAACGTCACTTCCTATTCGCCGCAGTGGCGTGCGCTGACCGGGCAGCAGCTCGAGCAGTGGCTCGGCAGCGGGTGGCTCGAAGCCGTGCATCCCGAGGACCGCGAGGCGACGAAGCGGCGCTGGCGCGAATCGATCGCGCGCTGCCTCCCGTTCGAGGCCGAGTACCGGATCGTCGCGCCCGACGGGACGCTGCGCTGGAGCAGCGATCGCGCGGCGCCGCTGTTCGGTTCCGACGGAAAGGTGCGCAAGTGGGTCGGGATGAACATCGACATCACGAAGCGCAAGCGAGCGGAGGACGCGCTGCGCGAAGCGGACCGGCGCAAGGACGAGTTTCTCGCGATTCTCGCGCACGAGTTGCGCAATCCGCTGGCGCCGTTGCGAACGGGGATCGAGATCATGCGGATGGGCAAGATGGACGCCGAACGCATCGAGCGCGTGCACGCGATGATGGGCCGGCAGGTCGATCACATGGTGGCGCTGGTCGACGACCTGATGGACGTGAGCCGGATCAGCAGCGGGCGCATCGTGCTCGATCGAAAGCCGGTCGAACTCGCGACCGTCATTCGCAGCGCACTCGAAGCGTGCGACCCGATCATCCGCCAGCGTCGCCACGAAGTCAGCCTGGCGTTGCCGGCCGAGGCGGTCTACGTCGACGGCGACCTGCATCGCCTGACGCAGGCGATCGGCAACCTGCTGACGAACGCCGCGAAGTACACCGAGCCCCAGGGACGCATCCTGGTCTCGCTGCGACGCGAGGCGGGGCAGGCGGTGGTGTGCGTCAAGGACAACGGCGTGGGCATCCCCGCCGAAATGCTGACCAAGGTGTTCGAGCTGTTCGCGCAGGTCGACAGCGCGATCGATCGGCGCCAGGGCGGGCTCGGCATCGGATTGACGATCGTCCGCCAGCTCGTCGAGCTGCACGGCGGCACCGTCGAGGCGTGCAGCGAAGGACCCGGCCGGGGCAGCGAGTTCATCGTGCGCCTGCCGCTGTCGGCGACCGCCACCGAGGATCTCGAGACGCGGCGCCTGCCGGAGGGCGGCGTGCGAACGCACCGTATTCTCGTCGTCGACGACAACGCCGATGCGGCCCAGGCGATGGCGACGATGCTCGAGCTGCTCGGTCACCAGGTCAGCGTGGCTTTTTCCGGCGACGAGGCGCTCGAGATCGCCGAGCGCGTGCGCCCGGAAGCGATCCTGATGGACCTGGGGATGCCGCACATGAACGGATATGTCGCGGCACGACGCATCCGCGAAGCCGAATGGGGCAGGGCCGCGCTGCTGATCGCCGTGACCGGGTGGGGGCAGGAAGCCGATCGTGCCGCCTCCGAAGCGGCGGGCTTCGACCACCACCTGGTCAAGCCGGTCGAGCTCGACGCGGTTCAGACGCTCGTCGCGCAGCTCGATTCGCGCTGAGGGTCGACCCGATTCTCGTCGTGCCTGCGTTCGCGTTCGATCAGCCGGTCGAGCAGGCGCCGCGCGCGCACCGCTGCCGCATCGCCGGCGAGCAGCACCGGTTTCATTTCCCAGAAACCCCGGTCGCCGAGCGCGCGCTGCTGGGCCTGCAGCATCGGCAGGTCTTCGCGTTCGAAGGGACCGGCGAGGAACTCGAGCGCAGCGCGCGCGCGTTGCTCGTATCGGGGCCCGAGCGATTTCGGGTAGCTCGCCGCGAACCAGTAGTGCGAGCTCGCCTGCGTCTGTGGCGTGAAAAGGTGCGCGAAGGGTAGCGCGCGCGTGTTCCCGGTGCGTACCGCGCCCGACGGCGCGCCGGCGACCAGCAGCAGCATCGACGCGGGCGGGTCCCAGCGCACGTCGAACGAGCGGTCCCACAGCGTGTCGGGTTGCGAACGATAGTGGCCGAGCACCGCCGCCGGCAGTCTCTCGCCGAAGTTGCGCCGGCGCGACCACACGGTATGTCCGTCCTGCGTGACCTCGCTCTCGGAGCGCTGCATCTCGTCGCTGCCCAGGCTCTCGCGATGGACGTACGCGATGTGGCTGAGGTCGAGAATGTTGTCGGTTCCGAGCTGGTAGTTCGCGTCGATCTCCAGGTATCCCTTGCCGACATGGTTCGCCGCCTCGTCGAACAGGGTGAAGTCCGGAATCGAGTCGGGGTCGGCGCGCTCGGCCTCGCCCATCCAGATCCACGCGATGCCGTGGCGCTCGATCACCGGGAACGCGCGCACGCGTGCCGCTTTCGGGATCGTTCCGTTGCCGTGCGGGTTGTGTACGCATTGCCCGCTGCCGTCGAAGCGAAGTCCGTGGTACGGGCAGCGGATCGTCTCGCCGACGATGCTCCCCATCGACAGCGGCGCGAAACGATGCGGGCAGCGATCGACGACCGCGTGCAGCGCGCCGTGCTCGTCGCGAAACAGCGCGACCGGCTCGTCGAGCAGCGTACGCCGCAGTGCCGCCGCGATGCCGACCTCGTCGGACCAGGCGGCGACGTACCAGGCATTGCGCAGATAGGCCACGCGGGGCCTCCGGAAGGTGTGGACGGGAAGTTTGGGTGGGTCGAGCAGCGTCACTGATTTTACCTATCTATCTATAGATAGATCAAACGTCCGGGCAATTCCCGCGCTGCGCACGTGGCGGTTACCATCGCGTGCATCGCGACGATCCCCTTGCCGAACCGTGGCCCGACCCTCGAACGCAATGCTCCCCGACCCGGCAAGCCCGCACGCCGATGCGCATCGAGCGCGCGTGTCGTCGCGTCGCGCCTCCGCGGGGCCGCGACGCATCGACGAGGCGATCGAGGCCGCCGCCGAAGTCTTCGCGCAGCGCGGCTACCACGGTGCGACCACGCAGGACATCGCCGACCGGCTGGGAATCCGGCAGGCGAGCCTGTATTACTACTTCCGCTCGAAGGAGGCGGCGCTCGAGACGGTCTGCCAGCGCGGCGTGGAAGGATTCATCGAGCACGCGCTCGCCGCGGCACAGGCGCCGGAGGGCGCATGCGATCGACTGTCGCGCGTCGTCGCGAGCCATCTGCGCGCCACCGCCGACAAGCACGCGTTCGTGCGCGTGTTCCTGAACGAACGCCAGCACCTTCCCGACGCCGCGCGACGACGCATCGGGCGGCTGTCGGCCCGCTATGAATCGATCATCCAGGGGATCTTCGATGCGGGCGTCGCATCGCGCGAGTTCCGCGAGGACCTCGATTCGCGGCTGGCGACCCTCGCGCTGCTGGCGCTGTGCAATTCGGCGGCTGCGTGGTACGGGCGCGAACGCGGGCTCACCGCCGAGGCGATCGCCGAGCACTTCGCCGCGCTGCTGTGCCGCGGCGTCGTGCACGCCTGCGACCCTTCGCGCGAAATCCCGAAACGCCGCACGAAGCCCCGCGCTTGACACCTTCTATGCCCGGATAGACGATCGGGCTCCTTTCGCATTCCGGGCAACGAATGCATCGACGCGCGCCCCCGGCGGCCCCGACGCTGTCTGCAAGCACGCTGCGCGCGAGCACCGCGCCGCGACTGCTGGTCGAACGCGCGCGTGCGACACCCGATGCGATCGTGTTGCGCTCGAAGGATCTCGGCCTGTATCGCGAGCGCAGCTTCGCCGACCTCGCTGCGATGGTCGCGCGCGGTGCGTCGGGGCTGCGCTCGCTCGGCGTGGGCAAGGGCGATCGGGTCGCGATCATGGGCGACCCGTGCGAGGAGTGGGTCGTCGTCGACCTCGCAGCGCAGGCTGCCGGAGCGATCGTCTACGGCATCTATCCCACCGCGTCGCAGGCCGAAGTCGAGTACCAGATGCGCGACGGCGGCGCCTGCGTGTTCGTCGCCGAGAACCAGGAGTACGTCGACAAGATCCTGCCGATCGCCGACCGGCTGCCGGCGCTGCGCCGCATCGTCGTGATCGACACCGACGCGATGTTCGCGTACGACGATGCGCGCCTGCTGCCGTATCGCGAGCTCGTCGACGGCGGCACGCCGAGCCTCTCCGCGCTCGCATCGATGGCCGGCGAGCTCTCGGGTGCCGATCCCGCATTCATCGTCTATACGTCGGGCACGACCGGGAACCCGAAGGGCGCGCTGGTCGCGCACGGCGCGCACCTCGCCGGCACCTTCGGCCTGGTCGAGCACTACCCGCTGCTGGCAAGCGGCGAGCAGCGCACGGTGATCTACCTGCCGTTGTGCCACGTGCTCGGGCGCGACGTCGCGATCACGCTCCCGCTGATGTCCTCGCTCGTTCCGCACATCGGCGAGAGCCTCGAGGAGATGCCGACGACGATGTTCGAGGTCGCGCCCACGGTGTTGTTCACCGTTCCGCGCTACCTGCAGAAATTCGCCTCGCAGATCCTGGTCGCGCTGGGGAGCACGAGTGCGTTCAAGCGCGGCTGCTACGAACTCGCGATGCGAAGCGGGCGGCGCCAGGCGCGCGCACGATGGGAATCGGGTACGCTCGCCGAGGCGGTGGCGTACCGGATCGCGCGCGCGGCCGTGTTTGGCCCCGTGCTCTCGAAGCTCGGCTTCGACCGGCTGCGCCTCGTCGTCTCCGGCGGAGCCCCGCTGCCGCGCGAGACGATGGCGCTGTGGCAGGTATGGGGCGTCAATGTCGTCGAGATCTACGGCCAGACCGAAACGGCCGGCGCGATCATCGCCGGCCAGGCCGGTCCCTTTCCACGACCCGGCGACGTCGGTACGCCGCCGCCGGGCGTCGAAGTCGCTCTCGGTGCCCAAGACGAAATCCTCGTTCGCTCGCCCGACCTGTTCAGCGGATATTGGCAGGACGACGAGGCAACGCGCGCCGCGTTCGACGAACGCGGCTGGCTGCGAACGGGCGACACCGGCGCGTGGGTCGACGGCCGGCTTCGCGTCGTCGATCGGGTGCGCGACTTCATCGTGACGGCCGGCGGCAAGACGATCTCGCCGTCGTACGTCGAGAACTTCGTGCGCGGCAGTCCGTACGTCGCCGAGATTGCCGTCTTCGGGCATGCGCGCAAGTATCTGTGCGCGCTGGTCGAGATCGATTTCGACACGGTGTCCGACTGGGCGCGCGCGCGGGCAATCCCCTATACCGGTTTCACGAGCCTCGCGCATCATCCGCAGGTGCGCGCACTCGTGCAGGCGGAAATCGACCGCGCCAACGCGCAACTCGCGCGTGTCGAGCAGATCAAGCGCTTCTGCATCCTTCCCAAGGCGCTCGACCCGGAGGAGGAAGGCGAGCCGGTCACGCCGACTCGCAAGGTCAAGCGCAAGCAGATGTACGAACGGTTCCGCGCGCTCGTCGAATCGATGTACGACGATCGCGAGGAGGCGCTGGTGGCGAGCAGCACTGCGGGCCTCGTGGGTTGGCCCGCGCAATGACACGACCATCCCCACGGAGGAGAAGAGACATGACGATCGTTTCGCGCGCACTCGCGCTCGCTCTCGCAGCGGCACCGTGGGTGCCCGCCGGCGCACAGGATGCGTACGTCGTCGGCGTCAGCGGCGCACTCACCGGGCCGGTCGCAGGCACCTACGCGCCGGTGGTCGAGGGGCTGCGTATCTACGTCGAACGCCTCAACGCGAACGGCGGCATCGACGGCAAGCCGATCCGCCTCGTCGTGCAGGACAACCAGGGCGAGCCGTCGAAAGCCGCTGCCGACGCGAAGAAGCTTCTCACGCAGGACAAGGTGTCGATGGTGCTGAACGTCGCCACGTCTTCCACCTACGCGCCGATGGTCGCCGAGACGCGCCGCGCCGGCGTTCCGTTGTATTTCGCCGGTGCCGTGTGCCCGAAGGACGTGTTCCCGCCGGCCGATCCGCTGCAGTTCTGCTCCACCGCGTTCGGTGCGCAGTACGACAGCCGGATGGCGCTCGGCTTCGTGAAGGAGAACGGCAAGGAGCCGGTGAAGCTCGGCCTCGTCGCGATGGCGATTCCAGTTTCGCGCGGCGAGATCGATTACGCCGAGGGGCTGTCGAAGGAGCTCGGGATGACGCCGGTCTCCAAGGAGATCGTTCCGCCGCCGACGCCCGACTACACGCCCTTCGCGACGAAGATCAAGGAGGCCGGCGCCAACTGGACCTACTCGTGGGCGCCGTGGGTCACCGAGATCAAGACGCTCGAGTCGTTGCGCAAGCTCGGCTGGGACGGCCGCTACATCACGTGGGCGCACATCGAGGCCGAGGCCGAGCTGGCGCGGGTGAAGGATGGTGCGTTCTACGTGGTCGGCGCCAACGCGCTGTTCCAGGACAAGCTACCGGTGCACGACGAGATCCGGCAGGCGGCGGCGAAGGCCGGAGCGACGCACGCGGTCGAGCAGCTCGCCGAGGGCTGGGTCAGCGGCATGGTGCTCGAGCAGGCGCTGCGCGAGACCGGCTGGCCGGCGACGCCCGAGAAGCTGGTCGAGGCGATGAGCCGGCTGAAGGTCGACACCAAAGGGCTGCGCGGTGGGCCGATCGAATGGACGAAGGCGAACCACTTCCGCACGAAGCAGTACTACCGGATCTGGCGCTGGGATCCGTCGGGCTCGACCGTCGAGCGCGTGAAGGACTGGACCGCGTTCGACATCCAGTGACGGCGCCCGGCACCGGCCCCCTCGCGGCGCGCACGCGCAAGATCTCCGGTCGCGCATGCAGCTCGTCGTGAACATCGCCGTGCTGACGGCGATCTACGCGCTGATCAGCTGCGGCTACGTGCTCGTCTACCGCGTCAGCCGCGTCCTGAACCTCGCGCACGGCGAGCTGATGATGCTCGGCGCGTACGGCCTGCTTGCCACCGCTTCGCTGTTCGGCGGCCACCCGGTGCTCGCCTTCGTCGCCGCGGCGGGATTCGCGCTGCTCGTCGGGCTCGCGGTCTACTACGCGCTGATGCTGCGCATGACGGGCGAGTCGGTGCTCGCCGCGGTGCTGTGCACGATCGCACTGGGCATCCTGTTGCGCGGCGTCGTCACGCTCGTCTGGGGCGCGCAGCAGGAATATCCGCTCGCCGAGCTCGGCTGGACGAACGCGTCGATTCCGGTCGGGGTCGATGCGCGCATCTCGGCCGCGAGCCTGGCGCTCGTCGTCGGGACCGCGCTCGTCTATGCCGGGCTGTTCCTGTTCCTGCGCCACACGCGCTGGGGCATCCGGATGCGCGCGGCGGGCCAGAACCCGCTGCTCGCCGCGCAGCGCGGCATCCGGCTGCATGCCGTCTATGCGCTCGCCTGGGCGCTGGCCACCTTCACCGGCGGGCTTGCCGGCATGCTGATCGCGCTCGATTCGGGGCTGCAGTCGACGATGGTGACGATCGGGTTGAAGGCCTTTCCGGCGGCACTGGTCGGCGGGCTCGACAGCCTCGTAGGCGCTCTGATCGGCTCGCTGATCGTCGGCGCGGCCGAAGTGCTGCTGATCCAGTACGTCGACCCGCTGCTGTCCGACGTGGCGCCGTTCTTCATCCTGCTCGCGATGCTCGTCGTGCGCCCGTGGGGTCTGTTCGGCACGCGCGAGGAGATCGACCGTGTCTAGCGCGATCCGCGCCAGCGGCTACTACCGCACGCAGTACGCGCAGGACCTGCGCCTGATCCGGACGCGCACGCAGCGCACTGCGCTGGTCGCGGCGCTCGGCCTGCTCGGCGTCTATCCGTGGGTCGCCGACGCGTTCCTGCTCGATCTGGCCAACCAGGTCTTTCTGGCTTCGATCGGCGCGCTCGCGCTGATGCTGCTCACCGGTTTCGCCGGGCAGATTTCGCTCGGTCACGCCGGCCTGCTCGCCGCCGGCGCGTTCACGACCGGGATCCTGTTCAAGGAATTCGGCACGCCGTTCTGGGTGACGCTGCCCGCGTCGGCCGCGACCGGCGCATTGCTCGGGCTGGTGTTCGGCCTGCCGTCGCTGCGCCTGCGTGGGCTGTATCTCGCGGTGAGCACGCTCGCGCTGCATTTCATTGTCGCGTACGTGGGCGGCGAATACGAGGCGCGACGCGGCTTTTCCACCGGCATCGTCGTCGACCCGCCGCAACTCGGTGCGTGGACGCTCGACAGCGGCCGCGAGTGGTACGCGGTACTGCTCGCCGCGTGCGCCGGCACGCTGCTCGTGTGCATCAACCTGCTGCGCTCGAAGACGGGCCGCGCCTGGCAGGCGATCCGCGACCGCGAAGCGGTGGCCGAGGCGCTCGGCGTCGGTGTTCCCGCGCACAAGCTGCTCGCCTTCGTCTTCAGCGCGACGATGACGTCGGTCGCCGGGTGCCTGTTCGCGTATTACCGCGGCTTCGTCTCGGTCGAGGCCTTCTCGCTGTTCCTCTCGATCCAGTACATCGCGATGGTCATCGTCGGCGGCATGGGCTCGCTGCTCGGCGCGCTGCTCGGCGCCGCGTTCGTCGTCCTCTTTCCCTACGCGATCGAATCGGCAATGCAGGTGCTGCCGTTCGCGCAGCGCGTCTCCGGGATGGTGTTCGCAGTGAATCACGCTGCCTTCGGTCTGGTCATGATCGGCTTTCTCGTGTTCGAGCCGCAGGGGCTGGTCGGCGTCTGGCGCCGGCTGCAGGATTACTTCCTGCTGTGGCCGTTCCGCCAGAAGCCGCTGTCGGCGAGCCGTTCGTGAGCGTGTCCCCGGTGCCGCTGCTCGATGTCGACCGGCTCGAGGTGACGTACCACCGCGTGGTCGTCGCAGTGCAGGGCGTTTCGCTGCAGGTGCGCGAAGGGCAGATCGTCGCGCTGCTCGGCAGCAACGGCGCGGGCAAGACGACGATCCTGCGCGCCGTCTCGGGATTTCTCGGCATCGACGACGCGCGCGTGAGCGAAGGCACGATCCGCTTCAGCGGCGAATCGATCGCCAACCGCGCGCCGCATGCGATCACCGAACGCGGGATCGTGCTCGTGCCGGAGCGCGACAAGGTTTTCGAGAACCTCACGGTCGACGAGAATCTCGATGCGGTCGTCGCCCGCCGTGCTCGTGCGGGCGCGTCGATGCGCGATGCGGTCTACGAGCACTTCCCGGCGCTCGCCCGACTGCGCGCACGCGAGGCCGGATACCTGTCGGGCGGCGAGCGCCAGATGCTGGCGATCGGCTCGGCGCTGATGTGCGCACCGCAACTGCTGCTCGTCGACGAGCTCTCGCTGGGCCTCGCGCCGATCGTCGTCGAGCACCTCGCCGAGCGCCTGTGCGCGGTGCGCGCCGACCTCGGCATGAGCATCCTGCTCGTCGAGCAGAACGCACCGGTGGCGCTCGGCATCGCCGACTACAGCTACATCGTCGAGAACGGCCGCATCGTGCTCGACGGCGACCGCACCCGACTGTCGGGGCACCAGGACATCCAGGATTTCTATCTGGGAGCGAGCGGCACCGGACGGCGCAGCTACCGCGACGTCAAGCAATACCGGCGCAGCCGGAGATGGTACGGCTGAGGGTATGACTGGGGACATCGACGATGCTGCCGCGCGACCGCGCGAACGCCCGCCCGGCGAGCCGGTCCTCGCGCTCGATCGCGTTTCGCTGCGCTTCGGCGGCCTTGCCGTGCTCGACGACGTTTCGCTCGCGCTGCACGAGGGCGAACTGCTCGCGCTGATCGGGCCGAACGGGGCGGGCAAGACCAGTGTGCTGAACTGCATCTGCGGCCTCTATCGTCCGCACGCGGGGCGCATCCGGTTCGGCGGACGCGACCTCGTCGGCGAGCGACCGCACTCGATCGCGCGTGCAGGCATCGCGCGCACCTTCCAGCACGGTGAACTGTTCCCGCACCTCACCGTGCTGGAGAACCTGCTCGTCGGCCGGCACGCGCGCATCCGCACGCGGGCGCTGCTCGAGGCGTTCTTCACGCAATCGGTGCGCGAGGCCGAAGTCGCCCACCGGCGCAGCTGCGAGGAGGTGCTCGATTTCGTCGAGCTGTCGGCGCTGCGTCACCGCCGAGTGGCCGACCTGGCGTTCGCTCAACAGAAGATCGTCGGCTTCGCGCGCGCGCTGGCGATGCAGCCGGCGGTGCTGCTGCTCGACGAGCCCTCGGCGGGGCTGAACCGCGATGCGCGCGAGGACCTTGCGCGCTTCATCCTGCGTATCCAGCACGAGGCGCGCATCCCCATCCTGTGGGTCGAGCACGACATGCAGATGGTCGCCGACCTGGCCGATCGGCTGTACGTGCTCGATCACGGCCGGTACCTGGTGGACGGTGGCCCCGACGAAGTGCTGTCGCACGCCGACGTCGTGCGGGCGTATCTCGGCGCGGCCGTGGCCGCGCCGACGGCGGCACGATCCGAAGCGGTTCGAGCGTGAAAGGAAATGCGATGAAGCAGCACGAACCCGCCCCTTCGATCCCGTTGACGCCGGTCGTTCCCGTCGATCGTTCGGTCTCGACCTACACGCGTTTCGCGGGCTACTTCGAGGCGTACGAATACACTGGCTGGGTCGACGAGAGCCAGTCGTGGAAGAACACCTGCTACGTCGGCGACTGGTCGCCGCTGGCGAAGTTCCACCTGCAGGGCAGCGATGCGTTGAAGTTCTTCTCCGACGTCGCCGTCAACGGCTTCTCGTCGTTCGACATCGGGCAGGCGAAGCACCTGTCGCTGTGCAACGATGCGGGCAAGCTGATGGGCGAGGGGGTCCTGATGCGGCTCGGGGACGACGAGTTCCTGTTCACCAGCGGACCGGGCGTGCCGTGGCTCGCGTATCTGCACGAGCAGGGCGGCTACCGGGCGCGGGCGACGCAGCTCGGCGTGTCGCAGTTCATCACGCAGGTGCAGGGGCCGACTTCGCTCGAGTTGCTCGAGAAGCTCACCGGCGAAAGCCTGCGCGACATCGGCTTCATGCGCTTTCGCCCTTCGCGCATCGGCGACATGGAGTTCCTCGTCCTGCGCCAGGGGATGGCGGGCGAGATCGGGTACGAGCTGCACGGGCCCGGCCGGCACGGCCCGGCGATCCACCAGGCGCTGCTCGACGCCGGACGCGAGTTCGGCATTCGTCGCCTGGGGGGGCGAACGAAGATGGTCAATCACGTCGAGGCGTGCTTTCCGACGCCGTCGGTCGACTACGTTCCCGCGTTGTACGGCGACGACGAGAAGGACTATTTCGACTGGTGCGGCAAGCGCTTTCGCAGCATGGTGCTCGCGCGACCCTCGACGGCCGGCAGCCTTCGCTTCGACGATCTCTCGGCGCTGTACCGCAGCCCGATCGAGCTCGGCTGGTCGAAGAGCATCCGGCTCGATCATGCGTTCCGCGGCCGCGCGGCGCTCGAGGCCGAACTCGCCGAGCCGCGGCGCACGATCGTCACGCTCGAGTGGAATGCCGAGGACGTGATCGACGTCTATGCGTCGCTGTTTCGCGGTGGTGAAGCGTACGAGCCGATGGAGATGCCGCGCAACCTGCTCGGCTGCATGTATGTCGACGACGTGCTCGTCGACGGCCGCTCGGTGGGCGCCAGCACGTCGCGCTGCTACAGCCACTCGTTTCGCCGGATGCTGTCGTTGTGCACGATCGACGTCGCCTGCGCGAAGCCGGGAACGGCGGTCGACGTGGTGTGGGGTTCGGCCGGGTATGTGCAGAAGAAGATCCGTGCGACCGTCGCACCGGCTCCCTACAAGCGCGACAACCGGCGCGTCGACGTGACGGCCCTCCCTGCCCGGACCGGAAAGTAGGCGACGCGTTGGACTCGACGATCCTCCTTTTCCTCGTGCAGGACGGCGTCATCAACGGCGCGATCTACGCACTCGCCGCAATCGCGCTCGTGCTCGTGTTCGCCGTCACCCGCGTGATTCTGGTTCCGCAGGGCGAGTTCATCGCCTTCGGTGCGATGACGGTCGCCGCGTTCGAGGCGGGACGCACGCCGCCGACGATCTGGCTGCTGCTCGTGCTGGGGGTGCTGTCGGCAATCGCGTCCTTCGTCCAGGAGCGCCACGCGCTCGGCGTACGCAGCGTCGCGCGCATCGTCTCGCTGAACCTGGCGCTCCCGGCGCTGCTCGCCTATCTGGCCGTGCTTGCCGCACCGGCCGAGGCCGGAACCGCGGTGCACGTTGCGCTGGCGATCGCATTGATCGTTCCGATGGGACCGATGCTGTATCGCGTCGCGTTCGCGCCGATGGCCAACGCGACCGTTCTCGTGCTGCTGATCGCCGCCTTCGGCGTGCATTTCTCGCTGATGGGCCTCGGGCTCGTCTTCTTCGGTCCCGAGGGGGTCGCGACGCAGCCGCTGATCACCAGCGACTTCTCGCTGGGCGAGATTCCCGTCACCGGACAGAGCGTTGCCGTCGTCGCGACGACGGCGCTGTTGCTCGTCGTGTTCGCACTGTTCTTCGAGCGCACGCTCCTCGGCAAGGCGCTGCGCGCGTGCTCGTCGAACCGGCTCGGCGCGCGGCTGGTGGGTGTGCCCACCGCGCTCGCCGGCGAGATCGCGTTCGCGCTCGCTGCGGCGATGGGGGCGGTCGCCGGCGTGCTCGCGGGTCCCATCGTCACTACGTTCTACGACAGCGGCTTCCTGATCGGACTGAAAGCCTTCGTCGCCGCGATCCTCGGCGGACTCGTCAGCTTCCCGCTGACCGTCCTCGCCTCGCTCGCCGTCGGCCTCGCCGAGGCCTTCTTCTCGTTCTGGACGAGCAACTTCAAGGAAGTGCTCGTCTTCGGACTGATCCTCCCGGTGCTGTTCTGGCGTTCGCTGCGCGCACCCGCGCACGCGGAGGAGGAATGATGGCGGCGGGGTACCGCTGGGTCGCTCCCGTCGTCGCTGCGGTCGTCGTCGCGCTGCCGTTCACCGGCTGGCTGCCGGCGTACTGGGTGACGCTGTTCAACTACATCGGGATCGCCAGCCTGGTCGCGATCGGGCTCGTCCTGCTCACCGGGGTCGGCGGCATGACGTCGTTCGGCCAGGCGGCTTTCGTCGGCGTCGGCGCTTACACGACGAGCGTGCTGACCGTGCAGTTCGGCTTGAGCCCGTGGGCGAGCCTGCCGGTCTCGCTCGCTGCGACCGCCCTCGGCGCACTGTTGCTCGGCGCGGTCACGGTGCGCCTGTCGGGGCACTTCCTGCCGCTCGGAACGATCGCCTGGGGCGTGGCGATCTTCTACCTGTTCGGCAATCTCGCGTGGCTCGGCGCGCACGACGGGATGTCGGGCATCCCTCCGCTCGAGGTCGCCGGGCACGCGCTGATCGACGCCCGCCTGTACTTCGTCGTCGTCTGGCTCGTCGTCGTGCTCGCCGTCGTCGCCTCGCAGAACCTGCTGCGCGCTCGATCGGGCAGGGCGGTTCGCGCGCTGCGCCGCAGCGCGATCGCCGCCGAGGCCTTCGGCGTCGACGTGCCCGCGGCCAAGCTGCAGATCTTCGTCCTGGCCGCGGTGCTCGCCGGCCTGGCGGGCTGGCTGTACGCGCATTTCCAGCGATCGGTCGCCCCCGGACCGTTCGGCGTGAATGCCGGAATCGAGTATCTGCTGATGGCGGTCGTCGGCGGAGCGGGCCGCGTCTATGGGGCGATCGCCGGCGCCACCGGAATCACGTTCCTGCGCGACCAGGTGCAGGACGTCCTTCCATTGCTGGTCGGCAGCGCCGGCAACTACGAGATCGTCGTGTTCGGCGCCGTGCTCGTGTTCGCGCTGCAGACGGCGCCGCAGGGGGTCTGGCCGATCGTGTTCGGCCCGCCGCGCGCCGTTCGGCCGCCGGCTCAGCGCCCGCTCGCCGGGCTGGGGCGCCGTGCGATGCCCGAGCGCGGGAGCGCGCTGCTCGAAGTCGACGCGGTGCGCAAGACCTACGGCGGTCTCGTGGCGGTGAACGACATCGGATTCGACGTGCACGCCGGCGAGATCGTCGGACTGATCGGGCCGAACGGAGCCGGGAAGAGCACGACCTTCAACCTGATCTGCGGCGCGCTGCGAATCGACCGCGGCGAGGTCCGTTTTCGCGGCGAGCCGATCGCCGGCGCCACCCCGCAGGCGATCGCCGGGCGCGGACTCGGACGCACGTTCCAGCACGCTGATGTCGTCGCCGAGATGAGCGTGCTGGAGAACGTGGCCCTCGGCGCACACCTGCGCGGCGAGGCGGGGATGCTGCGCGCGATGCTGCGCCTCGATCGCGACGAAGAGGCGCGACTGCTCGACGAGGCCGCGCGGCAGCTGCGTCGCGTCGGGCTCGCCGACGTCGCCGACCGTCCGGCCGGAACGCTCGCGCTCGGCCAGCTGCGCCTCGTCGAGGTCGCGCGCGCGCTGTGCCTCGATCCCGTGCTGGTGCTGATGGACGAACCGGCCGCCGGGCTGCGCCACGGCGAGAAGAAGGCGCTTGCCGCGCTGCTGCGCGAGCTGCGCGGCGAAGGCGTCGGCGTGCTGCTGGTCGAGCACGACATGGACTTCGTGATGAGCCTGGCCGACCGGCTCGTCGTGCTCGACTTCGGCACGAAGATCGCCGAAGGCACGCCGGCGGCGATTCGCCGCGACCCGAAGGTGCTCGATGCGTACCTCGGCAACTGAGTCGGCAACCGAGTCGGCAACCGAGTCGACGACCGGGCCGGCCGCCGATCCGGCCGCGGAGTCGGGCGCCAAGGCGCCGACCGTCCGGACACCGCACGCGGCGACCGGATCGCGCCCGGCACTGCGCGCGCGCGGCCTGTGCGTGCGCTACGGGCGCACGATCGCCGTCGACGGCGTCGACATCGACGTCGGCGAGGCGTCGATCGCGACGATCATCGGGGCCAACGGCGCCGGCAAGAGCAGCCTGCTCAATGCGCTGATGGGCGTCGTCCCTGCGCAGGGCGAGGTCGTGTTCGGTGACCGGCGCGTCGCGCAGCTGCCGCTCGAGGCGCGTGTCGCGGGCGGAATGAGCCTGGTCCCCGAGCGGCGCGAGCTCTTCACCGACCTCAGCGTCGAGGACAACCTTCGGCTCGGCGGGTTTCGGCGCCAGCGCGGCGAGCGCGAGCAGTCGCTCGAATCGGTCTACTCGCGTTTCCCCCGGTTGAAGGAGCGGCATCGGCAGCTCGCGGGAACGCTGTCGGGCGGCGAGCGGCAGATGCTGGCGATGGGACGTGCGCTGATGTCGCGGCCGAAACTGCTGATGCTCGACGAACCGAGCCTGGGCCTGGCGCCGCGCATCGTAGCAGAGGTATTCGAACAGCTGCACGCGCTGCGCGAGCAGGGCGTGTCGATCCTGCTCGTCGAGCAGAATGCGCGCGCTGCGCTGCGCGTCGCCGACTATGCTTACGTGCTCGAACTCGGCAGGATCACGCAGCAGGGCCCGGCCGCGCGGATCGCCGACGACGAGCGCCTGATCGAGAGTTACCTGGGAATGGGGGGGACCGAATACTGAGCGTTCCCCGCGCACCGGAGCGCCGGAATCCACCGGCAACGAGAACGCGACGGAACACGTCGCACCACAGGAGAACGGAGACGATGAGAACGACCGGCACGACGATTCTCGCCGCCGCGGCGGCGGCCTTCACGTTGGCGGTGGTCACGCCCGCGACCGCGCAGATCCGCGTCGGCATCACGGTCTCGGCCAGCGGCCCGGGCGCGGCGCTCGGCCAGCCCCAGATGCGTACGGTGCAGGCGCTTCCGCGCGAGATCGCCGGGCAGCCGGTCACGTACGTGGCGCTCGACGACGAGTCCGATCCGACCAAGTCGGCGCAGAACGCGCGCAAGCTCCTCGCCGAGGAGAAGGTCGACGTGTTGATCGGCTCGTCGCTCACGCCGACGACCTTGCCGCTGCTCGACATCGCCGCCGAGACGAAGACGCCGCTGCTCACGCTCGCGGCGGCCGCCGCGCTCGTGCAGCCGATGGACGACAAGCGCAAATGGGTGTTCAAGGTCGTGCCGAACGACGACCTGATGGCGCGTTCGATCCTCAAGCACATCGCCGGCACCGGCGTGAAGAAGCTCGGCTACATCGGCGTGTCGGACGGCTACGGCGAGGGCTACTACAAGGCGTTGAGCGAGGAGGTGCCGAAGCTCGGGATCACGCTGACCACGCACGAGGTATACGCGCGCAGCGACTCGAGCGTCACCGGACAGGTGCTGAAGATCATCGCGAGCAAGCCCGATGCGGTGTTCGTCGCTTCGGCCGGCACGCCCGCGGTGCTGCCGCAGAAGGCGCTGCGCGAGCGCGGCTACAAGGGGCCGATCTTCCAGACGCACGGGATCGCCACCGAGGAGTTCATCAAGCTCGGCGGCAAGGACGTCGAAGGCGCGGTGTTCGCCGGCGAGGCCTTCACGATCGCCAACGACCTTCCCGAGTCGAGCCCGTTCCGCAAGCCGACGCAGGACTACGTGAAGGCGTACCGGGAGGCGCACAACCAGATGCCGAACCTGTTCGGCGCCCACATCTGGGACGTGATGGTGCTGGTCGCGCAGGCGGCGCCGAACGCGCTGAAGAGCGGCAAGCCGGGCAGCGCCGAGTTCCGCGCGGCCTTGCGCGACGAGCTCGAGCGCAGCAAGGACGTCTACCTGAACAATGGACTGTCGAACATGTCGCCCACCGACCACAACGGATACGACGAGCGTTCGGCGTTCCTGATCCGCGTCGACGGCGGCGCTTTCCGCCTGCTCAAGCAGTAATCATCACCGCACGAGGAAACGAGATGCCAGAGACCATCAGCGGTCGCCCGCCGTACCGGGCCGATCACGTGGGAAGCCTGTTGCGACCCGCCCGGCTGCGCCACGCGTGGCGCGACCACGCCGCGGGGCGGCTGAGCGACGAGGCGTTCACGCAGATCACCGACGAGTCGATCCGCGACGTCGTCGCGCTGCAGGAACGCGCCGGCCTGCAGGTGGTCAACGACGGCGAATTCCGTCGCGGCTCGTACTGGCTGCGATTCGTGCAGAAGACCGCGGGCATGGGGATCCGGCCCGCGGTCTTCAAGTTCCGCGACGAGCAGGACAACGTCGTCGAGTTCACGGCACCGCACGTCGAAGGACGCATCCGTCGTTCGGGCCCGATCACGGTCGACGAATACCGCTTCGCGAAGTCGCTGACCGACGTTGGCGTCAAGGTGACGATGCCGTCGCCGTCGACGCTGCATTTCTGGCGCGGAACGCACTTCGCCGAACCGGGCGTGTACGAGAGCGACGAAGCGTTCTTCGCCGATCTCGCCGCGGTGTTTCGCGAGGAACTCGCCGACCTGTACGCGGCGGGCGGACGCTACGCGCAGTTCGACGAAGTACCGCTCGCGATGCTGTGCGATCCCGATATCCGCGACAAGGTGCGCGCACAGGGCGGCGATCCGCAGCGGCTCGTGTCGCTGTACATCGAGGCGATCAACGCAGCCGTCGCCGAGCGGCCGTCCGATCTCGCGATCGGCGTGCACATGTGCCGCGGCAACTTCAAGGGCAAGTACCTGTCCGAGGGCGGCTACGGCGACGTCGCCGAGCGCTTGTTCCAGGACGCGAAGGTCGATCATTTCCTGCTCGAGTACGACACCGAACGCGCGGGCGACTTCTCGCCGCTGCGCTTCGTGCCGAAGGACAAGGGCGTCGTGCTCGGCATCGTGTCGTCGAAGGTCCCGCAACTGGAGTCCGTCGACTTTCTGCGCGCGCGCATCGACGATGCGACGCGCCACATCGATGTCGCGCAGCTCGGGATCAGCCCGCAGTGCGGGTTCGCGTCGACGGTCGCGGGGAATCCGGTGAGCGAGGACGACGAGTTCGCCAAGCTCGCGCGATGCGTGGAGGTCGCCCGCGCGGTCTGGGGCGACGCGGGCGCCGGGAGATAGCACGATGAATCTCGCGCGCCTGCTGGGCGCGACGGCGCGCACGCACGCCGCGCACCCGGCCCTGCTCGACGAGCACACCGTGCTCACCTGGTCGCAGTGGTTCGACCGGATGCGCCGCGTCTCGGCGGTGCTGGCCGGGCTCGGTGCCGGGCCCGGCGCACGCTTCGGTCTTCTGATGAAGAACGGCTCTCGCCAGGCCGAGGCGCTGTGGGCCGGGCATTGGGGCGGCGCGGTGCCGGTTCCGGTGAACTGGCGACTCGCGGCAGGCGAGATCGCCGACGTGCTCGACGACGCCGGCTGCGCGCTGGTGCTCGTCGACGACGAGTTCGTCGAGCGTTTCGACGATCCGGCGCTGCGCGGCTGGCGCGACCGCATCGTCGTCGTCGAGTCCGAGCCGGGCAGCTACGACGAGCGTCTCGCCAAGGCGGCGCCGGGTCCGATGCACGACGGCGGCGAGAACGCCGAGGCGCTCGTGCTGTACACGGGCGGGACGACCGGGCGCAGCAAGGGCGTCCGGCTTTCGCACCGCAACCTCGCGTGGAACGCGATGCAGGTCGGGCTCGCGCTCGGCATCCGGCAAAGCGACGTCACGCTCACCGTGGCCCCGATGTTCCATGCCGCTGCGCTGTGCAGCAACATCACGACGCTGCTCGGCGGCACGCACGTGTACCTGCGCCAGTTCTCCCCGCTGGGGTTGCTCGAGGCGATCGAACGGCATCGCGTGCGGTTCACCACCGTCGTTCCGACCATGTTGAAAATGGTGCTCGACGCGCCCGATGCCGAAGGCTACGACCGTTCCTCGCTGCGCGTGCTGTTCTACGGCTCGTCGCCGATGCCGGCGCCCTGGCTGCGCTCGGCGATGCAGTTCTTTCCCAACGCCGGATTCCACCAGGCGTACGGGCTGACCGAAACCGCGCCGATTCTCACGATCTTGTCCGACGATGAGCACCGCGCGGGAATTGCCGCCGACGACGCCTCGATCCTCGGTTCGGCGGGCCGTCCGCTGGTCGGCGTCGAATTGCGCATTGACGACGACGCCGGTGCCGAGTGCACGACCGGCAGCCCCGGCGAGGTCATGGTGCGTGCGCCCGGCGTGATGCTCGGCTATCACGAGCGGCCCGCCGAGACGGCCGCGGTGCTCCACGACGGTTGGTTCCGCACCGGCGACATCGGATCGATCGACGACGCGGGCCGCCTGACGATCCTCGATCGCAAGAAGGACTTGATCATTACCGGTGGCGAGAATGTATATTCGGTAGACGTCGAGGCGGTGCTCGCACGGCATCCCGCGATCTCGGAGGTGGCGGTGATCGGCGTGCCCGATCCCCGGCTCGGTGAAGCCGTCGCGGCGATCGTCGTGCTGCGCAACGGCGCCGCGCTGAGCATCGAAGAGCTCGTTGCGCACTGCCGGAAATCGATCGGCTCGTTCAAGGTGCCGCGTCACGTGCGCTTCGTCGACGCGCTTCCGCGCACCTCGGTGGGGAAGGTACAGAAGGCGGCGTTGCGTCGGCAGTGGGCCGGAGCCGGAAACGCCGCGGGTTGAGGCGGCGCAAGCCACCGTCGGGAGCAATCATCGAATGGCAGAAAGATCGTTCGCTCAGGAAGTCGGCAAGCTGCGCCTGGGTGCGGGCAGCGAATTCGTCGGCGAAGGCATTCTCGCGGTGACCAAGGCGCTGCTGCAGTCGGGCGTCGCCTACGTCGCCGGGTATCAGGGCGCGCCGATCTCGCACCTGATGGACGTGCTCGCCGATGCGCGCGACGTGCTCGACGAACTCGGCGTGCGCTTCGAGAACAGCGCGAACGAGGCGACGGCGGCGGCCACGCTCGCCGCGTCGGTCAACTACCCGTTGCGCGGCGCGGTCACGTTCAAGGCGCCGGTGGGCACCAACGTCGCGTCCGACGCGCTGGCGAATCTCTCGTCGGGCGGCGTCACCGGCGGTGCGCTGGTCATCGTCGGCGAAGACTACGGCGACGGATCGAGCATCATGCAGGAGCGCAGCCACGCCTTCGCGATGAAATCGCAGATCTGGCTGCTCGACCCGCGGCCCAACCTGCCGTCGATCGTCCAGGCGGTCGAAGACGGGTTCGCGCTGTCGGAGGCGAGCCGCACGCCGGTGATGCTCGAGTTGCGCATCCGCGCCTGCCACCTGCACGGGCGCTTCGTCGCGAAGGACAACCGGCGCTCGCCGTTCGCGCTGACCGACGCGCTGGAGAATCCGCGGCGCGACGTCGATCGCATCGTGCTGCCGCCGGCGAGCTTCCTGCACGAGCGCGAGAAGGTCGAGGCGCGATGGCCGGCGGCGGTGCGCTTCATCCGCGAACGCGGGCTGAACGAATTCTTCGCGGAGAACGAGCGCGACGTCGGGATCGTCGTCCAGGGCGGGCTGTACAACACGCTGATGCGCTCGCTCGAGCGGCTCGGCCTGGCCGACGTCTACGGCCGCACCAGCGTGCCGCTGTACGTGCTCAACGTGACCTATCCGCTCGTCGACGAGGAACTCGCCCGCTTCTGCACGGGCAAGCGCGCGGTGCTCGTCGTCGAGGAAGGGCAGCCGAACTTCATCGAGCAGGCGATCGCGGCTTCGCTGCGCAATACCGACCTGCCGACGCGCGTGCTGGGCAAGGGCCTGCTGCCGATCGCCGGCGAGTACACGCCGGCGGTGCTCGGCGACGGACTGCGCGCGTTCTTCGCTGCGCACGCGCCGGGTGCCGTCGCGCCCGCTGCCGGCCTGCCGTCGCCGCAGGCGGCCGCGGCGCTGGCCGAAGCGCAGAAGAGCATCGCCGCCGAGGTGCAGGCACGCTCACCGGGCTTCTGCACCGGATGCCCCGAGCGGCCGGTGTTCGCCGCGATGAAGCTGGTGCAGCGCGAACTCGGCGAACACCACGTCAGCTCCGACATCGGCTGCCACCTGTTCTCGATCCTCCCGCCGTTCAACATCGGGAACACGACGATGGGCTACGGCCTCGGCGCGGCCGGCGCGTCCGCGCTGGGTTCTCCGTCGGGCAAGCGCGCGATCAGCGTGATGGGCGACGGCGGCTTCTGGCACAACGGGCTGACCAGCGGCGTCGCCAATGCCGTCTTCAACGAAAGCGACCAGGTCGCGCTGATCATCGACAACAACTACACGGCGGCGACCGGCGGCCAGGACGTGCTGTCGTCGAAGTCGGTCACGCGCAACCGGAGCACGCGGCACCCCATCGAACGGGCCGTGCGCGGCGTGGGCGTGAACTGGGTGCGTACGATCCGGCGCACCTACGACGTGAGCGCGATGCGCGATGCGTTGCGCGAGGCGCTGACGACGTCCGAGAAGGGTCCGAAAGTCGTCATTGCGCAATCCGAGTGCATGCTCAATCGACAGCGCCGCGAGAAGCCGAAGATGCGCAAGGCGATCGCTGCCGGCGAACGCGTCGTGCGCGAACGATTCGGCGTCGATCCCGACACCTGCACCGGCGACCATTCGTGCATCCGCATCTCCGGCTGCCCGTCGCTGACGGTCAAGCCGAACCCGGATCCGCTGCGCTCCGATCCGATCGCGCACGTCGAGCAGAGCTGCGTCGGCTGCGGGATGTGCGGCGAGGTCTCGCACGCCGCGGTGCTGTGCCCGTCGTTCTATCGCGCGGGCATCGTCAGCAATCCGCGACGGCTCGACCGCTTCGCCCACCGGGTGCGGGCCGCGGTGATCGGCGCGCTGCAGCGCCGTACCGATCGCCGGCTCGCGGCGACGGCGATCTGAGCATGCCGCTCTTCGCAGCCGGGCACGGCGACCGGGTCGACGGCGACGCGACGAACACCACCGCGAACGCCACCGTCGAGCCGTCCTCGGCGGCGGGCCCGCGAACCGGTGCGAACGCGGCGCGCGCCGGAGCACGCGACAGCGCCGTGCGGCCGCTGAGCATCGCGATCCTGGCGATGGGCGGCGAGGGCGGTGGCGTGCTCGCCGACTGGATCGTCGATCTCGCCGAGCACAACGGCTACCTGGCGCAGGCGACCTCGGTCGCGGGCGTCGCGCAGCGCACCGGCGCGACGATCTACTACGTCGAGATGTTTCCGCAAGCGCAGGCGCAGCGCGAGGGCGCGGCACCGCTGCTCGGCCTGATGCCCGCTCCGGGCGACGTCGACATCGTCGTCGCCTCCGAGCTGATGGAAGCGGCTCGTGCCGTGCAGCGCGGGCTCGTCACGCCCGACCGGACGACGCTGATCGCCTCGACGCATCGTGTCCTGTCGATTTCCGAGAAGTCCGCGATGGGCGACGGAGCGCGCGACAGCGCGACGATGCAGGAGGCGTGCGCGAGCGCGGCGCGCCGTTTCGTGCGCTTCGACATGGCCGAAGCGGTCGAGCGCACCGGCAGCGTGATCAGCGCGGTGCTCTTCGGCGCACTGAGCGGCGAAGGCACGCTGCCCTTCGAACGGCAGCAGTTCGAGGACACGATCCGGCGCGGCGGCGTCGGCATCGAGAGCAGCCTGCGCGCATTCGCCGAAGGCTTCGAACGGGCGAAGGCGCCGCCGGCTGCCTCGCGCCGGGCCGACCGGCCGGAGATCGCCGCCGCGCCCGCCACCCATGCGAACCCGCAGGTCGCGCGCCTGCTGGCCCGGCTTCGCGACGAATTCGACGAACCGGTTCGTGCGGTGGCCACCGAGGGCGTGCGTCGGCTGCTCGATTATCAGGATCCTCCCTACGCGGCTTCGTACCTGGACCGCCTCGCGCGCATCGCGCGACACGGCGACGCGGCGCTGCTCGAGGCGGTTGCGCGGCACCTCGCGCTGTGGATGAGCTACGAGGACACGATCCGCGTCGCCGATCTGAAGACGCGTTCGAAGCGCTTCGAGCGCGTGCGCGCCGAAGTGCGGTTGGACGAGGCGCAGCTGTTGTCGATCGACGAGTTCATGCACCCGCGCCTGGAGGAGATCTGCGACACGGTGCCCGCCCCGATCGGGCGCTGGCTGTCCCGACCCGGCCTCGCGCGCCGCATCGTCGAGCGATTCACGCGCAAGGGGCGCATCGTGCCGACCACGTCGCTCGGCGGCTTCCTGATGCTGCGCACGATCGCCTCGATGCGGCGGTGGCGCCGCGCCACGCTGCGCTACGAGCGCGAGAACGCGCAGATCGAACGCTGGCTCGAGCGCATCGATGCCATCGCGGCCGTCGATCCGGCGTTGGCCGTCGAGGTCGCGCGCTGCCAGCGGCTGGTGAAGGGGTACGGCGACACGCACGAGCGAGGCAGCCACAGCTTCGCGATCCTGATGGATGCGCTCGCTCGCCTGCAGGGGCGCCCCGACGCGGCCGCGACGCTGCGGGCACTGCACGACGCCGCACTCGCCGACGACGCCGGTGCCGCGTTGCGCGAGCAACTCGCCGCGCTGTCGTGATTTCCCTTCGATCGGGCGCGCCCGTGGTTCGCTTTTGCGGCCACCGGCGGTAAGCTCGCGCGAGCGCTGCGGGCCCCCGGGAGCGCAATGCCGACGGACTTCACTGTACGCAACGCCACCCACGCCGGAAGTCGTCACCATAACCACCGAGGAGAGAACGCCATGATTCCGATGCGCCGAATCGTGATCGCCGTTGCGGTCGCAGCCGGCTCGCTGGCCGCGAGCCCAGCCTTTGCCCAGGACAAGCCGCTGCGCATCGGCGTGATGAACGACCAGTCGAGCGTGTACGCCGACTTCCAGGGTCGCGGCTCGGTGCTCGCCGCGCAGATGGCGGTCGAGGACTACGGTGGCAAGGCGGCCGGGCGCACCGTCGTGGTGGTCGCGGCCGATCACCAGAACAAGCCCGACGTCGGCAGCGCGCTCGCCCGTCGATGGATCGACGAGGAGGGCGTGCAGATGATCGCCGACCTGCCGAACTCGGCGGTCGCTTTCGCCGTCGGCGACGTGGTGCGCGACAAGAACAAGGTCATGATCGGTTCGGGTGCGGGGTCGGCCGAGCTCACCGGCTCGAAATGCTCGCCGAACACGGTGCACTGGACCTACGACACGTGGTCGTACGGGCATTCGCTGGCGAAGGCCGTGATGGAGCGCGGCGGCAAGTCGTGGTTCTTCATCACGGCCGACTACGCATTCGGCCACGACCTCGAGAAGCAGGCCGCCGAACAGGTGCGCGGCGATGGCGGCAAGGTCCTCGGCAGCGTGCGCGCGCCGATCGGCACGATGGACTATTCCTCGTTCCTGATCAGCGCGCAGTCGTCCGGTGCCGACGTCGTCGCGCTGGCCGTGGCCGGCGGCGACACCACGACGTCGATGAAGCAGGCCGCCGAGTTCGGGCTGCCCGCCAAGCAGACGATCGCGCCGCTGATCTTCGGCATCAACAACGTGCCTCCGCTCGGACTTTCCGCCGCCAAGGGCGCGCTGATCGTCAACCCGTTCTACTGGGACATGAACGACGCCACGCGTACCTGGTCACGCAAGTACAAGGCGCGTTCGCACAATGACGCGATGCCCAACGACATGCAGGCAGGCGTGTACGCGGGCGTGCTCCATTACCTGAAGGCGGTCGACAAGGTGGGCAGCCCGGACGACGGCAGGGCCGTGGTCGCGGCGATGAAGGCGATGCCCACCGACGATCCGCTGTTCGGCAAGGGAACGATTCGGGCGGACGGTCGCAAGCTGCACCCGATGTACCTGTTCCAGGTGAAGTCGCCCGAGGAATCGAAAGAGGACTGGGACTACTTCAAGACGCTCGGATCGGTGCCCGCCGAGCAGGCCTTCCGGCCGGCGAGCGAAGGGAAGTGCCCGCTCGTCGCCGGCAAATGACGCGGCGTCGCCCGCTCGCACAGGAGACTACCGAATGAAGCCGAATCGCCTTGCCGGCTGCGCCGCCACGCTCGCCGCCGCAGTGCTCCTCGTCGCACCGGCTCCCTCGCAGGCACAGGAGCAGAGCTTCGACCTGAGAATCTCCCACTGGGTGCCGCCATCGCACCCGCTGCAGAAGGCGCTCGAGGCCTGGGGCGAATCGGTCGAGAAGGCCTCCAGCGGCACGTTGCGCTCGAAGGTCTATCCGTCGCAGCAACTGGGCAAGGCCTTCGACCATTACGACATGGCGCGCGACGGGATCGCCGACCTCACCTACGTCAACCCCGGGTACCAGCCGGGCCGCTTCCCGATCATCGGCGCCGGCGAGTTGCCGTTCCTCATCGCCGATGCGAAGGGCGGTTCGCAGGCGCTCGACGCGTGGTATCGCAAGTACGCCGAGCGCGAGATGAAGGACGTCAAGTTCTGCCTCGCCTTCGTGCACGACCCCGGCAGCTTCCATTCGCGCACGAAGAAGATCGCGGTGCCCGAGGACCTCTCGGGCATGAAGATCCGGCCGGCGCACGCGACGATGGCCACGTTCGTCACGATGCTCGGCGGCACGAACGTGCAGGCGTCGGCACCCGAGGTGCGCGACGTGATCGACAAGGGCGTGGCCGACGCGGTGACCTTCCCGTGGGGTTCGGTGATCCTGTTCGGCATCGACAAGGTCACGAAGTACCACATGAACGCACCGCTGTACGCGACGACGTTCGCGATGGTGTTCAACAAGTCGAAGTACAACCGCATGTCGGCCGCGCAGAAGAAGGTGATCGACGACCACTGCACCAACGAATGGGCGTTGCGGCTGGCTGGCCCGTGGGCCGAATTCGAGCATGCGGGCATCGCGAAGCTCGCCGCCGAGGACGGGCACGAGGTGTACGCGCTCTCGGCCGAGCAGATGACGAAGTGGAAGACGGCGGCGCAGCCGCTGCACAAGAGCTGGGCCGAGAACGTGCGCAAGGTCGGCGTCGATCCCGATGCGGCGATGAAGGAGCTCGAGGCGGCGCTGGAGAAATACGGCGCGGCGGCGAAGTGACGTCCGGCGGCGGCGTGTCGCCGTCGCGTCTGGATCGCTTCATCGATGCGATCGAGGTCACGGCGGCGTGGTTTCTCGCCGCCGTGACGGCGCTGACCTTCGTCTCGGTGATCCTGCGCTATTTCTTCGTCTGGGCGATACCCGACACCTACGATTTCAGCCGCCTGCTGCTCGCGATCCTCATCTTCTGGGGCATGGCGGGCACGGGGTACCGCGGCGAGCACATCACCGTCGACCTGCTGTGGGGCGCACTCGGACCGCGCCTGCGCCGTGCGCTCGACGTGTTCGCCACCTCGGTCACGCTGTTCGCGATGACGGCGTTCACCTGGATGATGGCGACCAAGGTGCTCGACACGCGCGCCGAGAACGTGCTGACGTTCGACCTGCGCCAGCCGGTCTGGCTCTACTACGGGGTCGCGTGGCTGGGGCTGCTCGCCTCGGTGCTGCTGCTCTCGATCCGGCTGCTTCGCATCGCCTTGCGCCCGCAGCCGATCGAGCCCGGCGCGCACGCACCGGCGACGGAATGAGCCGCCGATGAGCGCCGACACGGTCGCGGTCACCGGCTTCGTCGTCCTGTTCCTGCTCATGCTCCTGCGCGTGCCGGTGGGCATCGCGATGGGGCTGGTGGGAATCGTCGGCTTCGGCTTCCTGAACGACGATTACGACGCGGCGATGAGCCTGCTCGCCCAATCGCCGATCCGCACGGTCGCCGACGTGCAGTTCGCGGTCATTCCGCTGTTCCTGCTGATGGGTGCGTTCGCGTCGGCGTCGGGGATGAGCCGCGAGCTGTTCCGCGCGTCGAACGCGTTCGTCGGTCATCTGAAGGGCGGGCTGGGCATCGCGACGATCGCGGCCTGCGGCGGGTTCGCCGCGATCTGCGGATCGTCGGTCGCGACGGCGGCGACCTTCTCGTCGGTCGCGTACCCCGAGATGCGCCGCTACGGCTATCCGCAGAGTTTCTCCACCGGCGTCATCGCCGCCGGAGGTTCGCTCGGCATCATGATCCCGCCGTCGACCGTGCTGGCGGTCTACGGGCTCATCACCGAGCAGGACATCGGCAAGCTCTTCATCGCCGGCATCCTGCCCGGGATCCTGGCCGTGGCCCTGTACATCGCGACGATCAACGTGATCGGCCTCGTTCGTCCGGGTTTCCTGCCCGCGGGCACCCGCCGTTCGCTGCGCGAGCGGCTCGCGTCGCTGCGCGAGATCTGGGCCGTCGCGCTGCTCTTCGTCTTCATCATCGGCGGGCTGTACGGCGGGCTGTTCACCGCCACGGAAGCGGGCGGCATGGGCGCGGGCGGCGCGTTCGTCATCGGCGTGCTGCGGCGCAAGCTCACGCGCGAGCAGTTCCTGCGGTGCCTGGTCGAATCGCTGCGCACCACGGCAGCGGTGTTCACGATCCTGATCGGCGCGCTGCTGTTCGGCTATTTCCTGACGATCACGCAGACGCCGCAGGCGCTCACCTCGTGGCTCACCGGGCTGGGGCTGGGCCGCTACGAAGTGCTCGCGATGATCCTGCTGATGTACCTGCTGCTCGGCTGCATCATGGATGCGATGGCGATGATCATCCTGACGGTGCCGATCGTCTTTCCGGTGATCGTGCAGCTCGGTTTCGACCCGATCTGGTTCGGCGTGATCGTCGTCGTCACCGTGGAGCTCGGGCTGATCCACCCGCCCGTCGGGATGAACGTCTTCGTGATCAAGAGCGTCGTGCGCGACGTCAAGCTGTCGACGATCTTCCTCGGCGTCGCGCCCTTCGTCGTCACCGACATCGTCCGGCTCGTCGTCCTCGTCGCGTTCCCGGCGATCGCGACCTTCCTGCCGGCGCACATGTGACGCGGCTGCCGCACCGCGCGTGCGGACCGGGTGCGGGTCACCGCGCCGCGTGCATCGCGCGGAAATAGCCGTCGGTGCGCCGGTATTCGTCGTCGACGATCGACCAGAATCGCGCACCGACCGGGCTTCGGAGGAAGGCGCGGCGCCGCTCGAGCCGCCCCGCGCCGACCACGCTCTTGAGGATCGCGTAGCGGACGTCGCCGTCGGGCCCGAGGAGGATCGTCGCACCGCCCGGATAGGAGAACGCCGGGCCGTCGGCCGAAGCCCGGACGTGGCGAAGCTGCGTGACCTCGGCGACGAGATCGAAAGCGATCTGCCCGTCCGGGCCCGCGCGCCGCGCGCTGCGGATCGACTCGACGCACGGTGCGTCGACCCGGTCGCCGTTCAGTCTCTCGTCGCCGGGCGCGACCAGGCCCAGCTCCGCGAGATGCGCCGGTTGCGTCACGAATCGTCCGAGCGCGCACGCCTGTCGACGCAGCTCGTGCTCGTCGGCGGCGTTCGCGGGGTCGCCGCGAAAGCGCAGGTTGCCGAAATCAAGTCCCGCCATCGGCGGCAGCTCGATGCGAGGCGGGTGCCAGAGCAACGCGTCCTGCGACAGGTTCGGCACCGATCGCGGAAAGACGTTGCGCCGCCGGAACGCGTCGACCATCGCACCGCGGTAGTCCCACGGGTCGTCGGGAACGAGGTCGAAATCGGCGGTGATCAGGGCACGCAGGAAATCACCGAAGGTCAGCCCCACCGGCGGGCAGTAGTCGATCGCGCGGATGCAGATCGCGAGGAACTGGCTGGCGAGCGAGCTCGCCTTCTCGGCGAGCAACTCCTGCAGGTCGTGCGGCAGTTCGCCGGGTGCGAGGACTCCGCTGCCCCCGGTGGCCAGGCGCAGGTAGCGCTCGGTCTTGCGCCGGAAGATCGTCGCGAACGCGGCGAACACGGCGCTCACCAGGACCGACCCGAGCGCGTGCGGCTCGAGATCCTCGCGATAGCGCGCTTCGTCGTCGATCGCGCTGCGCAGCGGACCGCGCTGGCCGGTCGTGTGGCCGAACTGCTGCGCGAGGTCGGTGAGCAGAGAGCGCTGCTCGAGCGAACCGCGGCAGCGGCGGATCGCGTGGAACACGACTTCGCGATAGCTGAAATGCTGGAACACGGCGACGAGATCGGCGAAGGCTTCGTGGAAGGCGACGACGTCGGGCCCCGACGGGATGCCGAGCTTCGCACGCATCCCGTCGAGCAGCGCGTGCGTGACTTCGTGCGCGACGATGTCGTGCGACAGGCAGGTGAACACGTATTCGTGCGGCATCGAGCGGTCGGTGGGTCGCTCGTCGGCCCGGTAGTAGCCGAAGCGCAGCGCGCCGCGCGTGCCGTCGGTCTCGTAGAACGCGTTGCGCCCGTTGCCGCCGTGGGGTCGCAGCACGAGCTTCGCCGCATCCTTTTCGTGGCCGAAACCCCAGCCCGGGTTGCGCCCGAGCGCACTGCGGAACGCCGCGTACACGTTGCTGCAGACGGCGTAGACCATCTGCTGGTGAAAGCGCGGGTCCGACGGCGAAGGCGCATAGCCGTCGGCGATCAGCACGTGCGGATCGTCGAGGTCGGCGCTCCGGTACGCGGTGTCGAGATCGCCGTCGCGCGGGTCGACTTCGAAGAGGCGGCCGACCGGACCCGGCTGCAGCGGCTCCCACGGCACGTTGATCGTGCCGATCGCGCCTTCCAGGCGTTCGGCCGACGGGTCGATCGTGTAGATGCGCAACGGCCGATACAGCGGATCGCGTTTCGTGCGCTGGTACGGTGCGACGGCGGCGCGTCGCAGCGCATCGCCGAGCGAGAACGCGTCCGCGGCGACCGGCACGTCGGGCGCCGGTGCACCGCGGTCGGTGTGCGCCGCGCTTTCGTCGCGGCTCTGCGACGTGGCGGCGACCGCCTCGGTGGTCGCCGCCGCGGCGAGTGCACGGTCGTCGCCCATCGGTGCGCTACCGGGCGCCGAGCCGGTGGACGAGCTGCTGCAGCGCGCTCAGCGTCTGCAGCAGCAGTGCGTCGTCGAGGCCGCCGTGGGCCGGGAGCGGTCCGGCGATGCTCGCGCCGTGCGCACGCGGCTGCAGCAGGCCATGCGATCGGGCGTCGTCGGAGCAATCGAGCATCGGGTGCTGCCGGGCGCCGGGACCGAAGGCGTCGCCCACGCGGCGGACGAACCCTTCGTTGGTCAGGCCGTCGATGCCCTCCGCGAGAATGCTCGTCGCCCGCAGCGTGAACTCGCCGTGTCCGTCGCTCTCCCACGCGACTTCTCCGTCGAGGCACGCGGCGAACTTGACGTCGCGCATCCGGCTGCGCCCGCCCGTTCCCGAACCGCCGAAAGCGTCCGCGGCGCGTCCGGTCTGACGGCGGAAACGACGGTGCGCGGCGACGAGCTCGGGCGTCGGCGCGACGAAACGCCTGCGCTCGTCGCCGGGCGAACGTGCGGGACCGTTCGGTGCGCCGACCGCGAAGCGCGTGTTGGTGCCCGAGTGGCAGCAGTCCATGAAGCACGTCATGCCCACGCCGTCGGGAAGCGTGCGGATGACCTGCGCGATGTCGTCGTCGATGTACAGCGCGCCGGACGCGAAGTCCACCGGGCAGATCGCCTCGTCCTCGCGGTCCTCCTCGTCGGTGTCGAGATCGGGCAGGTGCGTGCCGTGTCCCGAGTACTGGAAGACGACGAGATCGCCGGGTCGGGCGCCGGCGACGAGTGCCTTCAACGCACGATCGATCGCTTCGCGGGTCGCCTGCGCATCGGTGAGCATCGTGGTCGCGAAGCCCAGTCGCGTCAGCGCCTCCGACCACATCCGCGCGTCGCTGGCGCAACCGGCCAGCCGATGCCTGGGATCGGGGTACCGGTCGATCCCGATGCACAACGCACTGCGCCGCGCGGAGAACTCGTTGCCGGTCGACGCGCCCGCGGCGTCCATCGGACCGGCCGCGTTCGCGGGCGCCGCCGCATTCGTCGGCGCCGTCGCGCTCGACTGCGGTGCGGCCACCTGCGGCGCCGGTGCGATCGGCTGGTCGGCGACGGGCGGCATCGGGACGCCGGGCGCCTGCGCGCTCGTCGTCGCCGCGTATCCCGCCGACGGCGCGGCCGGCGGCGGCGCGTCGATTCCGCTTGTCGGCCAGTCGACCTCGTCGACCCACGGGCGCGCTGCGCGCACGACGTCGGGTGCAGTCGCGTAGTCGACGATCGGGTCGGCGTCGGCCTTGCCGAGTACGCGGCGCGCGACGCTGTTCATCGTCGGTGCGTCGTCGTCGAACGCGCCGTGCGTGCGTGCGCTGCTCGCCGACGCGCCGGTATCGCTCGCGCTGACCGACCAGACGACGTCGCCGACGGCGGAAGACTCGCTGCCCAGGCCGAACAGCCGCTTCATGGCATCGTCGGCGCGAAGGCTTTCCTCCAGGCCGAGCAACGGCATGCCACGTTCGCTCTCCAGCGCGTTCGAGACCAGGTACAGCAAGGACTTGTGATAAACGCCCGCGCAGTCGTCGTCGCGCTCGTAGTCGCGTTGCATCGTGAAGAGCGTGATCCGGCGCACCGCGCCGCGCTCTCCCAGGCGCTCGCCGATTCGTTGCCGGAACGTGTCGAGCGCGACGGCGGGCGCGAGGAACTGCGCCGATTCGAAGGTCGGGACACCCAGGTCGTGCGCGGTGGCGAGAAAGTGTGAGTGAAAGATCGACCCTGCGCTGTGGCCGACCGCGTGCAGTTCCACTTCCCGGCGGTGGGCATCGCAGAATGTCTTCAGCCGGCTCGCCACGTAGTGCCCGCCGCCGCCGGGTTCGTCGAACGCGCGTTCGGCGCTCGATTTCATTCCGGCCCAGATGCGGGCGCCCTGCAGCGTGCGCACCGCCGCCTCGATCAGCGGGTCGAGCGTGTGGTCCCAGACGTCGCGCGCAATGCCCCGCGTCGCGCCCTCGCGCGCGCGCGTCAGCAGTTGACCGATCGTCTCGAAGAGCCCGGTTTCCCAGACGAAGTGGATCGGGTACACGTCGTTGCGCTTCCACCAGTCGACGTGCTTGGCGCATACGCGCAGCCCGCTCGACTCGGACACCAGTCCCCCGTGCGCGTAGAAGACGATGCGCAGCTTGCGTGCCTGCGCACGCGCCGCTTCGAGCGCACGCGGCAGCGACTGCTCGAAGATCGCATCGACGTCGGCTTGCGTCGTCGTGACTTCGCCGCGGTTCGAGAAGCGTCCCATGTTCAGGTTGACGAGATGCGGACGCAGCGCGGCGAGCGCTTCCGCGCCGATCGTTTCGCCGCGCGCGAAGGCGCGTTCGATACGCGACGACGAGGCCCGGGCCGCAGCGGGCTCCTGCCGTGCACGAACCGGACGGTCGAGGACGTCGAGCGCGTCGTCTTCGTCGTGCGACGGCTCGGCGTCGCCCGGCTCCAACGGCTGCGCCGGGATACGACTCGAGGCCTCGATCGCCTCGCGCACGACGTGATCGGATTCGTCCGGGAACGGTTCTTCGCGCGCTTCGCGTGCGCGTCGCGACGACCGTGCGCGCGCCGCCGAACGGCGCTCGATCTCGTCGAGGATCCGTGCGAGGTCGAGCGCGTTACCGGGGCACGACTGGCTCGACATCGCGTTGTGGAACACGAGCGAGTCGGCGGGCAGCCCGAACCGGGCCTGCACCTGCGCCACGACTTCGAGCGCGGTCTCGCGTTGCGGGCCGTCGAAGGGGTCGCAGCCGCGATCGAAGTTGCCGATCATCTCCAACATGAACGGGCCGAAATGGGCGTTGCCGTTGTGCCCGGACGCGCTGACCGGCGGGAGGTTCCAGTTGCGCCCGAGCCAGACGAAACCTTCGGGGTCGATCGTCAGGTGCTGTGCAATGTCGCGCCAGCCTTGCTGCTGTGTGTCGAAGCGCCACATCGAGACGATCGTCTCGTGACCGCGGAACTCGCGCCGCGCCGGGCGCCGGGTGTGATGCATGTGCACCGCATTGACCCGGCGCGTGAACGGAAAGCGGGCGAGCAGTTGCGAGAACTGGTCGAGCGACAGGCGCTGGAAGACCGGCGTGGCCATGATCGGGGTCTCCTTCGGAGGGCCGGATGCGCGGACGCGGCGGCCGCGGCCGCGGCAGGCCGCACGGACGGGTGCGAAGCGGCACGCTGTGCGTTCGGGCGAAGCTGCGCCCGACCCTTTCGGATCGCCGCAAAGACGACTGCGCGACTGCGGTACTGCACGCTGCTCGCCCCGGGTGATGCGGGCGCCCCCTGAGACAGGCGCTGCGGCCTGTCCGGGCGACGGCTCATGATAGGTGCGGCGCAGCGGGAAATCATGATGTGGCGCAGCATTTCCCGGCGGCGCCGATGCGCGGCACCGGGGCGGCGCCGGTACGCGCCGGCGTTGCGTCATGATGAGGGCGCAGACGGCATGCGGAGGGAAATCATGCGCGCAGACCCCGGCGAGAAGCACCGCGACCGTAACCTGGCCCTCACGCGAATCATCGCTGCGTCGCGACCGTGACGACGGGCCCGGCTCGTCGCATTGCGCCCCCGAAGACCTCGCGGCGCGAGCCGACGCGGCAGCGAGCGGCGCCGGCGCGCGTTCCGTACACGCGCATCGGGCGCCTGGCGAATGTGGCGATCGCGGCGGGCGAGATCGCGATCGGCGGCCTCGCCGAGGGCGTTCGGCGCTTGTGGGCCGATCGCGGTGACGTGCGCGGTCGCACGCCGGCCAGCGCGTTCCTCTCGGTCGACAATGCGCGTCGCCTCGCGGCCCGGCTCGCCCGGCTGCGCGGGGGTGCGATGAAGCTCGGGCAACTGATGTCGCTGCAGGGCGCCGACCTGCTGCCGCCCGAGTTCGCACAGGCGCTCGCGATCCTGCGCGCGCAGGCCGTGCCGATGCCGGTGACGCAGCTGCGTCGCGTGCTCGGCCGCGAGTACGGACGGGGCTGGCAGGCGCGTTTCGAGCGCTTCGACGAGGAGCCGATCGCGGCCGCGTCGATCGGCCAGGTGCATCGGGCACGGACGATCGACGGTCGCGAGCTCGCACTCAAGGTCCAGTACCCGGGTGTCGCGCGTTCGATCCGCGGCGACATCGGGAACGTCGTCGCCGTGCTGCGCGTGTTGAACCTGGTGCCCGCGGGCACCGACCTGCGCGCGCTCGCTGCCGAGGCGGTGCGGCAACTCGCCCGCGAGGCGGACTATCTGGCCGAAGCCGCGTCGCTCGAACGCTTCGCGTCGCTGGTCGCCGACGAACCGGGGTTGCTCGTTCCGCGCGCGCATCGAGACTTGACCACCGCGCGCGTCCTCGCGATGGACTACGTGGCCGGCGAGCCGCTCGAAACGCTCTCGGCGCCCGGTGTGCGGCAGGCGACGCGCGACGCCGTCGGCACGCTGCTCGAGCGGCTGATGTTTCGCGAGCTGTTCGAGTTCCACACGATGCAGACCGACCCGAACTTCGCGAACTATCTGTGGCAGCCCGAAACGGGTCGCGTCGTCCTGCTCGATTTCGGCGCGACCACGCGTTTCGACGAAGCGTTCGTGCTCGAGTACGCGCGGATCACGCGTGCCGCGATGCAGGGCGATCGCCGGGAAGTGGCGCTTCGCGCGATCGAGATCGGCTATGCGGCCACCGACGATCCGCCCGAGCGGGTCGAGGCCACCGTCGACCTGATCCTGCTCGTGTGCGAGCCGCTGCGCCACCGCGGCCGCTATGATTTCGCCGCCTCGGACCTGCCGTCGCGCGCCCGCACGCTGGGCGTGGACATCGGCCTGCGCCAGGGGTTGCTGCGCGTGCCGCCGGCGCAGACGATGTTCCTGCACCGCAAGCTCGTCGGGTCGTTCTTCACGCTCGCGCACGTCGGTGCGCGCGTGGACGTGCGGGCGTTGATGCAGCCGCTGCTCGATCGCGTGCTGGGTTCCGAGCGAGCGGGCCGCGCGTAGCCGTCACCGGTTCGCGCCGGCGCTTCGATGTCCGCTGCCGTCGTCGGCACCGTCGAGCGTGCGCAGGAAAGCCGTCAGCGCGCGTTTCTCGTCGGCATGCAGCCCGAGCGGACGCAGCAGCGCGCTGCGGTTCGGTGCCGCGCCGCCGCCGCGGTCGTAGAACTCGACGACCGCCTCGAGCGTGGCGAGCGAGCCGTCGTGCATGTACGGCGCGGAGCGCGCGACGTCGCGCAGCATCGGGGTGCGGAACGCATGGCGATCGGCCGGGTCTCCGGTGACTTCGAAACGACCGGGATCGGGCGCTTCGTCGCTCGAGAACGACGCGAGATCGCGTGCTTCGAGCACCGTGTGCACACCGGGCGCGAGCGGGACGACGAAGCGCTGGACGTCGGGCGCTGCGAAGCCGGCACCCGTGACGTGGTACCGACCGTCGGAGAGCAGCGCGAAGCGTTCGTCGATGCGGTGGCACGTTGCGCACTGTCCCTTGCCCGAGAACACCGCGAAGCCGCGCTGCTCGAGATCGGTCAACGCCGAGGCGTCTGCGCCGAAACGCCAGCGATCGAAGCGTGAATCGGCCGACACCAGCGACGACTCGTACGCGGCGAGCGCCGCGCCGACGTTCTCGCGCGATGCACCGTCGCCGCCGAAGGCGCGCTCGAAGCGCCCCGCGTAGTCGTCGAAGGAGCGGATCCGCGCGAGCACGTCGTCGACCGATCGGTTGCCCATCTCGTCGGGATGCAGGATCGGTTGCCACGCCTGCTCGACGAGCGACGATTCGCGCCCGTCGTGGAACAGCGCGGTTCGCCACGCGACGTCGAGCAGCGAAGGCGCGTTGCGGCGCAGGCTCTTGCCCGCGATGCCCACGGCCCGTCGCGAAGCGTTCGAGGCGAATGCCTGTTCGGGAACGTGGCACATCGCGCACGACATCGTCCCGTTCGCCGAGAGCCGACGATCGAAGAACAGCTTGCGCCCCAGGTCGATGCGTTCGCGCTCGCCGACGACGCCCGCCGGCAGGCGCAGCGCGGGCAGGCCGCGCTGCGCGTCGGGCGCCGCCTGCGGTGCCGTGCGGGACGGCTCGGCCCGAGCGGCCGCGGGGTGCGCCTCGAGCGCGATCGTGCGGATGTCGTTGAAGACGACTTCGGGATGCAGGAAAGCAGTGCCGTAGATCTCGCGCGCGCGGCCGTGCGGGTCGATCAGGAACACCTTGAGCAGGTGGGTGACGGCACGCGTCGGCGCGCCGCTCGCATCACGCTCGACCTCGACGTCCTGGCCGTAGGCGTCGAGGATCGGCTGCAGGAAGCGCATCGAAGGCGTCGTGAGGAAGTGCCAGCGCGGTTCTTCGGCGCGCGCGAATTCGCCGCCGTAGTGCTGCATCGCCTGCGGCGTGTCGTGCGTCGGGTCGAACGAGAGCGAAACGAAGCGCACGCTGTCGCGCAGGTCCGGTTCGGCCGCCACGCGCCGGCGCACGTCGACGAAGACCGAGTACGCGAGCGGACAGCCGATCGGGTCGACGCAGTACGTGTAGACGAACGACAGCAGCGTGACCTTGCCATGCGTGTAGCGTGCGAGCCGGCGCGGAATCGTATTGCGCTCGAGCACCCAGCCGTCGCCGGCCGGCTGGATCGCGGGCAGCGAATAGGTGCCCGGCGCGTTGGCGACGAAGTCCTGCTTCGGCGCCGTCGCGACCTGGCCGTGCGCGACCGCCGCCGCGGCGAGCAGCGCGGCCAGCGCAGCCGGCGCGAGCCGCGCCATCAACGCGGCGCGGCAGCCAGCGCTCCGCTACTCGCCGGCAGCGCCGCCGTCGCCGAGCGGGCCGAGAACTTCATGTGGTGCGCGCGCCCGAGCTTTTCCTTGCGGAAGTCGACCTCGAACACGGGCTTTAGCTCGGTTCCGTCCCACGTGAAGGCGCGCAGGAACTGCTCGTCGTCGTCGCCTTTCTTGTCCCAGTTCGCGAGCAGCGACGACGTGATGTAGACACGCTTGCCGTCCCAGCTTTGCGACACCATGTTCACCTGCTTGCCGGTGACCTTCTCGTAGGTCTGCTTCGGGTGTTCGGGGTCGGTGAGGTCGAAGTAGCGCGTCTTGCCGTCCATGAAGGTGTTCACCCACAGGCCCTTGCCGTCGGCGCGGATCGAGATGTCGACGGGCAGCGGGATCTTCTCGGGTTCGCCGATCGTCGCGACTTCACGCGCCTGCCATTGGCCGGCCGCGTCCTGCCGCACGAGCCACAGCTTCGACGTCAGCGCGCTCGCCGTGATCGCCCAGTTGTCGCCCTCGGCGAGCGACCAGCGGATCTCCAGCGGCGCACCCGGCACCTCGAAGACCTTCGTGGGCCGCATCGCCTTGACGTCCCACAGCGCCATCGTGTGGCCGAACTTCTTCATCGCCTCGGCGTCCTTCACCAGCGTGCCGAGGTCCATCATGTAGTTCGTCCAGCCGGTGAAGCTCGACGTGAGCATCACGTTCTTCTGCGGATTGATGCCGATGTCGTAGCCGTATCCGTCGCCGCCGCCGATGTCGGCGGCCGCACGCGGCATGTCGTGTTTCGAGACGAGACCGCCCTGGTTGTTGTAGACCGCGATGCCGGTCACGCCGCCGTGGTCCTTCGCGTTGGACAGGCCCTGCACGAGCATGCGCCCGGGCATCGCGTAGAACGTGTGCGGGCCGACGTACCCGGTCTTCTCGGCGAAATCGGCGATCGTGCGAACCAGTTTCGGCTGCGCCGGATCGGTTCCGACGTCGAAGACGAAGATGCGGTTGTCGTCGAGGCGACCGGCCCACAGGAAGCGGCGATCGTCGGTGAAGCCCATGTGGTGCGCCTCGCCGCGTCCGTCGACCGACAGCGTGTGGACGACCTTGCCGAAGGTCGCGCTGCCCGGGCGCACGTCGATCGTGACGAGCTTGTCGTTGCCGTCGCCCAGGCCGTCGACGCCGAGCGTCCAGACGTGCAGGTAGTCTTCCTGGCCCTTGATCAGGCGGGACATGTACGGCGAGTTGCAGGTTTCGTCGGCGTGCGCCGCGGGCAGCGGCGCGAGCGCGGTCGACAGGGCGAGGGCGATCGCCGACAAGACGAGGGGGACGGCGCGCTTCGAAGAGAGCCTCATGTCTGTCTCCTTCGGTGGGTTGCTGCAAGGCGCGGTCGGAAACGAGCATCCTACGAATGCCCGGACGATGCAAGACGCGGTGCAACCGCCGGCGGGCATCTCGTTTGAATGCCTGCCTGCACGATCAGGAGGCCGATCATGCCGGGACGAGAGAAGCTTCCCCGCACGCTGAAACGCTCGCCGCTCGCCGCGCAGCGGACATGGGCGAAAACGCACGACCACGCCGTGAAGGAATACGGCGAGGGTGCTCGCGCCCATCGCATCGCCTTCGCGTCGCTGAAGCATTCGTTCGAGAAGCAGGGCGACCGTTGGGTGGCCAAGGCGCACAAGGGCCCGTCGGACCCGCGGGCCGCGAAGGGCGGCAAGGCGGCGCGCGAAGGCAGGGGCGAGACCTTCGGTGGCGTCGACTACCTGGGTGCCACGCGCAGCGAACTGTACGAGCGTGCACGCGCGCTCGGCGTGTCCGGGCGATCGAAGATGAACAAGGCCGAACTGGCGCGCGCGGTGGCCGCGAAACAGTGACGCCGACCCGGTCGGGCAGGGTCGGCGACCGGACCCCTCAGCGCTGCAGCCGGCGGTATGCGCTGAAGTGGCGCAGCGCCTGCTGCATCTGGCCGAGCTGGTCGTGCAGCCGCGCCGCATTGAAATGCGCGTCGGCCGAACGCGGCTCGAGCGCGATGCATCGTTCGTAGCTGGCGAGCGCGGCGCGCGCGTCGCCGAGGTCTTCGAGCGCGACCGCGAGATTGAAGTGCAGCGACGCCACGTCGGGCAGTTGCCGCAGCGCTTCGCCGTACAGCTGCACCGCCTCGCTCGAGCGGCCGGCCTCGGACAGCAGCGCGCCGAGGTTCAGGTACGCGTCGGCATGCGCCGGGTCCAACGCCAGCGCACGTCGGTACGCCGCTTCGGCCTCGGCGCGGCGATCGTCGCCTTCGAGGCGCTGTGCGCGCGCGAACCAGTCGTCGGCGCTTTGCGCCGACGTGCGTGTCCGCCGGCGATGCGGCAGCACCGACACCGTCCCGCCGCCCGAGGCGACGTCGAGGTCGATCAGCAGTTGCCCCGAGTCGGGCTCCCAGCGCGCATCGCCGTCGCGCACGGCGACGGTGTTGCCGACCGCGGTGATGCGCAGGCCCGTCAGCGGCAATTCGGCGGGCAGCGACTTGCGCAGCTGCCGCAGCGAACGCAGGATCGTGCGCGGCGGAACCTTCGCCGCGCGCAGCCCGTAGGCCGCGCGCAGCAGCACGACGTCGCGGAACGAGAAGCGCAGCTCGTTGCGCGGCCCGCGCGTGGGCGTCACGAAGCCCGCCCGCACGAGGCGCGTGACGACGCCGCGCGAGAGGCCGAGCATCGCCTCGATGCTCTTGAGCGTATAGGGCGCCTCGACCGCTCGATCGCTCACTTCTTCGATCGGGAACGTGCGCGCGGCGCCTCGGCGGGCGGTGCGCGCCGGGCGCTCTTGCGCGCCTTGGCGGGCGCCGCGGAGGTCGTCTGCGCTTCAGCGGGTTTCGCTTGCGCTTTAGGCCCCAGGCTCGCGCGCAACGCTTCCATCAGGTCGATCACCTGCGCGCCGGTGCTCGGCTCGGCTTCCTCGTGCACGACGATCTGCTTGCCCGCGATCTTCTGGTCGATGGCGGCGAGGATGCGCTTCTTCTCCTCGTCCTCGAAGCTCTTCGGATCGTAGGTGTCGGTGGCGATCTGCTCGATCAGCTGCAGCGCGAGCCGGAGTTCGGCGTCGGAAACCGGCGTCTTCTCGATATCGAGGTCGCGCGGAGAGCGCACCTCGTCGGCATAGAGCAGTTGCTGGAGCACGAGCGCGTCTTCGGCCGGTCGCACCTGCACGACGTACTGCTTGCCCTTCCACGCCCAGCGGGCGAGCGCGCAGCGTCCGCTCTCGTGCATCGCTTCGCGCAACAGGTTGTACGGCTTGGCGCCGCGCTTGTCGGGCGCCAGGAAATACGCCTTGTCGTAATACAGCGGATCGACCGCGCGCTCGGGAATGAACGCGACGATGTCGATCGTATGGCTCGGGCTCTCCTGCAGCGCCTTCAGCTCGTCGGGCGAGAACGTGACGAAGCGGTCCTTCTCGAATTCGTAGCCCTTGATCATCTCCGAGCGTTCGACGATCCGGTGATCGCGCGCCGACACGTATTGCTGGCGCACCCGCTCGCCGTCTTTCGTGAGCAGGTTGAAGCTGACGGTCGACGCGCTCTCGGTGGCCGAGTACAGCTTGACCGGGATCGAGACCAGACCGAACGACAGGGAAAGCGAAGCGATCGAGCGCGCGGCCATGGCGACCCTCCTTGCGCGACGGGCAATCCCGGCGTCGAGTATACGGGCGGCATCGGAGGCGACGGCGACGAACCCGCGCGCGCCCCGGGTATCGGGGTTGCGTGAGCGCCTCCGGACGTCCCGACCCGGAAACGGAGAACCATGAGCACGGCAAAGGCCCGGCCCGCAGCGAGCTTCTCGGCCGCGATTCTCGACCTGGACGGCGTCATCACGCGCACGGCGAGCGTGCACGCCGCGGCGTGGAAGGAGGTGTTCGACGCGTTCCTGCGCGCGCGCAGCGACGTGCCGTTTCGCCCCTTCGACGAGCGGGTCGACTATCTCGCGCACGTCGACGGCAAGCCGCGCATCGACGGCGTGCGCGGCTTCCTGCGCGCGCGCGGCATCGCGGCGACCGACGCCGAGGAGGCCGGAATCGCGCAGCGCAAGGACGCGCTGTTCGAGCGGCTGCTTCACGAGCAGGGCATCGAGACCTACGCATCGACCGTCGCGCTGGTGCGTGCGCTGCGTGCCGCGGGCGTGAAGACCGGCGTGGTCACGTCGAGCCGGCACGGCCGCGAGATCCTCGCCGCGGCCGGTCTCGCGTCGCTGTTCGATGCGCGGCTCGACGGCATCGACGGAGAGGCGCTCGGGTTGCGCGGCAAGCCCGATCCCGCCCTGTTCTGCGCGTCGGCCGAGTCGCTCGGCGCGGCGCCGGGCCGCACACTCGTCTTCGAGGACGCCGTCGCCGGTGTGCAGGCCGGCCATCGCGGGGGTTTCGGGCTGGTCGTCGGCGTCGATCGCGGGGGCAATGCCGATGCGCTGCGGCGCGCCGGCGCCGACCTCGTCGTTGCCGATCTCGCCGAGCTCGACGTCGACCGTCTGGAGCGCGCGTTCCGCGCGCGCCAGCAGGAGATCGCCTGGCGGATCGAGGCCGAGGGTTTCGATCGAGCGCGCGAGAGCCAGATGGAGAGCCTGTTCGCGGTAGGCAACGGCTACCTCGGCGTGCGCGGCGCGCTCGACGTTCCGCTGCCTGGCTCGCAGCCCGACCTGTTCGTCGCCGGCGTCTACGACCGCAAGCGCGCCGACCTGCCGTACTCGGAGATGGAGTTCCTCGCACCCGAGCGGGACGGCGATCCGTACGCCGAGCTCGTTCCGCTGCCGTTTCCGTTCCGGCTTTCGTTCTCGATCGACGGCGAGCCGCTCGATTTCGCCGGCGCCAACGGGCGCGAGCTGCGCCGAACGCTCGATCTGCGGCGCGGCGAAGTGCGCATCGAGACGCTGCACGAAACGACCGGCGGCCGGCGAACGCTCATCCGCACGCGGCGCGCTGCCTCGCTCGCCGACCCGCATCTACTGTTGCAGCAAGCCGTCGTCGAGCGCGAGAACCACTGGGCCGACGTCGCCATCGGCGCGACGCTGGAGGAAAAGGAGCTGGCGCTCCGACACCCGCACCTCGAGCGGCTCGAATGCCTGAACACGCCCGAGCTAGAGCTCGTGCGCTACGCGACGCGCGACTCGCGCATCGAGATCTGCCTCGCCTCGCGCTGCCGGCGCGAGCCGCTGCGGCTGCGCCGTCTGGTGTCCGTATTCACGAGTCGCGACGGCCCCGATCCGCGCTCGGCGGCGCTCGCGCACCTGGATGCGATCGACTGGAACGATTTCGCTGCGCGCATCGACGCGCATGCCGGCGAATGGGCGCGTTTCTGGGAGAAGGCCGACATCCGCGTTCCCGATCGACCCGCGGTGGAGCAGGCGCTGCGCTTCGGCAGCTACCACCTGCGCCTGCCCGCCGGCGACGATCCGCGCGTCTCGATCGGCGCGCGCACCCTGACCGGGCGCGCGTACGAGGGGCACGTGTTCTGGGACACCGAGATCTTCGTGCTGCCGTTCTTCCTGCACACCGAGCCGGCGCGCGCACGCACGCTGCTGCAGTATCGGCACCACACGCTCGAGGGCGCGCGTCGGCGCGCGCGCGAGCTCGGTTATCGCGGCGCATGCTACGCGTGGGAATCCACGGTCACCGGCGCCGACGTGACGCCGACCAAGATCGTGCTGCGCAGCGCGGGCAAGGAGATTCCGATCTTCACCGGCACGCAGCAGGTCCACGTCACGGCCGACATCGCCTACGCGGTCTGGCGATACTGGGAATCGACCGGCGACGAAGCGTTTCTCGCCGGCCCGGGCGCCGATATCCTGTTCGAGACCGCGCGCTTCTGGGCAAGCCGCGTCACCCCCGGCGACGGGCAGCATCACATCCTGGGCGTGGTCGGGCCCGACGAGTATCACCATGGCGTGAACGACAACGCCTACACGAACTGGATGGCGCGCCACAACCTCGAGCGCGCTGCCTGGCTCGCACGAAGGCTGGCGAAGAACGAGCGCGAGGCGGCGCAATGGAGCGCGCTCGCGCGTTCGCTGTTCTGCCCGCAGCCCGGGCCCGACGGTGTCATCGAGCAGTTCGCGGGGTTCTTCGCGCTCGAGGACTATCCGCTGCCGCCGCAGGAGCGGTTCAACGCGCCGGTCAGCCGGCTGTTCGACTGGGAGCGGATCAACCGGATGAAGCTGCTCAAGCAGGCCGACGTGCTGATGTTGCCGCTGCTGTTCCCGGACGCGTTCACCGACGAAGTCGTCGAGGCGAACTACCGCTATTACGAGCCGCTGACCGACCACGGCAGCAGCCTGTCGCCCGCGGTGCACGCGGCCATCGCCGCGCGCATCGGCCGCGTCGACGAGGCCGAGCGCTACTGGAAGACCAGCTTGTGGCTCGACTTGTCGAACGCGATGAACAACAGCATGCTCGGCGTGCATGCGGCCGCGATGGGCGGAACCTGGCAGGCGCTCGTGTTCGGGTTTCTCGGCGTTCGCTTCGGCGATGCGGGCCCGCAGGCCGACTCGCGCGCCTCCGCACGGCTGCCGGCCGGATGGCGACGCGTCGCCCTCGCGCTCGCGGTTCGCGGCAACTCGCACCCGGTGGAAGTGGTACGGACATGAGGGTTCGAACATGAGCGACTTCGACTCGATCGTGCTCGCGCTCGATGCCTCGGTCGAGTCGGCGCGGGGCCTGGGCTGCGCATCGTGGCTCGCGCGCTCGCTCGGTGCGACGCTGCACGTGCTGCATGCCACCGCGCAGCCGTTGCCGGCGGCCGACGCGCTTGCGCGGCTGCACATCCCCGAGGCCCAGCGCGATCGGCTGGTCGTGCACCAGCTCGCGAGCAGCGCCGACGCGGCAATTCTCGATGCGGTGGCCGACCTGCACGTCGGCCTCGTCGTGATGAGCGCGCGCGGCGAGTCGGCCGGGCAAGAGACCGGGCCGCCGCAGCGCCCCTCGCGGCGGCTCGGGTCGGTCGCGCAGGCGGTGCTCGAGCGCTGTCGCGCTCCCGTGCTGCTGCTCCCCGTTCGCTATCGCGAGTCGTTGCCGTGGACGTCGATCCTCGCCGCCGTGAGCGGCGAGGCGCAGTCGGACCGTGCGCTCGAAGTGGCGGTCCGGCTCGCGGCCGCGCTGCATCTCGAAGTCGTCGTCGTGCATTCGGGCGATGGCGCGCCGTCGATCGGGGAGTCGCCGGACGGCGCCTATGCCGACGCCGCGCACCACGAGTTCCCGCGACGGATCGACGAGATGGTTTCGCGCGGGCTGGCGAGCTGCAGCGAGCGCGAAGCGCATTGCGTGCGCGACGTGCGGCTGCGCAGCGGCGACCCGGCCGGCATACTGCTCGACGAGGTCGCGCGGCACGACGCGAGCGTTCTCGCGCTCGGCTGGCACGGCGCGCTCGCCCCCGGCCGCGCGCAGGTGCTCAAGCGGCTGCTCGACGAGGCAACGTGCGCGCTGCTGCTCGTGCGCACGCTGGAAGGCTCCGCTGCCCGCTTGAAGGTGGGCGCGGAGATCGACGACGAGCCGTGAGTTTTCGGGAGACGCTGGCGGCGAAGTTCAAGCCCGGCTCGCGGCGAGCGCGCGCGTGAGATCGTCGCGAAGGTCCTCGACGTTCTCGATGCCGACCGACAGGCGCACCAGTGAATCGCCGATGCCGATTCGCGCGCGCTGCTCGGCGGGGATCGTTGCGTGCGTCATGATCGCCGGGTGCTCGATCAGGCTCTCCACGCCGCCCAGGCTCTCGGCGAGCGCGAAGATCTCGCAGGCTTCGAGGAAGCGGCGCGTGCCGGCCAGGTCGGTGTCGAGATCGATCGAGACCATTCCGCCGAATCCGCGCATCTGGCGCTGTGCGAGCGCGTGCTGCGGATGCGAGGCGAGCCCCGGGTAGCGCACGCGGCGAACGCCCGCTTGCCGCTCGAGCCAGCCGGCCAGCTCGAGCGCGTTCTCGCAGTGGCGCTGCATGCGCACGTCGAGCGTCTTCAGCCCGCGCAACGCGAGAAAGCTGTCGAAGGGGCCGGCGATCGCGCCGACCGCGTTCTGCAGGAAGGCGAGTCGCTCGGCATGCTCGGCGTTGCGCGCATCGGCGCCGACGATCGCCACGCCGCCGATGATGTCCGAGTGCCCGTTCAGGTACTTGGTCGTCGAATGCACGACGATGTCGAAACCGAGCTCGAGCGGACGCTGCACCCACGGCGTCGCGAACGTGTTGTCGACGACCGAGATCAGTCCGTGCCGGCGCGCGATCGCCGCGAGCGCCTCGAGATCGACCAGCCGCAGCAGCGGGTTCGTCGGTGTCTCGATCAGCACCATCTTCGTTTCGGGCCGGACCGCGGCTTCGAGCGCCTTCGGATCGGAGAGATCGACGTAGCTGAACGACAGCCCGGCGCTCTTGCGGCGCACGCGCTCGAGCAGCCGGTACGTGCCGCCGTAGAGGTCATCGCCGGCGATGACGTGCGAACCCGCGTCGAGCAGTTCGAGCACCGTGGCGATCGCCGCCAGTCCCGAAGCGAACGCGAACCCGCGGCTGCCGCTTTCGAGGTCGGCGATGCAGCGCTCGAGCGCGAAGCGCGTCGGGTTGTGCGAACGGCCGTAATCGAGGCCCTTGTGCACGCCCGGGCTCGCCTGTACGTAGGTCGAGTTCGCGTAGATGGGCTGCATGATGGCGCCGGTCGAGGGGTCGGGTTCCTGACCCGCGTGGATGGCGCGGGTGCCGAAGGCGCGACGCGTCGGAGTGTTGTCCTGGCTCACGAAAAAGTCCTGCGCAGATGGTTGAGGAAGTCGAAGCGGGTGACGAGCCCGTGGAAGCGCTCGTCGTCGGCGATGATCGCGACCAGCCCGCGGTCGAGCACGGCGCGCAGCGCCGGCAGGCCGGCGTCGGGCCGCAGCGTTTCGAGCGACTGCGTCATCGCCGTACGGACGGTCGCGTCGAAGTGGACCGGATCGTCGGGCGCATCAACGGCCGCTTCTCGACGCTTGAGTGGGTCCCGGTGCGCTACTTCTACCGCTCGCTGTCGTTCGAGGACGTCATCGCCCATTACGCAGCGTGCG